>PMHI01000783.1:1801-4226 GCA_003156615.1 Acidobacteriaceae bacterium | reverse complement strand
CGGCGAAGCGCTGCGCCTAAGCCGCGACTGTTTGTCCAAAATAACGCCGGGTTGTGATACAAAAGCGCGGATGGAAACGCCTTCGCCGAATCCGCCTAGCCACGAACTAATCCGCGCCATCGGCCGCTGGAGCCTAGTCGCGTTGGTGGTGAACTCCATCATCGGCAGCGGAGTCTTCGGACTGCCCTCAACCGTGGCAGCTCTCATCGGCAACTACAGTCCCTACGCCGTACTCGCGGCTGGCGCTGGGATGAGCGTGATCATAGGCTGCTTCGCCGAAGTAGCGTCGCGCTTTCAGGAAGCCGGTGGCCCCTATCTCTATGCCCGCGTCGCCTTCGGACGCCTGACGGGGATTCAAACCGCCTGGATGCTCTGGCTCGGGCAAGTAGCTGCGCCCGCCGCGAACGCCAACCTGTTTGTGATCTACCTGGGCGAGTTCTTTCCACACGCCAAAGATCCGCTGCCGCGAGGTCTTATCCTCACCGTTCTCGTAGGCTTTCTAACTCTCGTCAACATTCGCGGCGTGCGCGCAGGAACGCGAGTAAGCAATCTGTTCACCGCGGCCAAGCTTGTACCGTTATTCTCCGTGATCGTCTTGGGCCTACTCGTGCTTCAGCACCAGCACTGGAACATCGCGACCGCACCCATTGCGTCCCCCAGCATCAGTCAGTGGCTGAAAGCCGTGCTGCTCTTGGTCTTCGCCTACGGCGGATTCGAGACCGCACTCGCGCCCATGAGTGAAGCGGAAAATCCTCGCCGCGACGCTCCCTTCGCGCTCTTCACGGCGTTGCTGGTCTGCACCGTAATCTATGCGCTAATCCAGTGGGTGGTGGTCGGAGTCCTGCCCGACGCCCTGTACAGCCAGCGCCCTCTGGCCGACGTGGCGCGGCTCGCGGTCGGTCCCACAGGCGCCGCTCTGGTTGCCATCGGCGCGTTAATCTCTTTCTACGGATACCTCAGCGCAAAAATTCTCGCCATGCCCCGCGTCCCCTTCGCCCTTGCCGAGCGAGGGGACCTCCCCAAAGCCTTCGCCACCGTCCATCGCCGCTTTCACACTCCCTATGTCTCGATTCTCGTCTTCGCCGCCTTGGTCTGGGGATTAGCGCTGATTGGCGACTTCAAATGGAATGTAACACTCTCCGCCGTAGCCCGCCTCCTCTACTACGGCGTAGGCTGCGCAGCCCTGCCCGTCCTGCGCCGCAAGCAGCCCGAAGGCGCGGCAGCAATGTTCCGCCTGCCCGCGGGAAATTTCTTCGCCGTATCAGGCGTGACCCTATGCGCGATCCTGGTAACGCGCGTGGATTTCGGCCAATCCCTGATCCTGATCGCGACCATCGCGCTGGCGTTGGTGAACTGGGCGGTCGTGGCCCGCGGGCACGCCGCCGATTGATGGCGAATGCGCTGGTTCTGCTGCCGTTAAGACGTTACCCGCAACGCCTGCCTTGCGGCGTTCCGAATGCTTGCGGACGCTCCGCACCGAGGCCACGGAGACGGCGCAAGCTGCGGTCTGGCCCACGAGAGGTCGCCACTTCTCGCACGATCCTTGTCAGCAAGTTGATCTTTAATGCGCTTGATTCATTAGTCTTCTCAAACCGGCGAACTCGGTGAACTATGAAGCCGAAAGGCGCCGTCAAGGAAACTCGGCCTATCCGTAGTATTGAAGGCGTCCGGGACCATAAAAGGCCTTATGGACTTTCGCCGGCGACGATGGCCCGGCACGCGCGGTTCGCCATTTCCACGAAGGAAAGTGGCCGATGTCTTATTGCAAGCAGCTCTCTACCGCCGTTTTATCCTTTGCGGTCTGCCTTCCGGCGTGGGCTGGCGACCTGCCGAAGCGGGTGGGCGACTGCGCCGACCCAGCGATCAAATCCATCGGGATCCGTCTTGAGGGGGTTCCAGACTCCGGCAGCGCCGTGAGCTTTGAAAATGGCGGCTATCAGGTTGGCTACGATCGCGTGCCGACGATCGAACAATCGAGGAACCGCGATCCCGTGCGTATGTGCCTCGTGTCCCTTCCGCGCAACTGTCCGAAAGGTGACGATCGGGGCCGCACATACCGCACCACAAATCTGCGCACGCACCAAAGCTGGAGCCTAGCGGATTCGACCCATATGTGCGGAGGCGCGTGAAGGGAGCTCAACAGCACTCCGCCGAGCGCCCTCAGCAGCTTCCGCGGTCACACTCCCCGCTGCTCCATCTCGAGCAGCGTCTTCTTGCGGTCCACGCCCCAGCGATAGCCACTGATGCTGCCATCTTCGCGGACCACGCGATGGCAAGGAATCGCGACTGCTACGGGATTCGTCGCGCAGGCACGCGCCACGGCCCGGCTGGCGCTGGGCTGACCAATCGCCTTCGCCACCTGGCTGTAAGAACGTGTCGCACCGAATGGGATCGACTGCAAGTAAGTCCACACGCGCCGCTGAAA
>PMHI01000783.1:0-1690 GCA_003156615.1 Acidobacteriaceae bacterium | reverse complement strand
TAACGAATGGAGGCAGCAATGGCACCGCGGCGGTATTTGTCGGGCGTCATGCCGAGTTGCGACGCGGTCTTCTCGTAGAGCCGGCTGCTCGAACCGTATCCGGCGTCATACATGGCGCGGGTCACATTGTTTCCGGCCTGCAGGTTACGCTTGAGCAGGCGCAGGCGGCAGGAATCGGCGTATTCCCGCGGCGTGATTCCTAGTACCGCCTTGAAACGCCGCTGCAAGTGAAAAGGGCTTTGCCGAAACACCTTGCCCAGCCGTTCGAGCGTGATCAACTCATCGAGATGCTGCTCAATATAGCGACAGATCTCTTTTGCCGAATCCGACTGCGGATTGCCGCTGACCAACCTCGGCCGGCAGCGTAAACAAGCGCGGAAGCCGGCTTTCTCCGCCTCCTCGGGGCGACAAAAAAACGTCACATTCTCGCGCCGCGGCCGCCGTGCCGGACAAGACGGCCGGCAATAGACGCCAGTGGTGGCTACGGCGAAGACAAACTCTCCGTCGTGCCCGGGATCGCGCGCCGCGACCGCGTTCCAGCGCACGTCCTCATTCAGATGAGCGTCGCCTCGCTGGAGGCTGGTTGGCTTTTTCGGGTTGGAGGGTGCTATAGGCACGAAGCCTGTTACCGCCTCGGCGAGTATGGCATTGGAGGCTGTCAGGGGGGAAGTCATGTGAGTGGAAGTCATGGTAGGAACAGCGTAAGGGTTAGACGCACCAGCGGACTATCCGAATCTTGCGGGCAAAGCAAATCAGTGGTCAAGGGCTTGTGCCCGGTACCCTGTACGGGGTACTGCGGCGTTAATTACCCAGCGGCTGGAGCGAACCCAGCATGTTCGAGACTCCGGAGCGCCTGCGCAATTCGTTGAGTAGCGCGCTGGCCGCGTTGGTGTAGGTTTTGCTGGGATCGGAGGGATCGGCCCAGACGGCCTCGTAGATAATCTGCGCCGCTTCTTTCAGGTCGATGTGCAGGGCAGCTTCGCAGACATCGGCACGCTCCCGCAGACGGTCGTAACACTGCTTGCAGATCGAGGCGACTTCGGCGCTTTGCGCGCGGTGCTTTCCGAGCGTGCACATCACAGGCGAACTTGCCACTTCCGCCTGCGCCGCGAAAAGCTGGGACTTGAACTCTTTCAGGAAGGCCTCTCGCTCTTGCTCGACGACGGCGGGGTCGGGCATGGGTTCGCCCACGTACTGCTCTCTCACAATGACCGGTGCTACCTTAGGAGAAACCCGCTCTCTGCTGTTGCAGGCCGGACAGGTGTCGACGTTGGCGGGATAATAGAGACGGCATTTGGCGCAAGGCATGCCGAAGCCTGAGGACTTGTGCGGGGCCCCGGCGTCGTGGCGGACGGCGTTCCGCAGATCGTTGCGAACCTCGTTCCGCATATCATTGTTCCGGATATCATTCCGGACTTCGTTTTGCGGCAGGACGGACTGTGCCGGTTTGGCGGCTGCGGCTGCTGTGGATCGCGTCAAGTCCATGATCAATGTCTCCCAAATGCGTGGCGCATGTGCGTTATCAAGGTCTAACCTGAGCTGTGGCGCTGGCGCAGCTCTTGCCTTGTAGTGTAAGCAGTCCCGCGCTCCGGTCGTAAATACCTTTGGTACAGTGCCCTGTACTGTCCCGCCGTTGCGGGTTTACTGCGAATTCCTTTCCTTCGTTTGCGTCTGCATCAGCTTCAGGAGT
>PMHI01000110.1 GCA_003156615.1 Acidobacteriaceae bacterium | reverse complement strand
TGGAGCGCCCTATCATGCTCCTTCCATGTCGCCCAAAGAAGCACGCGCCTCGGCACCCGCCCGAAATCGTTCAGCTGCCCGTGGGGCAAACGAACCGAAGGCCAAAGCTCCCGCACGTGGAGGGACGGCCCATCCGACAAGTGAGGCGCGGACCAAGGCTCCTGCGCATGCAGAGAAGGCGCATTCGACAAGTGAGGCGCGGACGAAAGCCCCGGCGAAGNNGGCCAAATCCCCGGCGCATCAAGAGAAGGCGAGTCCGGCAACAGAGCCACGGGTAAGCGACTCGCACCAGGCGAAGACTGCACCGGCCAGCGAGCCGCGGACTCAGGCCGCGAACCATCCTGCGCCCAAGGCGAGTGCTCCGAAAGCAAGCGCGTCCAAGCCGAGCCCCGCGCCCAAGCCGCAACGGGAGAGTGCTCCGCCAAAGAGCGAGCCGAAAGAGCAGAAGTGACTGTGGACGGGTGGGTCCTGACTGCATGTGGCCGGTGCTGATTTCAGCGCTGGCCACTTCATCACGTGAAATGAGGCGGAGATTCCCCGCGGGGGGACAACCGCCTCTTTCGACTTCGCTCCGGGCAGACTCTCGGCTGTCTTCGGAGCGCAGTTCCGCCGCGTTTCGTGCCTGTTGTCGCTTTTTCCTGCAAGCCTCCGGAAGTCCGCACGTTCTTATGCGAGAGAGGCGTTAGCCGCGCTGGTTCCGTGCGTCACACGAAAGGGCACTTACGTGTTCGGCCCGGAATCTTCTCTGCTACAATTTTTTACAACCGCCGTGGCGCGAAGACCGTATTCTAATTGCATCGGAGAGGCGTAGTCTGTTTAGAACAAGACCAGTTAGAACAAGACCAGGGCAGTTGTAAACCGAGCAAGCGTGCCCAAGGAGTCTCAGATCGCTATGTCGTCCACTAAAAACAAACTCCGCCTTACGGGAGTGTTCTCCACGCTTGCAACTTTAGTGCTGGCGGTGAGCTGCACGGGATTTTTCGTGAATCCCACCATTACGTCGATCACGATCGAGCCGTCGACTCCGTCGGTAAGCGTGGATAGCACAGAGCAGCTCAATGCCGTAGGGACTGACAGCGAGGGAAATACCTATACTCTCACCGGGGGAACGAGTTGCACCGGAACCACCGTGTGCTGGTCGAGTTCCGACACTAGCACGGCGACCATTACCAACGGCGGGTTGCTCAAGGGCATCGCGACTGGCAGCGCCACGATTACGGCCTCTTCCGGAAGCGCCACCGCCACGGCTAGCGCCGCGGTAACGCTTAGCGATGTGACCGCGATTACACTCAGTCCCACCAGCATAAACATCCTCGAGAACACGACGGCCAGCGGGTCACAGTGCATTACCGCTATGGCAACGGTCTCCAGCGGAGGAACCCAGGACATTAGTGCTACCGTGACCTGGAATACGAACAACACAACTCTTATTACCGTGGAAAATGGCGAAGACCCAATGTGCTTCCTGACCGGAAGCAGCACCGGCACCGCTACTATCTACGCGACCTACGACAGCAACGGAACTACCATCACCTCGAATAGCGTGTCGGTTAACGTCACCCAGTGATCGGTCGGGGAATCCCACGCTTGCGTTCTGTGCGAGGGTGGTCCCGACCGTAGGCTAGCTCGTCGGTGCCATGAGAAACGTCATCACTGGAACTACCATAACCACGACAAAAAGATCGCCCCTTCTGGGCGCGTTAGCGATTTTCCTGCTCCCTATCATCTCCTGTTCTTGTCCGTCGACGCCGTCGGTAAGCTCGCTCTCACCGAGCAGTGCCACAGTTGGAGGAGCCGGTTTTGTTCTGACCATAAACGGCGGCAATTTCAACAGCACCTCTGTAGCGGTGTGGAATGGCACGTCCCTAATAACGTCGTTCGTCAGTGGTCACCAACTCACCGCTGCGATCCCAGCGACGGATATCGCAGAGCCGGACACGGCGGTGGTTTACGTGTACAACCCTACGAGCGCGAACGAAACCACTACTGTGGGTTCAGCTACGGCGACGGACAACCAGAACCAGTGTGGCGCCGCTGGCTCAAATTCGGAGTCGTTCACAGTTAGCCCGTAACGCGGGCGAAAACTGAGGGGATGGGACTGGTTGGCGGCTGATCTTAATCTCCTTCTCTGAGCGTACTGCATTCCGCTGAGTGACAGAAGTTCCTGCCCGCCACGCCCACTGGTAAGTTGTCATTCTGCAAAGCGCCAGTATGATCGAAGGGCGACGAAATTGGTGTCCGCATAGGGCTAACCGCCAATAACGACTGACCAATACGACTCGCCAAAATAACGAAAGACCCGCGACGACCCTATGTCAGACATTCGCTGCATCGGCATTGGCACCGGAGGCGGCGATGCGCCCGGCCTCAACGCCGTAATCCGCGCCGCCACGAAAGCCGCCATCCTTAAGTATGGCTGGAAGGTCATCGGCATCCCCGATGGCTTCGACGGCCTGATCTTCCCGGAGAAATCCTTTGAACTGACACTCGAAAAAGTCAGCGGTATCATGCCGCGCGGCGGAACGATTCTCGGCACCACGAATCGCGGCGACCCATTTCACTACCGCGGCGTGGAAAACGGTAAAGAAGTTTCCCGCGACATTTCCGAGCAGGTGATCGCCAACGCCGCCAAACTTGGGATCGACGCAATCATCACCATCGGTGGCGATGGTTCGCAGAAGATTGGTTACGAACTTTTTAAGAGGGGTATGAAGATTGTCGGCGTGCCGAAGACGATCGACAACGATCTTTCCGCGACCGAGGTCACCTTCGGCTTCGATACCGCGCTGCACACGGTTAGCGATGCTCTGGATAAAATTCACACCACGGCCGCATCGCATCATCGCGTAATGGTGGTGGAGGTGATGGGGCGCGATTGCGGGTGGATCGCACTGCACGCCGGTCTTGCCGGTGGCGCGCACGTGATTCTCATTCCCGAAATCCCGTTCACGATTGAGCACGTTGGCCGGCACATCGCGGCGCGGGACAAAGTCGGCAAAGACTTCACCATCGTGGTCGTCGCCGAGGGCGTAAAGCTTCCACACGAATTCAAGGAGAACCGCCGCGCTAGTTCCGTCGGCAATTTAATCGGCGATGCCATCGCGCGAGAATCCGGAAAAGAGGTGCGCGTTAGCGTGCTGGGACACATTCAGCGTGGAGGCACGCCCTCGCCCTTTGACCGGATTCTGGCAACCCGCTTCGGCGTGGCCGCTGTCGAGCTGATCGCTGCCGGAGGTTTCGGCATGATGGTCGCGCTGCACGGCGACTCCATCGTCTCTGTCGACGTGGCCCACGCCATCGGCCATCTCAAGTCCGTCGACCCGAAAGGGGAACTGGTGCGCACCGCCCGGGCCATCGGCATCGGGTTCGGCGA
>PMHI01000187.1:3152-3770 GCA_003156615.1 Acidobacteriaceae bacterium | reverse complement strand
TTAATCAGGTGGAACGAAGGAAGAAACCAGCCACCGACGATCGCTCGAGTGCTAAGAGTCTTCTCCCTTAACGAGTCGTGTAGCAGTCATAAAAGAGTTTGCGTCGAGCCTTTTGGTTAGTCTAAACTCCCCCTAAGAATTTGTATGTCTGAGGCCACTCGCGGTAGTGACGCAGTGCGGTCAAAGGTAAAACCAAGCAAGGATCTCTCGAACCTACAGACATGGATCATGTCAAAAAGCTACTTGCCGACGGTATCCGTGCCTCGTCGCTGGGAATAGCGGTCTTGGACTCCGAAACCCGCTTTGAGTCCGTCAATGCTTCCCTCGCCCGCGAGACCCGGGTTGGAGCTGAGCAACACGTCGGAAAGACATCACGCGAACTCGTGGGCGATCTGGCAAAACAAATCGAACCAACCTACGAAAAGGTTTTGCGTACGCGGAAGCCGGCATCCGTGTTGCTGACAGGGCACGTCCGTGATGCTCCGGAGGTTGGATACTGGTTCGATCACTGCTTCCCCATCATCGGACGTTCGGGGCGCGTGCAGCAACTTGGACTGTTCGTGGTGAACGTCACCGCGGAAAAAGCAGCTCGTGAGATATTTAACACACTCCCGATGG
>PMHI01000187.1:2865-3097 GCA_003156615.1 Acidobacteriaceae bacterium | reverse complement strand
TCGAACAGGTGGACTACGAAATTAGCGAGATGCGTGAACTCATCTACGCCGTAATCTCGCAGTTCTCCGTTCCGAGATGTTGAGATTCACGGGTTCCGGCATCCCAGATCACATTTCCGAACGTCGATGCAAAAGGAGGGCCTTCCGATGGAAACGGGGACGACGACTAAATTGAGGAATACGGGAATCGGTCCAGTCGGATATCGACCCTGGGGAACGCATTTCTGCAATT
>PMHI01000187.1:0-2819 GCA_003156615.1 Acidobacteriaceae bacterium | reverse complement strand
ATGAATACCGAACCGATGGATGCATAGAAATCCTTCATGGGCGGGAATGGTACCTGAAACATGGAATGTTCGATATGGAGCGAGTGACCCGTAACTGGAACGACAAAATGAGTCGGGCACTAGATCGCGGATACGCAGGACTGAGAGTTTCCGGAAACACTACCTGGCTGGAAAGAAAGGATTGGAGTAGCTTTTGCCACTACGAGAAAATGCTCAGCGACAGCATGGTGGATCAGAATATGACCGTGCTCTGCACCTACCCGATGGCGACGAGTGGGGCGGCCGATCTGCTCGACGTGATCAGTACGCACCAGTTTGCAGGCACCATGCGAAATGGGTCTTGGGAGTTGATTGAGACTCCAGAACTCAAGCAAGCGAAGGCAGAAATCAAAAGAATGAATGACGAACTCGAATTGCGCGTGGTGCAACGCACCCTGGAACTCGAGACTGCCAATCGAAAGTTGAGAGAGGCTCAGGTGGAACTGGCCCGCATCAATCCGGTGATGACGATGGGCGAGTGGACCGCGTCGATTGCGCACGAGGTCAAACACCCTCTTGCGGCCATCGTCGATAAAGCCAACGCTGGCATTCGCTTTCTTCGAACCCAGTCGCCTGACTTGAAACAGGCGCAGCAAGCCCTGGTGGATATTGTCGAGCAAGGAACAANNTATATAGAGCTGCCGTCCTTGAAACAATTATGGAACTTGTCCCTCGACGAATCGTTGAAGCGCGAAAAGCGGCTGCGGAACGCGCGGTCCACTTGATCCGGGAGGCTTCCGACGGCGAACCAGAATTACAAGACTTGGTGTATGCAAGTGTGGTTTTAAACGAATTGAACAAAAAGTTTCAGTCCGCTGGAAATGCAGAACCCAAGCGCTCACCCTCGGAGAATCAGTCTGAGAGTGAAAATAAAACTGGGTAAACGGCCCGGGTTGATGATGCCAAACGCGAAACCAGGTTCGCGACCAGAGAAATGATCGTTCGCGCCGCCTGGGACCGCCTGAGGCGCCCGATTGACGAACCAATGAGGGCTTCCGCAAATCACCATGCGGGGCGCTGAAAAACTGATTGAGCCGGATCGTGCCAGGTCAGATCGCTCCGATGTCGAGTGATTGATTCCCATTGAAGCTTGCGAAAGACGCACACGCCTTCATTGAGAAACAATGACTGCCAGGGCTCATCGTTCCAGAATTTCTCTGTATGCATTCACGGCGACCTTCTTCGGTTGGCCAGGCAGCAGCACGTCGACGCTGCGGGTGGTGTCGCCGATGATTGCGACTTGGCCGAGGCGAACCATGCCCTTGCCAAAGTCGGCAAATACCGGAACCAGCATGGCAAAGCGCTCGTCGACCTCGCTCTGGGTAACGGTCATATGCAACTTCACTTTGCCGCCGTCCGCCGGAGCGAGTTGGTATTCGAAGTGGTACCGCGGCACTTGAGTACCGTAGACCCATTCGNNTCTCTGCAATGGCCTTGAATGACTCCGTGGTCGCAGCCCGCTCGCGATGGCTTTCCACAAAGTCATGCATCATGGCAATGAATGCCTTGTCCTTGTCGTCAGGGTCGTACATCATCGAACGCAGCATTTGCAGCACGTAGGCGCCCTTGGGATAGGTCACATTTTGGTAGGCATTCTCGGTGCGAGGAGAAATCAGACGCAGTCCCATCCAGAGCGGGCCGGCGTCGTTCGGAGCTACGCCAAAACTGTTCTTCTCCAGAAGACGCTGACGCAGGCGCTCCCAAAAATCGATGTAGTCCTTCCGCCAGTCTCCTCCCACGGCCTGCTGCAGAAACAGCCCGGCGGAGAACTCGGCAAAGCCCTCCGACAACCACTGGTCGTGGTAGGACGCCCAGCCCACACCGTGGCCCCACCATTGGTGGGAGACTTCGTGAGGGGTCACCTCCTGCACGAAGCCGGTGAATTTGCTGTTGATCTGTCCGAAAAGCATCCATCTCTGCGTCGAATCGGTGTAGGCAGAGATAGGAAGGTAAACCAGGTTGGGCCAGGATTGCCCAAAATTAAAATTTGGCTGTTCTGTGA
The DNA here is from genome assembly GCA_003156615.1 of Acidobacteriaceae bacterium. Next base: position 778 of record PMHI01000187.1, on the reverse strand, counting down.
CGTAGATTTCTTCATAAGGACTCTTGCCGAAGTAGAAAGTGCACAACTGCAACTGAGCGCGAGTTTGTTCGAGGGCGTACTTCGTCATGCCGCGGGGCGCCAGGGACTCGAGCGCTCGGCTCCCGCGCAGGTTGTTGGGCAACTGGCTCAGATAGTAGCCCGAAATCTTGTATCCAGTGATCTCATCCGGGATGTCGAGTCGCGTGTATTCACCGTAGTTGAATCCGGCCACTGCCACCGGGTTGGGGGTGATCCAGTGGCTGACGGCGAGGTCCTGCTCAATCGACTCTCCCTTTAGCTGCCCAACGCTGATGACCTTGTATTTCCTCGGGACCTTGAAGGTAAGATCATAGAGAGCCCGCTCGCCAAATCCATTCAGATTGGGATACCACGAGGTGCGGGCGCCGACGTAGAAACTTCCTTCTCCAGCTTCTTCCAAAACCTTGTCGCCCGCATACTCGACATTGATGGACTGTTCCCGGCCGAGCGGCGGCGCCTGTGGAAGGATGGCGTAAAACGAACCGTCCTCCTTGCGGCTCTCCTGAATGAAATAAAGATCCTGTCCCTGCTCGTCTGTGACTCGCGTGACGCGGAGATTCGGCAACAAGCCAAACTTCAGCACTCTCTCCCCAGCGACCAGCGGCTCGAAGCTGATGGTAGCGCTGCTGAACAGATGCCCGTTCTTGGCAATGACGGTCTCGATTTTGTAACGCCGCGTGGCAAACAGGCGGCGGTCCTCACCGGAACTCGCGGTGCGATTCAAGTATTCGGACTTCAA
>PMHI01000325.1:1196-4903 GCA_003156615.1 Acidobacteriaceae bacterium | reverse complement strand
GGGCTGCCGCGCGTGACCGGCATCCGGCACTGGTCCACTCCCGACTACACGCGGGTTGCGATCGACGTGGAAAGCGATGTGAAGTTTTCGTCCCAGCGAATCGACAGTCCGGCGCGCATCTTCTTCGATCTGCCCGATACCAAACTGGCCTCCACTTTGGTAGGCAAGAGCTTCGACGTGGATGACGGTTTTCTGAAGAAGGTTCGCGTGGCTCAGTTTGCGCGGGGCAACACGCGGGTGGTGCTCGAGGTCGACAACCTTTCCGATTACGACGCTTTCCTGCTGCCCGATCCCTATCGGCTGATCATCGACATTCACGGCAAGAATGGGCGCCCGAAACAGGCCAAAGACAAAGATAAAGATAAAGANNAGCGATGACGCGACCGTGTCTGCCTCGGAGCCCGCGGCTGCGACTAAGAAGCTACCAACGGCAGTCGTCAGGAAAATCGTGGAGGCTGACGATGACGATACCGGCGCCTCTTCGGCCGAAGTGGCGACGCGGAATGCTCCAGAGGCTAAGAGAGGATCGCCGCCCCCGCGGAAAACACTGGTTGCGAAAAAGCTGGCGGACGGCGACGTTGGCGGCGAGTCGGACGCTTCGAATGTCTCTGAACTGCGAAGCGGCGTGGTCGACTCCCGGCGCAAGTCTGGCTCGCGCACGCTTGCTTCTGGCACGCCGGAAACCGCTCCCGCTGCTTCTGATCTCGGCATTCGCGAGGCGAAGCCTACCGCGGGCGGCGACCGATCCCTGATCCGAGCTTTGGGACTGAAAATTGGCAAGATTGTGATCGATCCAGGGCACGGTGGCCACGACACCGGCACGATCGGCCCCAACGGCCTGGAAGAAAAAGATCTCGTTCTTGATGTGGGCCGGCGTTTAGGGAAGCTGCTCGAGACGCGGCTGGGAGCGCAAGTGGTTTACACGCGCAAGGGCGACACGTTCATCCCGCTCGAAACTCGTACGGCAATCGCCAACCAGGCGCGCGCNNGGAATCGAGACTTACTATTTGAATTTCACTTCTTCGCCGGAAGCGCTCGAAGTGGCGGCGCGCGAGAATGCGGTTTCGGAGAAATCGATCTATGAGTTGCAAGATTTGGTGAAGAAGATCGCGCTCAAGGAAAAGATCGAGGAGTCGCGGGAATTCGCCGGGGACGTGCAGGAGTCGCTGCACAGCGGCCTGGCGGCCAAGAGTCCGGCGATTCGCGACCGGGGAGTGAAGAAGGCTCCCTTCATTGTGCTCATCGGTGCGAACATGCCGTCGATTCTTGCCGAGATTTCCTTTGTCAGCAATCCTGTCGACGAGCATCGCCTCGCCACCAGCGAATACCGCCAGCGCATCGCCGAGTCGCTCTACCACGGCATCGCCAAGTATGCGAATGGACTGAGCGGGGTCAAGGTCGCAAGTAAGATGGATAAGACAGCCGGCCGGTGAGTTCACCACAAGCCAAATCTGAATATTCCGGAGCTGTTCCGTCCCTCATCTCGTGAGGTAGCTGAGATCGTGGGTATGCCTCAAATCTTTGCCAGCCGGAATCCCCTTCAGGAAACTTTTTCTCCCCCTCTGTGGTCTAATGATGGAAGGGATTCTGTGCCCAGCGGTTCATCCATGCGCGTATCAAGGTGTGTAATCCTGTTGGCTATCGTTGTTTGTCTCGTAAGCGTGGGCTTCTCCGCCAGCCCGGGTATCGATTCGCCCGCGCCGCCAATCCTGCCCAAGCAGTTCGCCGGGTGGGAAATCCAGGGTACGGCTCAGACCAGTAAAGACGCGGCTGCTGCCGACCCCACAAACGCCACGCTGCTCAAAGAGTACGGGTTCACCGATTTCGAGGCGGCTACTTACAAGAGTGACGACGGCCGCACACTGAAAATCCGCGCCGCACGATTTGCCGATGCCAGCGACGCCTTCGGCGCATACACGTTCTACCTGCAGCCGGAGATGGCGCGGGAAGAAATCGGCGACCAGGGGGCATCGCTGAATCAGCGCGTGCTGTTTTACCGCGGTCATATCCTGGTAGAGGCGGTGTTCAGCCAGTTGTCGGTGATGTCGGCGGCGGGGCTGCGGGAGCTGGCTGGCGTGTTGCCGCGGCCCGGAGGAAATGCGGGCAAACTGCCTCCCATTCTCGCTTTCATGCCACACCACGGCTATCAAGCGAATACTGAGAAATATGCGGAGGGACCGCTGGCTCTGGGCGCGATCGCGTCTCCCCTTCCTGCGGACCTGGTCGATTTCAGTGCCAGTCCTGAAGTGGTGATGGGGCAGTACTCCACTCCCGGCGGGGAAGCTACGCTGATGCTGATCGAGTATCCGACGCCGGCGTTGGCTGCCGAGCATTTGCGCCGCATCGATGCCGCCCATCACGCCGCTCAACCCCAGGCCGGGGTTGCGGCCGTCGAAAACGTCGGCCCGTTTTTCGATAAGCGCACCGGACCCATCGTCGCCATCGCGGCCGGCCCGCTCTCGCAGAGCGATGCGCAGACGCTCTTGGGTGCGGTGAACTACGAGGCCAGCGTCACCTGGAACGAGAACACGTATTTCGACAAGAAGAACAACATTGCCAACCTGCTGGTCAACATTATTCTTCTGTGCATCCTCGTGGGCGCGATCTCACTGGCGGCGGGAGTCGCCTTCGGGGGTGCCCGTGTTCTCTTGCGGCGCTATTTCCCTGGCCCGGTCTTTGGCCGTTCCGATCAAGCCGAGTTCATTTCTCTTGACTTGGCAGAGCCGGCGGCGCAACGGTCCGCGGCCCACCCTCCGGCTAGGACAAAGACCTCAAACGGTTCTTAAGTGCCTCAGAATATTGGCTTAGGGCGGTTGGAGGGCCCTCCGTCTCAAATTGAAACAGTTCAGGCGCGTGTTGACCGATTCTGTAAATCATTGAAACTAAAGACATTTATTTCCCAAAATTTGCTTGACACCCTCCTTTTTCGGCTCATAAGATTTTGTGCAAGAGAGTTTTGACGGAAATCTTTGCCTCCGTTGGAACTATTCTCCCTTGAAAAGAGAAGGCCGCCCTGTTGCCGGGTGGCCTTTTCGTTTTGCTGGTGAACCGTTCCCACTTTGGAGCAGGGTTCATTGGGTAAGATCGAGTGCACGAAGACACTCTGATCGAACCTCTTACGCACGATTTGCGTATCATCTGTTGGGTGTCATTTGTTCATCGGCCTGTTGTGACGAAGGCCGTTCACGAATTAGCGCGGGAGGAAATCATGTTCTGCGATGCATGTGGCACAACGGTGCAAGCCGGCCAGGCGTTTTGCAGCCGGTGCGGCAAACAAATCATCGGGCCTGTGACGGTGATGCAACCGCGCCCCGGGCGCGTGCAGGGGCACCTTCATTTACTGGGGATTCTCTGGCTTGCCATCTCCGCGTTCAATACCATCGGCGGGGTGGTTGTGTATGTTATTGCCAACACTTTGTTCGCAGCCCACGGGATGGGAACGCCAGACGCGCCCCCTGCGTTTCTGCGCCCGCTGTTGAGTGTAATCGGCATTCTCGTTCTGGCCAAGGCGGCTTGCGGATTCATTGCCGGATGGGGATTGATACAGCGCGAACCCTGGGCCCGTGTCGTCGCGCTGGTCTTGGGCTTCATCGCGCTGTTCAATGTTCCCTTCGGTACGGCCGTCGGTGTGTACACTCTATGGGCTCTGCTGCCCGCCCAGTCGCAACAGGAATACGACGCCCTGGTCGTCGCTCGCGCCGCATAAC
>PMHI01000325.1:644-1125 GCA_003156615.1 Acidobacteriaceae bacterium | reverse complement strand
TTGCTTCAGCTTCTCAGTTTCTGCGCAGGAGGCAACGTCTATGGCAGTCAAAGAAAATGTGGAGTTAATGCGGCGTTGGTTCAAAGAAGTATGGAATGAGGGTAAGACGCAAACGATCCACGATATTCTTGCTCCCGATGGCATCGGCATCGGCGAACTTGAGGATGGCAGCCCGCTCCGTGGACCCGGCGAGTTCGTGCCATTTGTCGAGCGCGTACGGGGTGCCTTTCCCGACATCAACATTATTGTCGAGGATGCTTTCGGAGCAAAGGATCGAGTCGTAGTGCGCTGGTCAGCCACGATGACACATCGCGGAGATCATCTGGGAATGCAAGCCACCGGCAAGCGAGTGCGAATAACGGGGATCACTATCGCTCGCATTCGGGACAATAAAATTATTGAGGGATGGGACAATTGGGATCAGTTAGGAATGCTGAAGCAGATCGGAGCCTACGAAAGTCCTCAAAGTACTCTTCTGAAA
>PMHI01000325.1:0-589 GCA_003156615.1 Acidobacteriaceae bacterium | reverse complement strand
TTGAGGGTGGTTTCTGCATGGCGCAAGGGCTGCTCGCGCCTGCCAAGCTTCAGGCCTTCGGCCTTCGAAACTACACCCCTTCCGCCACCGCCCAGCTTCTCGACGATGCGGTAGAGCGAGATGCTTTGGCCGAATCAACTAGCGCAAAACGCTGCGTCGGCGAAACGGGCAAGTCAATGAAAGCGGTGGAGTTGGCAGTGTGTCTGCTAAAGTTCTGGCAGGGAGGTTGTCATGGACAACCAAGCTCTGCAAAACTCGGTAGCCAAAATTGCCGAGACCCTGATTACCACCCAACGAAATCTCGTCTCGGTTTCCCGGTCCCTGTGGGCGGTAAGGGTTTCCCTACGGGAACTGCACCCAGACTTTGAACAGATGTACCGGCATCACTTTGCGGAACCGGAGGAGGCATTCGATAAAATGCGCGACAGCCTCCTCGATTGTGGTCGGGAACTAGCTGATATAGCTGGTCGTCTTCGAGGGGAATCATCGGGATGAAGCTTATTTTAGTCGCTCGGCATGGTCGGGCACACCGCAGTTCGCCGGTATGGTCACCGCGACGTAACCTTCGACAATGGGCACGACGACCCTG
>PMHI01000455.1 GCA_003156615.1 Acidobacteriaceae bacterium | reverse complement strand
CCCAAACGAGGGCTCCAAATCGCTCTGTGGTCCGCCGCGATCCTGCCCAAAGAATGGCAAAGCGAAACCATTTCTTCCCAGCTATTTCTACCAAGAATAATCGGTCGTTCGATTGGTTCGTAATCGGCGGAGAAGAAAAACTGGGGAGAAGCCCCGGCGGAGAACCCGCCTATGCAGAAGCCTATTGTACGAAATTAAAGTCTGTATGTAAGCAATTGATAACGAAAGAGATAGTGGTGGAGGCGGCGGGAGTCGAAACTATCTAGGGTGTTGACAATACGTAAGTTATTGATTCTGCGAAATGCCACAAAGGCTAAAAAGGCCCCATTGCCCGATCCATTGTACGTTTATTGTACGAAAATCTTCTTCGCTCTTGGAACCCGCGCACAACATAACGGCGACAGTATCCCATAGATTTGCGACAATGGATCGAAAATACTCGACCGGGTCTATTTTCGCAAAGCCATGGGAATATGTATCGGTCACCGGCTTGGTAGTTTTCATCCTCCTCAGAGCGTACGGTTACTGAACCCAGCCTCAACCTGGCCTGGTCTTGTGTGAGCGCCAAGGCTGGAAACTCGCCAATTCTCGTATTCGACCATCGCCATAAAACCATAGTCCATGTGAAGTTGTTGATGGCAATGAAAAAGAGTCGGGCCGGGATTGTCCGCCGTAAAATCCACCTCGACTTGCTTCCTGGCCGGCACAACGATTACGTCTTTCATGACTCCAGCCGTCGCTTTTCCGGCGAACTTCGTTAGCTCGAACGTGTGCCGGTGTAAGTGAACTGGGTGCGACTCATCACTTTGGTTGTCGAAGCGTAAGCGGTAGCGAGAATTCGCGTGTACACGAATGGGATCGGTCTTGGGAAAGGACTTGCCGTTGATCGTCCAGTGATCCACCCAGCGATTCCCTGCGAATTTCTTGCGGAAAGTAAGTGGGACAATATCGCCTGACGGTTCTGGCGTCCCGACTTCGCGTCCAAAAATCGTATAATCCCATGCTGTATTTGGCGGCCTAGTCCAGAGCGGTGGTCCGCTGCGATTGGCATATTCCACGACGATACCCATTCCGGCATTCCGTACTTGATCGTTTGCTTCACCGAGAATCCACACGCCGGGGTTATTCATTGTAACGAGGGCATCCACGCGCTCTGCTGGCCCCATCTCAATCACGTCCACTTCGCATGGAACTGGAACGGCGTTTCCGTCCAAGGCTACGATTCTAAACTTATGCGCGGGCAGGGCGATGCGGTGCTGATCGGTAGCGCTGGCGTTCAAGAAGTGAAACAGCACCTTCTGACCTTCTTTCACGCGTACTGGATCTCCTGAGCCCAGAGCGTGACTGTTGACCGAATAAATGGAGTACGTCACCTCCAGATTGCCTTCATCGCCTTGGCTATCCAGATGCGGGTCCCAACCGCGCAGTGCGAGAAAAATCTCTGCGTCGTACTGGCCCCGATGTTCTGTTGGTTCGATGTAGAGGAATCCGAACTGTCCAGTGTAAGTCGATTTCTTCATATCCCGGCCGGCGTGAATATGGCTGTGATACCAGCGTGTTCCTGCAGGGCGCGGGACAAAGGAGTAGCGCTGCATACCACCTGGAGGGACCATCGGTGTCCCTTCTTCCTCAGCACCATCCACGTCCGAGGGGACGGACAGACCGTGCAAGTGAACCAACTCCGGAATTTTGGTTTCGTTGAATACGTCCATCGTGACCGGCTGTCCCTCGCGTAACCGCACGACAGAGCCCGGAGCAGAACCGTTATACCCGGTCGTCTTGATTATTCTCTTTGGCGCGACTTCGATCTCGACCGGCGCGATGCGAATCGTTATGTCGGCTTTCGGAGCTTCCGGGGCAGTCTGCAAGCCGATGCGCCGCGCCAACTCAGCGCAAGCAGTAGTTCCCAGCAGGGCAAGAAANNCCGGGACAAGCACTTTCTTCACGGATTCAGGAATCTCACTAGCGTGTGCAAGCAGTTCGCTAACCTGCCACAGCTGGGTATCGGTTAGCTTGGTCTTGAAGGACGGCATGCCAGAAAGGCGGATTCCGTCGGCTGCCTTCCAGTAGGTCTCCGATGCTGGACCATCGGTCACACCCTTGCCCCGGAACAATTGCGGCGGTTTCGGAAACATCGTTGTTACGTAGTCAATCGGCGGCTGGCCTGGAAGTCCGTGACACAAGGCGCAGTGCTGTTTGTAAACACTTGCACCGGCAAGAAAAGATGCTTCATCCACAGGCACCGAAGATGGAGGAATGTGTTGCTTCTCGATGTGCGCGTCCAGCGCCATATTTGCGAGCTTCTTCTCAAACGGCATCGGTGGATCAGCCGTTGCTACTGGGGCCAGTCCTGCGGAAAAGTAAAAGAAAACACAACTCGCTGAAATTGAGATGGCCAGAATGAACCCAATCACGACACCTTTGATCACTTGTGCGCTCCTAATTCTGATCAGAAATTAAAGCGATAACCCAAAATCATCTTCGCGATCAGGTGGTCGGTCGAACCCGTAAGGCCCACGCCAAGTCCGAAATTTATTTCCCATTGCGGAGCGATATTCAAATCAATTGCAGGGAAAACCTGATGTTGCTGTTGTGAGACGGCATCGAACCCTGTCACTGGACCAACCGATCCGTAGTATTCAAGACCTCCGGCGACTTTCGGTGTGAAATCGTAACTGAATTTGAAGTTCGGCGAGAATCCCACGCCCTGGTTTACGCTCTCGCCGTGGAAAGATCGGTCCAGCGTCGGATTCAGGGCCCAATACCAGCGTCCGACCTTTTGATCCACGATGGGACGAATTTCCCAGGTCCACGTGTCCACAGAATATTGCCGCCTCTGGTAGCCGATTTCATTCGAGAGGCTGACGCCCACGGGCCAGTGCCATTTCTTGGGAACGGCAACTCGCGGCCTGATGTGGTCTCCCACCCATTGCCAGCTCTGGCCCTCAGTGATTGAAGTGAAGATGTAAAAGCCACACTCAAACCAGTCATTGAAGCCGTGAGTGATCTCTACCGTCTCATGCTCGGCATGATTGGTGGGATAAACCCCATCCATAACTGTCTTCGAGCCGTCGATCGTGAAATTGCTGTGGATTTCGACCATGGTGTGGCCAGGATCGACCAAATCAGATCCGTACACCTGAATTTCGTAGTTGTCTTGAGCATGGGCGAGAGTTGTAGCCAAGCTCAAGGTGGCGAGTAGGAAGGTGATCGCGAGATGTCGGCAACTCATCGTTCGATCAGAGTCACAACGTCCCATGACGAAGATTATCAGGTACATGATGAATTCGGCGTGGCGAACAGATGACAAGTTGTTCACATTGGCGTATCAGACAAGCCAATTTGCATCAACCATAGTATGCGGAGGTTGCCGGCCTGCTCGTTTCTTTTCATCATCGGGCGTGTGCTGCTATTCGGTAATCTTTTTCTCGCAGGTGCCGTAGCTGTTGGTCAAGACGCGCCAGAGCTGCCGGATGCACCAAGCACGACTCAGGCGCAATCGAAGACTTCAGGCATCGTACAGCACGACGGACAGCACGAACCGAGCAAAAATCACATTTTGTGGATCATCCCAAACTATCGTTCGGATGAAAACCCAGGAGAGATCAAAGCGTTGACGCCTGCGGAAAAGATGAAGGTTTCGTTGGACGACTCTTTTGATCCTTCAGCCTTTCTCGTGGCTGGCATTNNTTTGGCAAATACTACGCAGGAGCATTTGCGGATCAAGCAATCGGCAACATTATGACTGAGGGCCTGTTCCCAGTCATTTTGCAACAGGATCCACGCTATTTCGTGAAGGGTACAGGTGGTTTTTGGAGGCGAACTGGGTACGCCATAAGCCGAGAATTTATCACTCGTGGTGACAATGGCCGCAACCATTTCAACACATCGGAGCTAGCCGGAAATGCTGTAGCCGCGGGTATTTCCAACCTTTACTATCCGGCAGCGAATCGATCGTTTGGAAATACGGCAGACAAATGGGGACAACAAATAGCCCTGGATACGTTCTTCAACATAACAAAAGAATTCTGGCCAGACGTACGCGACAAGTTGTTCAAGCATTGAGCATCCCGCAAAATGTTACGCAGCTTGGAGCAAGCTGACGGGCAGCGATAGAGTTATAACCGCGCCCCCTCCCGAACGTTCCGAAACCCGCGTGTCACCACCATGAGCCTGGGCTACAGCATCTACGAACGCTAGTCCGAGGCCATGACCGGGAGAATCTTTTCCCTTTACAAATCGTTTGAAAACCTGGCTTCCGATTTCAGCAGGGAATCCCGGACCATTGTCTTCAACCACCAGCACCGCTGAGCCTTGATGCGAATATAGCCGGATCTTCACTTGGCATCCCGTTGGCAAATGCGTCAATTCGTTTTCAAGCAAATTGCTTACTACCCGATTGAGTAGAGTCGCATCAGCATCCACAACCACATGCTCTTCTAGGTCAGTCGTCATATCGTGATGGTGTTCGGCCATCGCCGGCTGGTAAATATCAACCAGTTGTCTCACAACCTCGGAGAAGTCAACGGCTCCGCGATCGATGTGTAGGGCACCCGCCTCCGCCTCCGCAAGATCGAGCGTCGTGTTCAACAACTGCAAGAGCCTGTCCAGGTCCTCGATTGCTTCGCCAACCGAGTCTCGCCATTTGTCATTTCCTTCACCGCATAGTGCGGATTCCAGAGTTCCGCGAATCAACGTAACAGGGCTTTTCAGGTCGTGCGCGATACCGCCAGTCACCGTGCGAAGCTGATTCACGGACGCCTGGAGCCGGTCCAGCATGTGATTAAAAGTCTTGGCCAATCGCGAAATCTCATCGGAATTTACAGGTTCGGGGAGGCGTTCCTGTAGGTCATCTGTTCCGATCCGCGCCACGGTTTCTGTAATTTGCTCAACTCGATGCAGCGTGCGGCGTGCACTCCAATACGAAATCACGAATCCAAGCACGAACATGCCACCCCAGAGCATGAGAAAGCGCCGGGCCAACATGTGCAGCAGGTGCTTCGCGCCGCGATCAGACAGTCCCAGATAAACAAGTCTTCCATTTTGCGCCTTTACAACGACGCGAAACGTTTGGCGGTATCCGTCCACCGTTATCGACTTTGGCGGTCCCGGTACGAGCTGTGAGCGCTGAATCGCCCTAACGAAAGCATCCTTCGAGCTAGGACCTACCCACAACGGAGCATCAGTGTTGCTGGGGTTGGTTGCAAGAAAGAATACTGAATTCAGCCTTTCGCCGCGGGCATTCCTTTCGTCCGGCACTTCCTGAGTTGCAAGCTCAGCCACCTCCCGCACAATCCGCCTGTAAAGGTGATCGCTCGGTGTGTCGACAGAGACTTGAGCCAGAACCTCAGCTTCGCCTGTCAGCCAAGTGTCACTTCGCTCCCTGAGACCCTGTGCGACTAGAAAATAAACGATCGTAAATGCCCCAGCGGTCCCAAGCGCGAACGCCAGAGTTGTCCAAATCGAAATTCGCCAAGCGGCGGTAGTGCGGAGGTTTCTAGGCATGTTTTAGAACGTACCCAACGCCGCGAATCGTATGAATCAGCGGTCTCGGGGTATCGTGATCCACTTTGCTGCGCAGCCGATAAATGTGAACATCAACTACGTTGGTCGCGGGGTCGATCCTCATCTTCCAGACATGGTCCAGAATCATGGTCCGCGTCACAACGCGACCTTCGTTGCGGCAAAGATATTCCAGCAAGGAGAACTCCTGTGGGGTCAATTGCAGCAAGTGGTCGCCCCGCCGCGCCTCACGACGTACCAAGTCAAGCTGCAAGTCGGCTGACTGCAGGCGAATAGATTCAGTCTGCGGAACGGCGGACCGGCGTAGGAGGTTCCTCAATCTTGCCAGCAATTCCGGGAGAGCAAATGGCTTCGTAAGGTAGTCGTCTCCGCCCTGCTCCAGTCCGCGAACACGTTCGTCCACGGAGCGCCGAGCCGACAAGATTAGAACCGGTGCCGCATTCCCTTGAGCTCGGCAACGGGCAATTAAGTCCAATCCATCCAGATCGGGAAGGCCCAGATCGATGATGAAGGCATCGTGAATACCTTCCAACGCCATGCTCTCCGCAGCTTTCGCTGTACTAGCCGCATCCACTTGATATCCGGCTTCCGTCAGTGCCCGCTTGAGGAATAGCTGGATGGAAATGTCATCTTCTACGACCAACAGCCGCATGGGAGAACCCTGCCTGTCCAAGACTTTACACCTCCAGGTAGGATGCAGGAAACAGGGCCTTGGAAACTTCCTGAGCTCACAACGGCCGCATCACTGCTGATGCCATGTCAGGTCCACACGCACGGGTATTTCGTTCTTGACGGGCATCGTCAACAGCGATGGTGGGTCGATCTTAAAATCCGCAAGCGTGGCCGGAATCGCTCCCGTGATATGGATCTGGTTCCCTTGCTTCTCCAGTTTGAAGGGAACCTGCTTGTACTGGGCTGTCTGCCCAGCGAACTGGATTTCAAGGTCGACATTGATGCTCGACGCTGCAGCATCCGATTCAGGCAAGCGAGTGCGTACCGTGACCAGCGGGAATTCGGCGCCGCGCGTCACTTGCAGCATGTGAAGATCTCGGTTGCTGTCTGCAGAATCAAACGATTTGACTGGTACCGCGATCAGGAATTCGCATTGCCCGGCATGGCAGACGCCCTTGCCCTTAGCCGCATGACTCACGCCTTCCGACTGATGGAGTGGATGCGATACGTGATATGTGAGAGTACTTTCTTGAAGCACCCATTGGCTGTCGGCAGCAAACGTGGGGAGGGTCACGAGCAACAACACGATCAATATTTTCTTATTCATAAACTGTGCTCAGAACTTCACTGACACCGACAATAAAGCTGCCCCAAACGCCCCGGCGGTAACGATGGCTACCGGGCCATGCGCTTGCGCGATCCCATGGACTTTTTCTCCATTGTTCTTCTGACTGAACGCCATTGCCCCAAGAATGGGAGTGAGAATCATGCCGGGCCCGTGAATCCACGCCATCGCCTCGTGAAATTTTATCGGACCGCGCTTTTTGGTTCCGGGGATTCTGGGAGCGCGAATGGCGTAGTAAGCGGTGATGCCGTACAGATCTCCCGTCAGGCTGCCTAGCGCCACGTGTAAATCGCGAACAGCCGTACCTTCACTCTTGCCGCCAGCGCCAGGACCGAGGATCACTGTCGCAACGAGCGGTATCGTCGTGATCAAACCCATCCGTTGATGGATCTTCAACATGTGTGTCCTTTTGTCCAGGAGCGCCTGCTCACGGGCGTTTCCCTGAGTTTGCTCCGGTGAAAGGCCTAGATCTGAAAGCGAAGGTGCGGTCGTACTACTCGAAGGTGCATTCGGTAAGTTCTCCTCTTGTGTTCGCGCTGGGGTACCATCGGCAGGTTCGCTCCGTTCTAGTTTTCCATCGAAAACTTCTGGCTCGGTGCCGTCAACGGTTGCTGAAGAAATCTCAAACGTCTTGAATCCGGCGGCTTCAAACGTCAGCCGATAGTTGCCTGGAGGCAAGTCCAGTTTGTATGTACCGTCTGGTCCTGTATTCGCCGTCTGTTTCTGCCCGGAATCCGTCCTCGTTGCGGTCACAGTAACATTCGCAACGGTCTTACCGTTTTCGTCACTGACAGTACCCCGCACTACTTCTGTTGCAGTCTGAGCGATCAGAGGTGGAGCGACTTGGACAAGCGCAAAAGCGGCAAGGGACCAAAGGAAAGCACCAATTTGTTTGCACGGCCAATTCTTCGGCATCATTCACCTCACGCCTTTTTGAAGGCGATCATTTTTTCTCTTATTGCTTCTTGCATATCGGGCTAAGACCAGCTTTGCAGTGTTCGTGGAAGATGTGCCGTCCGATCAGATAGCCGAAAGTGCTTCCCACCACCACATCGGAGGGAAAGTGATGGAGCCCGGTGAAGCGTGTAACGGAAACAAGAGTCCCGGCCCCATAAGTGACCCACTCTACCCATGGCTTTGGATATTCGTGGGCGATCGTGCTCGCAGCCGTCCAAGTGAGGATCGCATGACCGGACGGAAACGAATTATCCAGACCGCTGGTCTGAAAGAAATTTCCTTGCCCCGTTCCTTGCAGAGGGCGTTGACGCTCAGTAATCAGCTGCACCGCCGTGTACACCAGATAACTGTTAGCCATTGCCTCGGCTCCCAATACGCCAGTTTCGATGGCATGAGAATCGCCACGCGCTTCTCCATCCAGAAGCAAGACCCCCAGCGCTCCCGCTGTCCCGAACAGGCCCACATCGGAAAGATCGGTGCTCACATTTGTGCCGTCTCTCGATAATGCGCCTGAGGCGTGCTTGTCGATCGCGATCAATCCGAGAGTCACAACTGGCAGCCCAATTGCCCACTTCAGTGCGGAACGATGAAACGGAGCCGTGTAAATACCGGTCTGGTCACGCAGCCCGCGCTTGGCCCATCGGTCGAAAAACCTGCCATCACTTGAGTCGAGTGATCCCCCGTCAGGCGATTTTGGCGAAGCGGAAGCTGCATCTGAGCTTTCAACCACGGGAAAACTCGCATTCCGTGCCACTGACGGAGCATCTGGCAACTCCTGAGAAAACGTGAGGACCCCCTGCAAGATTGCACCTGACAGAAAAACGAAAAGGCAGCACCTGCTTCTTTCGGGCGTGTACATAAGCATGTTTGAAACTGAATTCCGGGTGCCTGGCGAGACACGAGGGCCAGCAATCACAATACGATCCAGAGATTACCGGAGCCTTTCCGGAAGATGACAATTTGTTCATTCAGCGTCTATTTACAACATTCCTCTGCGACCAGCGCACTGCGAATCAGGAAGGATTCTTCAAGCCGAAAACGCGTTTCGCTCCCTTTCAGAAAGCCTGGTAACCGCGGAAGCTATTGCAACTCGCGTTTTGACTTGACGTTGTATCCATAGTTCTGCAAGCATGGAAATAGGTCCTAGCGTCCAAGGTGCCAAACCGGACAAAGTTGCAAGGCTGGCCGACATGCTTTCCGCAATGGGTTCGGAACTGCGCCTAGGGATCATGCGGTTGCTACTGTCAGCTCACCCAGACGGCCTGGTCGTCGCCGAAATTCAGGACGAGTTAGAGATTCCCAATTCCACCCTGTCCCACCACCTTGAAAAACTCAAAAGCGAGGACTTTGTCCGCGTTCAGCGCGAAAGCACGTTTCTCCGGTACACCGCCAACACCCACGCACTTCAGGAATTGCTTCAGTTCCTGTACGCGGAGTGCTGCACTCGAAACAAGGCCGTCAAGCCCGAACAGATCGTTCGGCTTTGCAAATGGGGAGAGAGTTCATGAGCACCATAGACATTAAGGAAATTGTGAAAGAAAAATACGGACAGGCCGCATTGCGCGTCACGGCTGGCGGAAGTTCTTTCTGCGGAGCCAGCCCATCGTGTGGCTGCGACCCAATCACCACGAACCTTTACGATGCGGCACAAGCTGGGGAGATCCCCGAAGAAGCGCTTCTGGCCTCGTTGGGGTGCGGAAATCCGACTGCCTTAGCGAAACTTAGTCCGGGCGAGACAGTGCTGGACCTGGGCGCGGGCGGCGGGATAGACGTGTTGTTGTCTGCAAAACGAGTAGGCCTGACCGGCAAAGCCTACGGGCTGGACATGACGGATGAAATGCTCTCGCTGGCGAATGAGAACAAGCGAAAGGCCGGAGTCGAAAACGTCGAGTTCTTGAAGGGCGAGATTGAGAACATCCCGCTGCCCGACAACTCTGTGGACGTGATCATTTCCGATTGTGTCATCAATCTATCCGCAGACAAGGATGCAGTTTTGCGAGAAGCGTTCCGCGTGCTTAAGCCGGGTGGACGGTTCGCTGTGTCGGACGTGGTCACTTGCGGCGAGATGCCGCCGGAGGTTCGGAAGAGCCTTCTGCTTTGGTTGGCTGCGTAGCGGGATCGNNGTTAGAAGAGAACGACTACCGCGCCAAGCTCGCCGCCGCAGGATTTGAGCAGATAGACCTTGAGCCAACTCGCGTTTACAACGTGGATGACGCCCGCGAATTTCTAGCGGGCCAGAACATTGACGTTGACGCAATCGCGCCCCAAGTGGATGGCAAGATCATGAGTGCTTTCGTGCGCGCCGTGAAGCCTCGCAGTAACTGACATGAAGGACCACTATAACGTGCTGTTCCTGTGCACGGGCAACTCCGCCCGCTCAATCATGGCGGAGGGTTTGGTGAGCGCTAAAGGCGAACCGCGATTCACGGCGTACAGCGCCGGCTGTCATCCATCGTGCGCGGCGCAAGAACGGCAGTGCGAAAACCGAGAATTCCATTTTTCCCAGCTAGTGCCGGCAGGAATAATCGGTCGTTCAATTGGTTCGCGATCGGCGAGAAGGAAAACCGTGAGAAAAGCAGGGCGGAGAACCCGCCTCTGCCGCGGATTGACCCAAGCAACATCCCAACCTAACCTACTGGATCCTTGTGCCCCGAGTGCCTCTAGTATGGGAGGATTGGGATTCCCGGCGACAATCTATCCCCTTGGAGAATCGTGTGTCCTCTGATTCTGCAGCACCCACGCCGTTTATTTTCCGAACGATTGACTCCATCGGTGAG
>PMHI01000566.1 GCA_003156615.1 Acidobacteriaceae bacterium | reverse complement strand
CGTCGCCCAAAAGCGAGCTGTCGGTGGGATAGTGCACGTTGCTTTCAACGACCGTCGTGTCGGTACGCAGCTTATCGCCCTGGGCTACGCCTTGCTCGCAGGCCAGGCGAACCACTCGCTGATGAATCTCTTCGGTGACCGCCGGGCTCAGCAGGGCAAAGCTGCGGCTGAAGGTAGTGAAATCGGGTGTAACCTCGGCATCGAAGTGAGTGAATCGGCGATAGACCAGGTTGCCGCGCAACTCCCGTTCCAGATCGCGGAAGCTCCAGCCTTTCAGGTGCTTCATGACACAGCAGCGCAGCAGACGATCGGGGGCGATGCCGTCTCGCCCGGTGCGCGTCGAATGCGGACTGCGAGTCGCCAGACATTGGCGAACCAAGTCGACCAGAGCGGGATCGTCCAAGAGTTGATCGACGGGGTCGAGCAAATCGTCCTTGAGCAGGGCGGCTTGGCGGGCCAAGGGGGAATAGAAGAGCCAGGATTGGTGGGAAGAGGATGCGATCATAGCGTACTCGAGTATATCGAGTAAGGCGAAATATGTCAAGAAAAAAGGGCCGGGCCTGAAACATTTTTGCGGGGAATTTCTGCGAGCAGCGGTACGCGAACCTGCAGATCTGCCAAGACTCCGTGTCAGAGGCTCGCGTCAATCAAGGGGTTGAGCCCTGGGTTTCGCAACAGGCTTTAGCTAGCCACGTGAGCTACGCCGCCACGCGCCAACCAGGCTGGAGTAAAACAGGCTGGCATAACAGTTGAAGCAGAGGTAACAACCAGACGGGACTGCCGGAGGCCCCCCGGCTCGGATCGAACCCACATTCTCGCGCCCCGCGCCCAACCTCTTGATTCTAAGAGCCACCGCAAAAGAGTGTCAAACTCTTACGGCCAAGAACGTCACAATTGCCCTCAGCGGCGGCCAATGGGATTCGGTCGGCGGCTCGCGGGAAACACCTCGCCGGAAACACCTCTCTTGCAGAATCCTCCGGTGATGCAACTCTTGTCCGGCGATGATGTAGGCCCGCACAGCTTCGTTTGTTCCAGATGTGCCGGAAACGTAACTGTAGGAGCTCGCCAACCACAACAGCCAAAGACTAACGACGATTTTCTTACCAGGTATCTCCGCCGCCGCGTGGCGGCCAAACGCCGAGGGAGCGCCTGATTATGGCGATCTGGCCAGTGTGATAACTATTGTGCGCCACCAACTGCCACAGCACAGCCTCAAGGCTTCCCGCGACTTTTCTGTCTCCGCCATGCGCGATTTCGATCTGCCGTTGCATTTCTTCCGCCGATGACTTCGCCAGCGCGGCAAAATCTGCGAGCAAGCCAGCAAAATGCTTTTTCAGACGCTCCCACTCGAGCGCATCGGGGCGTGATGGCGCTGGCGGGAAACTCTCCGAGTTGTGCTCAGGGTATGCTGGTCTTTCCCCGCGAATGCGACGCAGTTCGTAGTCCATCCAGTAGTTCATGTGGAACAGGAGTTGTCCGATCGAGTGCGGAAAACCTTCCACGTGGCGTGCCGCCATTTCGGCGGAGAGATCTTCAACACAGGCTACGGGATCGGCGTGAGAGCCCTTTCCGCGGAGCAGTTCAGTCAGTGCGCGTGAGGACATGGGAGCCCGCGTCTTAGCGACTCGCAGCGAAATACTTCTCCTCGAGAATCCTGCGGTGATGCAACTCATGCCCGGCGATGATGTAGGCCAGCGCTCGGACGCTGATCTCACTCTTGTTAGCGATACCGCGGCGTGACCACGCGGCTTCCTCAAGATTACGCAGCAACGAAAGAGTGGAGCGGCGCACGGCGATGAAGTCTTCAACCCGATCGGCCAGGGGACGATGGGCGAAAGGACCGTTACGCACGTAGTCGTCCTGCTCGAAGCCTGCGAGGGGGGTGGCGTCGGCGCGCGCGATGCGCAGAGCGCGGTAGGCAAAGATGCGCTCAGTATCGCAGATGTGGCCGAGGACTTCCTTCGCACTCCATTTCTCCGGCGCGTAGCGAAAGTCGCCATCCTCATCGTCGTGTCCGGAAAGCAGCAGCATCATCTGGCGGCGCTGCTGGTCAAGCGTGTCGAGAATGTCATCGCCCTCAGTCAAAGAAATATAGCGGTGGTAATAGGGCGCGTATTCCCCGGGCTGAGGCCGGGCGATAGTGACGGTTGGAGGAGTAACCACGGTTGATTCCGACATGTTTTGCTCCCTGCGAGGATTGCGGCTGCGATAGTGTTCGAGCCAAGAGCATACTCCCAGCTACTGTGAAACTTGTCGGCGGCAACGCTTTTTTCGGGAATTGTTACACGGTAACAGAGCCGAAATGGAGTGCCAGATGATTCGCGTCACCATTCCCCGAGCACACGGAAGAACGTACCATGATAGGAAACTCTATTGAAAATAAAGGCTTTTCCACAGCGCTCATTTTGAGACTGGGGAGTACAATTCGATTGGTCACGCAAGTGCGGCGCGTGATTCCTAATCCCAACAAGGAAAGGAAATTTTCATCCATGTGGAAGCCGACGAATCAGCCTCAGACCCCCGGGCGGCCAGCCGAACCGGAGCGTCCAACCGCGTCTATCCCGAATGCGCCTGCAATGATGGCGAATGATCCCCCCGTTGCGCCGCGTCCGGCGACCGGTACGACCACCACTGCGGATCAGGCCACCATCGGCAAATCGCTGGTGATCAAGGGCGAAGT
>PMHI01000080.1 GCA_003156615.1 Acidobacteriaceae bacterium | reverse complement strand
ACCGGCACCTCGTCGCTATTTGCCAGTTGCACAATTACATCCGCGATCTTCCGCGGATCGCCTTCCGAACGCCCTTCGAGGCTGCGCAACATCTTGAGTATCGAACCGACCGAGGCCTCGTAGTCCGGCAGCAGATCCGGCGCATTCTGCCTTGCGCGCCGCGCCCAGTTGGTCCGGATACCTCCCGGCTCTAGTGTGCAGACCTTGACCCCGAACGGCGCGACTTCCATCGCCAAGGCGTCGCTGAAACCGCCCACAGCCCACTTCGCCGCGTGATAGGGCGTATTACCGGCAACTGCCAGGCGGCCACCGACCGAAGACACCTGAAAGATGCGACCGCTTTTCTGCTTCCGCATCACTGGTATTGCGGCGCGCGTGGTGTAAACGACACCGTAAAAGCAGGTGTCCACGACGGCCTGAAAGTCCGCCGCCTGCATCTGCTCAAACGGCGCAAAGTCTCCATAGCCGGCATTGTTGACCAGCACATCGAGACGCCCAAACGTCTCCACTGCCAGCTGGACGGCCGCCCTGGCAGCGGCCTCATCACGCACTTCCAGCGTCACAGGTTTTACTCGGTCTCCGTACTGCGCCACCAGCGGCGCCAACTCTTCGGTGCGCCGCGCTGCTGCTACCACGCTGTCGCCCGCGGCCAGCGCTGCCTCGGCGATGTCCCGCCCCAAACCGTTTCCACTTCCCGTAATCAACCAGATCTTCGCCATTTCAAGATTCTCCTGTACATAGGATTACAAAATGACTGACTGGATGCTCATTTATTTACGGACAGAAATCTTCACCGCAAACCACGCCAGAAGACCTGAAAGGCCTGCTCAATGATCTGTTTGCGCTGTTTCGGCTGTTTCGTGATGAACTCCATCGTTGCTTCTTGCATCGCTGACATAGTAGCCGTCGCGAACCCCGCCGGCAGCCCCCCACGGATACCCAGCTCGCTTAACGTCGTATCTATTGTGCCGCGCCCCGCGGCTGCTCTCGTACGTGTTTCGGGAGTGATCAGGTCGGACACGTTCAACTGTGCTGAAACCTTGCGCTTCTCTGGAAATTCGATGGTCCAATCAAGAAGGCTCGACCATATATGCCGCGCGCGGCGCTCCAGGCTCCCCTTATGCGGGAAGTCAGAGTTTACCCTTGTGTAGACCTCGCCTTTCAACTCGAGATAAAGCTCGTTCAGCAGTTCATCCTTGTCCGTGAAGTAGGTGAAGAGTGTGCCCGCAGCAACGCCTGCGCGCTTTGCGATCTTCGCCGTAGGCGCTCCGAGTCCAGCCTCGGCGATCTCGTGCACCGCCGCCTGGAGGATTGCGGTGCGTTTCTCAGGACTTTTGACTCGCGCCATTGCTATGGATAAGGGTACAGTGGTTCGGTCCTCGGAGTCACGGCAATGATCTACTTACAGTCGCGCGTCCCGTCCAACTCCGCGGCGCCCCGATAGACGATTGCGGTGGCCAACGCCCGGTTGGCCGGCAAACCGGAAGCAATCCGTTACTTCCGAATTGCCCGTCATTCAGGAGGAACCAGTGTTGGCTCCTGGCTCATGCCAGT
Source organism: Acidobacteriaceae bacterium (assembly GCA_003156615.1). The sequence goes on along the minus strand of PMHI01000080.1, from coordinate 9,880 downwards.
GGCACGTGGCTTGGTGGCCTTTAGGGGGTAGAAGCATCGGGAGAATTCAAATTTTCGGGAAATTGAAATGGCCAACAATATGACCGAAGCTCTATCGACCCCGGACGTGACACGATTCGCAAGCATCGCGTTAACGCTGGGCGAACCAGCGATTGTCTTGTGGCTTTCGATTAGGGGCGCAAAGGATCAACCGTTACAAGCCGCAGTATAAAGTGAGCCGAAACACCCGGCATTGGGCTGCAGGTTCGACAGATTCCGAGCGACTGGGAATCCGCTAAATCAGTGGTGAGCTGGACCTTGATGGGGGCGTTGGTCGGCTACCTTGGGTTGGCTGTCTTAATCATTCATTTTTGCACCGGCAGTCACCCGCGCGGCCAATTCGGGGCTAGAGCGCTCCTCGTGGCGTTGGCCCTTGGAATGTTTGTGGGAGGATGGACTCTGGGCGCCACGATACACTTGTGCTTGATGAAACCGGCGTCCATTCTCCTTTGTCTTTTGTTAATCGCAGGCTGGTGTGCGTCTGGCTCGACTCAGGCCCGCGCCTTCAAGTCCGATGCTCTCGCTCGTTCCACCCAGACGATCATCGTCACAACTTCGAGCTGGAACGCGGTCGAAGGACGGTTGGAGCGTTACGAGCGCGCCACTACGCATGACAAGTGGCGTCCCGTGGGCGAGCCGATCTCCATTGTCGTCGGCAAGAATGGCTTAGGGTGGGGCATCGGCGTCCTTGCGACCGATGATTCCAATTTCCGCGTCTCATCCGACCCGGTCAAGAGAGAAGGAGACGCCAAGTCTCCCGCCGGCGTCTTCGTGCTAGGCACTGCATTCGGCTACGCTTCTCAGCCACTGCGGGGATTAAAGATGCCCTACCTGAACCTGACTCCATCGATCGAGTGCGTCGACGACCCTAGCTCGAAGTACTATAACCGAATCATGGATCGCTCTGTCGGCGCTCCCGACTGGAACAGCTCAGAGCACATGCGGAACGCCGGTGAGTCGTACCGATGGGGGATCGTCGTAGATCACAATGGCATCGTCACGGCGGACAACGCCAATCCGCCTGAGCCGGGAGGCGGCTCGTGCGTCTTTCTCCATATTTGGCATAGCCACGATCAGGGCACGGCTGGATGCACGGCTATGCCGCAAACCGAACTGGAAACCCTTCTTACCTGGCTTGATCCGGCGCGCAAGCCATTGCTGGTACAACTGCCGGAGCCGACATATCAGCGGCTGGTCAATCGCTGGATGCTGCCGAAATTGACTAATGCTTCTGAGCGCTGACCTGTAGCAACATCTCTACTGTCCGAGATCTTCGAACTTCACATTCAGGATTGGATATTGTTTCCAATCCTTATAGTCGAAGTGCCACCACTCCTTGGGATTAACCTTGAAATCCTGCTTCTCCATGGCTCGGCGCAGAAGAGCACGGCGAGCGCCCTCCTCGGGCGTGCCACCGTCGTAGTCTTCAAATGCGCGGTTAGTCATTTCGTCGTAGCCACTGGGCATCTTCACTTCCTTGGCCGTTTTCAAATCGTATAACGACAGGTCCACGGCGCATCCGCGGTTATGCTTGGAACCCTCTGCCGGATCGGCGACAAAACTCTTCTTGTCGTCGGGCGTGGCGTCCCAGAAGATTTTCGTCACGTACCACGGCCGGTAGCCATCGTGAATGATCAAACCGTATCCTTGAGCCTTGAGTTCGCGATGGGCGCGAAGCAATGCTTGTGCCGCTGGCCGCTGCAGGAACGCCCGTGCCTGGGTGTATACGGGCGTACCCAGAAAATTGGGCGCCAATCACAACTATGGTGATCACGCAGTCATCTCTTGGCGCAACACTCGCAGTGTCTTGGCAACGCTTTGTCGGAACAGCAGTTGGAGCGGCGCTTGGCGCGTTGGTGGCAAGTCATTTCGAGACGCATACGCTCGTATTCGCCGCCAGCGTTTTCCTGTTGGGACTATTTTGCGCCGGACTGCGAACCCAGACCAATCAATGTCTAGGCCTGGGTTTTCATTACGGTCCTCCCGCCAAGCTCGGCCTTCGAAGAACGGGCGACGTGTTGCTAGTTTGAAGACCACTCCTGTGTAGGAAGGAAAACGAAAGCCCTCAGACTCAATTGAGCCGTGAGAGCGCGAGGCGATACGGAATATGCGGCTGGTCTCGTGGCCTTCAATTCACTTTTCCAGGTCTTTTTCTATTCCTTGCCTTCGTCGCCTTATAATTATGGAAAAGCCGCAAGGTGAAGGAGTTCACCGCAAACCGCTGTTCCAGTTCTTGATCGGGACAGATGATGACTCCTGACAGGGAAACCTGTTGCAGAGCCATGTCTGTCACGGATTCCCTGCTGAAAGTTTGACGTGGTCGACGCTACAAACCGAGGAACTGCCTCGTGCGATGGTCGAGACTACACGGAGTCTTAAACCATGGACTTGAAAACATACGAGCAAATCAAATTCGAACTGGCCGAACTGATCCGGTCCGGGCAACTCATCGCTTCCGAACGAGAGAAGGATTCAAACCGGCGTTATGATGCGGAACGGCCGTGGCGTGATCTGCTGACTCGCTTGGCCGAAGACCGGTTCACGGTCGTCGTGGCTGGGCGGTTCAGCCGCGGGAAATCGTCCTTGATGAACGCAGTACTCGGAATGGACCGTCTGCCAACCGGGATTGTTCCGCTCACCTCCGTGATTACATACGTTCGTTACGGCACCAGCGAGAGAGTTCTGCTCAACTACGAAGGGTCGAGGCTGAGGGGAGAGGCTACACTTCAAGAATTGCCGGAATACGTAACGGAGAAAGGAAATCCAGGAAACGCAAAACGGATTCACTCGGCGGAGATTCAGTTGCCAGCAGAAATTCTTCGCCGGGGATTCTTCTTCGTAGACACTCCCGGTCTCGGCTCCGCGATCTTCGAAAACACGAAGACGACGGAAAAATTCATTCCAGAAATCGACGTGCTGGTGCTTGTCACCAGCTACGAGAGCCCGCTCTCGGAAGATGAAATGCGATTTCTCCACTATGCATTGACCTCAGTGCGTGCCATGTTCATTGTCATTAATAAGCAGGACACTGTGCCTCCTGATTCACGGGCAGAAATAATTCAGTACGTCCAGAAGACTGCTCACAATGTGCTTGGGGAGAAGGCAGTCGCACCGTTTTCGGTCTCAGCCAGAGATGGATTGGCCGCAAAACAGGTGGGCGATGCAGAGAAACTGCGCGACAGCGGCCTACTGGACTTTGAGAACGCGCTAGTGGATTTCTTGGCTAACAACCGCGCACAAATGTTCTTGTCTTCGATGTGTGATCGCACGCTAGCCGAAATGCAAGCCTTGCTGGATCAGCAAACTGACAGCTTGATTCCCAAACTTCATGGCTTGCGGCAGCAAATCGACCCAAACGTCCCCGAAGCGTCGGCAGCACTGAACGAAACGTCGTTTGAGTCACGGTCGGGTGCTGTGCTCCGGCTCGAAAATGTTAGCAGCTGCGAAGTTTGTAAAGCAGTCATGGGGAAGACCATGAAGTTTCTAGCGAGATATCAATACGATCTCAGTACCCGGCCCCGAAGTCAGGAACAGCACGCCAAAGACGGAGGATTTTGTCCATTACACACGTGGCACTACGAGCAAGTCGCTTCTCCCCGCGGTGTTTGCACGGCATACCCGGCACTTCTGAACCAAATGGCCGAGAGGCTGCGTCATCTGGCAGCAAATGGTACTCAAGAATCTAACGACTTCTCGTCTCCGCTGCTTGAATCGCACTGTCCTGCCTGCCAGGTTCGCTGGGCGACAGAAGATCAGGTAGTAGCCTCAATTGTCAGCAGAACCAGCGAAAGTCCGGAACCCGATAAGCTCCCCCTATCAGCTCTTTGTCTCCCCCACTTGCAGTTAGTGCTACGCCGCACGAAAAGCGAGTCAGTTCGCAAGCTCCTCTTATGTCGTGAGGCGGCACTTATGGAACGAATTGCAGAGGACATGCAGCGCTACGCCATTAAACACGACGCCCTGCGGCGGGATCTGGCGAGTTCCGAGGAACATAATTCCTACCTTCAGGCGCTTCAGCTGCTCGTCGGTCACCGGAGTGTCAACGCGGTCTTCACGGTAAGGGACATCATGTAGGTATTTTCCTAGTTTTCGTAATTAGCTACGGGAGTCATGCTTTTTGGACGACAATTGGGTTGAGATCGCTAAGAAGATACCCTGCTGACGCTTCCCGCCTTGACAAGAGGCAGCTTCTGCTCAAGACTGAAAGAGTCGTTACCGGTGAAGGAGTTCCACCGCTAACCGCCGTCCTTCGGATCGCGATGGATGGCTGATGACTCCTGACGAGGATTCCGTGTCAGGAGTTACCCAAAAAATAAGGACCGCCCCCGCTCCCCGGCGACTGCCTGAACGTGAAGGCATGACCGCGAGGCAATTCCTTCCATCCTGTGCGGAAACCTTCGAAAGTAGCGAATTTGTTTTTGGGCGCGCCAAGGAGATCGCGGAGCTAGGAGAGCGCCTTTCGGCCCGTGAATCTTTCGTGCTACACGGATCTAGCGGCTCCGGAAAGACGTTCCTGCTTCGCCGCGTAATGCAGGTCTTCCCCGAAGTGCTGTATTGTCCCGACGCAACCTCGCCCCTGGTGGTTTTTCAAAGTCTTGCCCTTGCTCTCCTAGCTTCTCGGGATCGCTCCGTCCGTCGTTGGTTACGGAATCCGCAGGCGGTCAAGAGCAAATCAGCAGTCTCCCTGCGCGGGATTGTGCTTGACGCAGTACGACGCGGGACGTACCTCGTGGTGCTCGACCACTTGCACGGTCCGGCCGCGGCGCTTTCCGCGGACACCCGCGACCTCATGTTCTACGGAGGCACCCCCGTGGTAGCAATCACGCGCTCAACTCACATGGAGGACTTGGGCTTTCTGACTCCGATATTCGCACTGCGCTCCGAGCGTATGAGGCTGACGAATTTTACGCACGCAGAGGCCATCCGGTTTGCTGAGGAGGTTGCCCGACGAACCCAGCTTCGGGCAACGAATCTCCCCGAATTTATCGAGCGTGTGGTGGATCTGGGCCAAGGTTCGCCCGGTGCAATCGTAAGAATGATGCAAATGGCAGTTCATCCGAAATATCGTCTCGGCGAATACGTCAAAACCTCGCCTCTGTACATCGATTTTCGGCTCGGCTGGCACGCAGAGAATGCGTTGTAGAAAGGAGATTAAAGAGACGATGGAGTTCCACAGCATTCTGTTTGAGAATCTGGAGAGCGGCAGGAATGTCGACAGCGAGGAATCGCCTGAATTCTTCAAAGATCTCAATCTCGGCCAGGTCGTCCAAGCAATTACAGAAGGTTGGAAGGATTACAATCTCGCCCCTTTTTTCTACGTGCGACTGCATGAGCTCGATGCGATCTCGTACCGTCAAGAGGTCATGCGGGATTTCGAGTGCGCCCGTCTGATGGAGGCCGTCAAATCGTTCTCAGCGCAAATGCGCGCCATGCGCGAGCGTCTTAAGCAAGCGAAGGATCTCTACTTCAAGTACGCAATTGAGCGCGGCTTCCTCGGGGCGGTCGAGATCTACTGCCAAGCAGTCGAGCGGCTCTTACAGCACCTAGGTGAACTCCATTTGGAGTCGCGCGGCTTGCAGGCATTCCGCAGATACCTGACAGACTACGTAGGGTCCTCCTCATTCAGGAATCTCGCTACAGAAACTGAAAAGCTGCGCTTGGATCTGTCTAGCGTCAGGTACGGCCTCCTCTTGAAGGACGATTCCATCACAGTTCGTCACTATGACGGAGAGAGCGACTACAGCGCCGCCGTAGAAGAAACTTTTAGCAAATTCAGGCGGGAAACGGCGATTGATTACCAACTCAAGGTCCCGATCCGCGATGGCATGAATCACATCCAGGCCGACATTCTGGATGGTGTCGCACTGTTGTATCCCGACGCATTTCGCGCACTCGATGAATTCAGTGCAGCGCATACAGATTATCTCGACGAAACGATCGCGCGCTTTGATCGAGAGATCCATTTCTACGTTGCCTACCTCACGTACATCGACAAGTTCCGGCCAGCGGGCCTGACCTTCTGCTTGCCAGTGCTCTCACGAACTTCAAAAGAAATAGGAACGCGCGACGCTTTCGATATCGCACTGGGCGGCAAGCTGATTCGGGAAAACGCTGCGGTCGTCCTAAATGATTTCTCTCTGGTTGGCTCGGAGCGCATCTTCGTCGTTTCCGGTCCGAACCAGGGCGGCAAGACCACCTTCGCCCGCATGTTCGGCCAATTGCATTATCTGGGCTGTCTGGGCTGCCCAGTTCCAGGTAAAGAGGCCCGCCTATTTCTCTACGACCACCTTTTCGCAGATTTCGAACGCGAAGAGAACATCACGAATCTCCGCGGCAAGCTGCACAACGATCTCGTTCGAATTCGCCAAATCCTCGACCACGCGACCCCGAACAGTATCGTCATCATGAACGAAATCTTCTCCTCGACGACGGTGCAGGACGCTGTGTTTCTGAGCAAGAAAGTCATGGCTCAGATTACTGATCTGGACCTGTTGGGGGTCTGGGTGACTTTTCTTGATGAATTGGCATCATTCAACGAGAAAACGGTCAGCGTCGTCAGCACTGTCGACCCGCAGAACCCAGCAGATCGCACCTATAAATTAGAACGACGACGAGCCGACGGACTCGCCTATGCGCACGCGATCGCCGAGAAGTACCGGGTCACATACAGCTTGCTCAAGGAGCGGATCGAAGTATGAAAGTTCTGCTGATGCATCGGGAGAGGGATTTCGAGCTGTACCGGCCCGCGTCACAGAATAGATATGTTCGGCGACAGGAGGTGGATCGGGATACTCTTCTGCGAGCCGTGCTGTTGAACGCGCCTGAGTTGACGAAAGACTTGGAACTGAATACGTTGCTGCGCGCCATGGCAGGCGCCGACGAGTTCGTGCTTGAGGTGGCGCAGCAAGCGCTTCTCTCCGGGGTGCGAAACGACTTCGACACAATCCTTTACAGGCAAGCGATCCTGAGAGACTGCTTGAAGAACCCTGTCGCAGTGAGGGGACTCTACGACCTCATGACAGCCGTGGCGGAAGAAACGAGGAGACAGTGGTGGAGCCTGTCCGGTAGCTATCCCAGTTCGATGCTCTACGGCTCTGTGGACTTGATGGAAACCTTTCTGAATGTGCTCCGGAAGGTTAGGATTATCGCCGAAGAGAACGACAGCAACTTCGAGTCCGAGGGTTTCAGGTCACTCTTTGCAATGCTCAAGAAAGAGTTGAGTGAGCAATTCCTCGAAACGATAAAGAGCCATTTGAAAGAATTGAAATTCCGCAAGGGCGCGCTATTAAGCGCTGAACTTGGCAACAGCAACGAAGGCATCCACTACATGCTGCGCAAGGCGCACGGTAAGGAGCAGACCTGGCTCGACCGCCTTCTTGGCAAGGGACCTGTTTCCTACAGTTTCCGTCTCGACCCCCGCGACGAGGCAGGTGCGCGGATCTTATCGGATATGCGGAACCGAGGGATCTCCCGCGTTGCGCTTGCGCTGACTCAATCCTCCGATCATGTGCTCGGCTTCTTCAAGGCGCTGCGGACAGAATTGGCGTTTTACGTGGGCTGCCTCAATCTACATACCGAACTGGCATCGCACCGAATGCCTATTGCTTTTCCAACCCCGGTGCCATCGGGCGAACGCAGCCATGAGTTCAGCGGATTGTACGATGTCACCCTCTGCCTCACGATGAATCACGGCGTCGTCGGGAATGCCCTTCATGCGAAACAAAAGAACTTGGTGATCATCACCGGCGCGAACCAGGGTGGGAAAACGACTTTCCTGCGGAGCATCGGGCTTGCGCAGTTGATGATGCAATGCGGCTTGTTCGTTGGGGCCGACGACTTCAAGGCTGAAATCTGCTCTGCCCTGTTTACTCACTACAAGCGTGAAGAAGACACCAGCATGAAGAGCGGGAAATTTGATGAGGAACTCGCGAGAATGAGCGACATCGTCGAGCACCTTGTGCCGAATTCGATCTTGCTCTTCAATGAATCATTCGCAGCGACAAACGAGCGAGAAGGCTCAGAAATCGCGACACAGATTGTTCGCGCTTTATTGGAAAAGGGGATGAAGGTCTTCTACGTGACCCACTTGTACGAATTTGCGCGGGGCTTTTTCAACGAAAAGGACAAAAGTGCCATTTTCCTGCGTGCCGAACGAGAAGCGGATGGAACGCGAACTTTCAAGCTGGCAGAAGGTGAGCCCCTCCAGACCAGTTACGGCCAAGACTTGTACAACAAGGTATTTGGAGTTGAGGATCAGACGGTTGCTGCCGGACCAACGATGAGCAGTTGAATCGGAGTCGGATTCACACCCGCGATGCATTGAGCTGTGTGGATCCGCGGAGGGCAGTCACTTCGTGTTCCAACCCATGCAAGCGACTCAATTCCGCCTGAACCGCAGGCTCGCCGTCTTCCATTAATTTTCGGGCGCGGACTAGGGCCTGTTCCGCAATCCTGCTCACTTCATGAAGCAGTCTGCGAATCTCGGCTTCTAACTTCCCTCGGCTCTCCCGAATCCGGTTGAGAACGTCGCTCTGCACGCGAGTGCTGTTGGTTTCGAGCAGCCTGGTGAGAAACTCTTGGGCCTCGTTCCTAATAACCCACCGGGCGCCAACTAGTCCAAGAATCAGGTCGGCGAGCCAGCGCAGCGGTGAGGCAGGCTGCGCGACGTCTCTGAACTCATAAAAAGTGAATTCAGAGCGTACGCGAAATCCGCGTTCCGGATCGAGCGCGTGGGGCATCCGGGCCAACTCGGGAATGCCGGCATTCGCAAGTTTCTTTAGAAACTCGTTGGCCATGTCTACGAACCGCAATGCTACACGCCGGTATTCGTTCTCTGCTTTCTCCTGCTCGGGCTTCAGCCATGGCATGACATGACGGCGTGCCAGTTCTTGCGCCTCGTGGAAAGTACGTCGCCGATACGATGGACCGAGCCAGCCAGATATCGATTGCAGTGAAACATCGAACTGCTTGTGCGCCTGCGGCAACACGCGTGCGAGAAATGTCTTATGACGATCGACGAACATATCTGAAATATGCTGTTGTTCAGCCATGAACAGAAACCCGAGCTCCCTCATCGAACGCTCGGCATCGCCAATGGTCTGCTTCATTACGGCAATGCGGGTTTCCGATTCCTCGATCGGCCGTTGAAGTGCCTCGCGCTCTTCCGAGATGATCACAAGAAGCTGCTCGCTGATCCGCTCTAGTCCACGTTCGCAGGCTGCCTGGATCAAACGNNACCTCAAACAAAGGTCCGACAGAATGATGGGGGAGTCGCTTTTCGAGCTGCCGTCGCGCGAAGGCCACTGCTTCGGCTCGTTCTGCGTCCGTGGTCCGATCCGCCTTATTTACGGTGATAATGAGATCCTGAACGTGCCGCGCGACTGCCTCAACCAGTACAAGTTCTTCCCCCGCTAGCGGAGGATCCGCCCCGATCACGACCAGCGCCGCATCGATATGAGGAATGAAAGCCTGTGTCGCTGCCGTATTGCCGGTGAACACCGATCCCAACCCTGGTGTGTCCACGAAACACATGCCGGTTGCAAGAAGTGGACTAGGCACAAAGATTTCCAATGCCGCGACATGCTTCGCGTTCTCGGGGTTTTTCTCTTCGGAGACATACTCATTGACGGTCTTAACCGGAATATCTGTCCAGCCGCCAGCGGCTTCAAAGCGCACGCGAGCGGCGGCATGACTTCCGTAGCGGACGATCGTCGGCACGGTGGTAACCGGCACCACTCCAGTGGGCAGTACGCTGTCGCCCACCAGCGCATTCAGAACAGAGGATTTGCCGCGCTTGAACTGACCGATACAAGCAACGTAGAAGCGTCCCTCCGATACCCGT
>PMHI01000693.1 GCA_003156615.1 Acidobacteriaceae bacterium | reverse complement strand
CCTAAAATCCCCATCTTCTTGCCCACCCTTCCCAGCACCTCCAGCGCCAGGTGCAACTCTTCCTGCGTGTGCGTTGCCGTCATGATGGTGCGGATGCGGGCTTTGCCTTCGGGTACTGTGGGGAAGGCGATACCGGTGCCGAGGACGCCTTCTTGGAACAGCTCGCGGGAGAAATCCATGGTGCGCTTGCCGTCGCCGATAATGATGGGAGTGATCGGAGTCTCGCTGGGCGGAGTGGCGCGGCCGCCGATGTCGAAACCGAGCAAGCCGAGCTCTTTTTTCCAGAAGCGGGTGTTCTCCCAGAGTTTTTCCATGCGCTCGGGTTCATTTTCCAGAACGTCGAAAGCGGCGATGCAGGTTGCCGCGACGGACGGCGGATGCGACGTCGAAAACAAAAACGGGCGCGCCCGGTGATAGAGGAAGTCGATCAGATCGCGCGATCCGCAGACGTATCCGCCCAGCGCGCCGATGGCCTTCGACAATGTTCCGACCTGAACATCGACACGGCCGTGCACGTTGAAGTGATCGATTGTGCCACGGCCGTTGCGGCCGAGCACGCCCGAGGCGTGGGCGTCGTCGACCATCATAATTGCGCCGTATTTTTCCGCCGCCTCGCACAGACCGGGGAGNNAGTTGCTCTTCGGCGTGGGAGACATCTTTGTGGCGGAAGACTAGAATCTGCGCCTTCGACAAACGCGCTCCGTCGATGATCGAGGCGTGATTCAGCGCGTCGGAGATGATGAAGTCTTCCTTGCCCAGCAGGGCCGACACCGTGCCTGCATTGGCCGCGAAGCCTGACTGGAAAACTACGCATGCCTCCACATTCTTGAAGCGCGCGATCTTTTCTTCGAGCTCCATGTGGATCTTCATGGTCCCGGCAATGGTGCGCACCGCGCCCGATCCGACTCCGTATTTACGCGTGGCCTCGAGCGCCGCCTCGCGCAGCTTGGGATGCGTGGTCAGCCCCAGATAATTGTTCGACGCCAGGTTGATGACCTTCTTGCCGTCGAACGTGCAGACCGGCGCCTGCTCGTCCTCCAGCACGCGCAGCTTGAAGTGCGTGCCTTTGGCTTTGAGTTCGTTGAGCTGGCCGGTGAGATAAGAGAGCGGGTTGGTGCGGGTTGCGGTGGTCATGAGAAACCTCGCCACGGATTAGCACGGATTTACACCGATCGAAGCCGCCCATGAGTTTAATACCCGCGGTAGAAAAACGGGTTAACCATAATGGGATTCCCCGGCTGGATCCTGGCTTCGCAGAGAAGCTTCACGTTGGGGCCATAATTCACTTCCATCGACAAATCGGATCCTGCATGTGCTTGTTTGGCTCCAGGCGTTCGCGGGCAGCAGTGCCCGCGCCACACCGGCCGTGCCCGGGGTCACCGCACGCTGTTCGGATACACCAATATTTTACTGGCTTCGCCCGTCTTCAGTCGCTCCATCGCTTGGGAAAAATCTTTCATCGGGATGCGGTCGGTGATCACAGGATGCAGGTCGAGTTTGCCGGCTTTGAGGAGCGCAGTCATCTGGTACCAGGTTTGGTACATGCGGCGTCCATTGATGCCCTGTACGGTGATGCCTTTGAAAATGATGTCTTCGGAAAAGTTCAACGAGATGGGCTTTGAGGTCAGGCCGAGGAGGGAAATTCTTCCGCCGCGACGCACAATATCGAAGGCGGTTCGAATCGAGTCGGGATGGCCGGCCATCTCGAGCACCACGTCTACCATCAGCCCGCCAGTTTTCTCCATTACGATCGCGCTGGCGTTTTCTTTTGACGGATCGATCACATAATCGGCATTCATCTCGCGTGCGATCTTGCGCCGATGCTCGTTTACTTCGATGGCGAAGACGCTCGTCGCACCCACGGCCCGCGCCACGGCAATGGCAAACAACCCGATTGGCCCGCATCCTGTGATGGCCACGGTCTTCGCGGCGATCTCACCCGCCAGCACCGTATGAACCGCATTGCCCAGCGGATCGAGGATCGAGGCGTATTCCTGCGGAATGCCAGGATCGAGTTTCCAGATGTTGGACTCGGGAATGACCACGTACTCGGCGAAGGCTCCATTGGCGTCCACGCCGATGATCTTTACGTTCTGGCAGATGTGAGCTTCGCCGGTGCGGCATTGCAGGCACTTGCCACAAGCCACATGCATCTCGGCGGANNACGAAATCGCCTTCCTTGACGCTGGTGACTTCATTGCCAAACGCGGCCACCTCGCCGCAGAATTCGTGCCCCGGGATCAGCGGAGGATGAATGCGGTTCTGTGCCCAACGGTCCCAGTTATAGATGTGCAGGTCGGTGCCGCAGATAGATGCGACCTTCACCTTGACCAGCACGTCGGTCCGCCCGAAGGCAGGAATCGGTACTTCGCGAACCTCCGCACCCGGCGCAGGGTCCTGCTTAACGACAGCCAGCATCGTGGATGGCATAAAATGCATTCAGACCGAAACACAAAACGTATGATTTTAGCACCGCGGGAATTTCGGTGCGCGTTCGGCATGGTAGCCGAAACGAGTCACCGTTGCGGCGGCAGCCCTCGGTCAGTCTTTGGCGGAGCCGTTTTGTAATCTTCCGACTTCCCCCTCGGAATGCTCAGGGTCTTCCACTCGCTGGAGCGGAGATGCTTGGCCAGAAACACGATTTGACCCGTATGGTGCGCGTAATGGGCGATCTGGCGGTTGATGGCCTGCAGCACGGTATGGGGCTCGCCGCGGACCGTTACCGTGCGCATCACATCTTCCGGTTGAAGCGATGCGATGGCCGCAAAGACGCAGTTCCATCCTTCTTCCCACCACTTCATCACATCCGCACGGGTGGTTCGAGCATTCAGTTCAAATTCGCGGTCGCGAAAGCGGCCCGGCTTCTCACCATCGCTGGTCAAGAAATCGGTAAAACGGGAGCGCATATTCCCCGCAAGGTGTTTCACGAGAATCGCCACCGAGTTCGATTCCGGATCGAGGGTGACGAAAAAATCTTCGTCGCGCAGTTGCGCCAACGCACCCTCGGCCAAGCGCTTGTGCCCGCGGAACTGGCGGCGGGCTTCGTCGAGATAATGAGATGCGGCGTCGGTCATAAAACTGTCACCTCTACGAATTAGATGCCGGACTGACTGGCGGGATGAGCGGATAGGGCGCGGTCAGAGTCTTCGGACGCAGCTCCATTTCCAGTTCAAAGCCGCCAACCCAGCCGGCGAGCAGGTTATAGAATAACGCGCCGATCAGGCCCGCAATGAACCCGATCACGCCATAGAGCACCGGAAACAGAACCGCAATGCCAATGCCAAAGATCCCGGCCAGGGGATTGTTGTGTTGGCCTGCCGCTGACGCGAGCAGTCCGCCCAGGAGGCAAAACTGGAGCAAAGATCAGGCCCATGCAGGCGTACATCAATCCCATGCTCTTGGCAACCGAGAGCACCCCAACCGATTTGATGATGTGCATGGAGATCCCCTCTTTCTATTCCAAACCACTAAAGCGCCTTTTCGATTAACGTGTACTCCGCCGGACGCTGTTAATCAACCGTCAAGTCGCCTCGGGTCAACTTTACCCCAGCCGCCGCCACCCGGCGATTCAATCCGAATGCGTTCGCCTTTTCGAAGTCGCCTGCTGAACTTTCCCGGCATGTCTTCGATCAAGCCGGCGTCGCGGATCACGCTGGCTTTTCCCGGCAGGCCTGCCTTGCCGCCGGCCAATCCCCAGGGTAGGCTGGTGCGTCGGTCTGACAGTAGCGTGACCTCGCAATCGGTCAGCACTTCAATCTCGCGGATAATTCCGTCGCCACCTCGATGCTTTCCGTCGCCGCCGCTGCCCAGCCGAAGGCAGTAGCGCCGGACCCGCAAGGGATAGGCGTACTCCAGCGCCTCCGCCGGAGTGTTCAGCGAATTCGTCATATGCGTATGCACGCCGGAGACACCGGGCTTGGTAGGCCGCGCGCCCATGCCGCCAGCGATCGTTTCATAGTAAGCAAAGGGCTCGCCCGTGCGCGGATCGATTCCGCCGATCGTGAGGTTATTCATTGTGCCCGATGCCGCAGCGGGAATTCGATTCGGGATGGCTTGTGCCAGCGCCCGCATCAGAACATCGACGATGCGCTGCGAAGTTTCGACGTTGCCGCCGGCGACGGCCGCCGGTGGCCGCGCGTTCACAATCGTCCCTTGGGGAGCGATTACCCGGATGGGCCGCATCAGGCCTGCGGTTGCCGGAACATCCTCCGCCAACAGACATCGGAAAACATAGAAGCAGGCGGAGTAGGTGATTGCCTCGACTGCATTTATGCTGCCCTCAACCTGCGGATCGCTGCCCGTGAAATCGACTGTAACGATTGGCCGTGCGTGCACCCGGCCCTGTAGTTTGCCTGGCCCAACGCTGACCGTCACCGCGATCTTCACCGGCTTATCGCGGATGCCGTCGTTGTCCAGAAAATCCTCGGCCCGATAAGTACCCGTCGGCACGCGCATCAGGAATGCGCGCATCAGTTCCTCGGAATACGCCAGCAGTTCCCGCGCCGCACGCTGGACCCGATCGATGCCGTATCGCGCACACACCTCCGTGAGCCGCGCGGTTCCGGTGTGGCAGGCCGCGATCTGCGCCCCCAAATCGCCTTCGCGCTCCTCGGGCGTGCGCACGTTCGCGAGCAGCAGCGCAAGGACATCGCGATCCATCACGCCCGCCCGCATGAGTCTCACCGGGGGAATGCGAAAGCCTTCCTGATAAATCTCGCGGCACAGTCCCATCGATCCGGCGTAGGTTCCACCCACGTCTGCATGATGGGCTCGCGAGGCGACGTAGAAGTCGGGGCGATTCGCGTTTTTGGGCGGACGAGAGCCTGCCCTCAGCCTGCTGAAGGGGCGTCCGCGCGAAACATACACCGGTGCCACCAGCGTGATGTCGGGTAGATGGGTCCCTCCGCGGAAAGGGTCATTCAGCATGACCACATCGCCCGGCCCCATCTCGCACGCTGCAATCGCTGCCCCTACTGACATCGGCATGGAGCCCAGATGCACCGGCATGTGCTCCCCCATGGCGATGACTTCCCCGGTGCCTTCAAACAGCGCGCACGAATAATCGCGCCGCTCCTTGATGTTGGGGGAAAACGCAGTACGCCGCAGCGCCGCGCCCATCTCATCGGCGATGGAGTGGAACAGGTTCTTGAAGATTTCCAGTTCGACGGGATCGGGCCGCATGAGGCGCAGTGTACCGGAAGCGGCAGCGCAGAACCAGTTGCTGGTGAGTAGTGTTGGTCGTTAGCCGTTAGTCGTTGGCCAACCTCGGTTTTACCGAGAGTGATGGGTTTCTGGCCGAATGTTAGATGGCGGAGCGAACTCTCTTGCTGCGCGTCGTGTGCGACCTACGACCAACCACTGACGACCAACGGCCTGCCTGCAGAGAGAATTCTTCTGTTCCTTGCATAATTTTGTTGACACTGTGTGCATACTGCCGCAATATCTTGTGTTAAGGACGCTGCCGTACTACAAGTTGGGTAGCGTTTGCGAGCGGGTCCCGTTGTGACACCGTTTGCAAGGGAAAATCGTTCACGGAGGAATCTTCATGGCAACGAAGAAAAAGGCAAAAAAGAAGAAACACTAACCGTCTGCGAAACGATACTTCGCATGGGCCAAGAATTTAATCAGCCTCTCAGGAGAAGCACCTCTTGAGAGGCGTTTTCTTTGGGGCAATTCGCAGCCAGCCATTAACCCTTAGCCATGGCCCCGGCCCAGTTCGGTGCCCGAGCGGCCGAGTGCTAATTGCAGGTGCCAATCGCTGATGGCCTCAGCCGCAAAATTCTTGCATGTGGAATTCTCCAGGTGTGTCACAATTGTGAACCACACGGTTCGAACCACGGGTACGAGCAGGTTTGCGAGGAACATGAGCGCCAGGAAGAAGAGCGCGGGCAAGAACAAGACGGATGAGATCCTCATCCCCGACAAACTCTACTTCCGCATCGGCGAAGTGGCCACGCTGTGCCGCCTGCCGGCCTATGTGTTGCGTTTCTGGGAAAGCGAGTTTGCACAACTCAAGCCGGTGAAAAGCAGCACCGGCCAGCGTATGTACCGCAGACGCGATGTGGAAAGCGTCCTGCGCATCAAGCAGTTACTCTACGAGCAAGGCTTCACGATCGTGGGCGCGCGCCAGCAACTGCGCTCCGAGGCGAGAACTGAAAAAGGGCAGGCCGCGATTCCATTCCCCGCGCAGTCAGTGGCCGAAATCCAGCACATTCGCCAGGGCCTGCGCGAGATCTTGAATTTGCTCTCTGCGCGGCGCACTGGATAGTCAGGCTTTGAGCCTTAAGTGTTGCGGGCTTCAGGGTTCCTAACAGCCAGAACGGAGCCGCGGCTCTTGACGGAAACGGTGAGCCATCCTTGCGGACGGATTCTAAGTCTTCAGGCTACGTGTTCTGGAGCGGGCTTCTTGATCTTTCCTGCATTCGCGGCATCCAAGCGGATGCGGCTGACGCGCGCCGTTTCCTTAATCAGATCGTCAGTGACGCGAGCGCGGTCGCCCGCCATCACCGACCCTGCGGCCAAAGCAAAACGCAGCGCGTCGGCCTGATCGTCGAAATACAAAATGACTTGCCCGGACATAAGAATTCTCCCGAGTGTGAACTACGTCCAACCGCGGCTTGGAAAGACCTTCGACGAGAGCGGCACGACGACCAGCCTGACAGCCGGAGTTTCTTCGATTGTGCGGGAGAGACAGCTCCCATCAAAGTGCTTTTCTTGGTTCGGGGCCGGGCAGCAGGAGAGTCGGCGGCTAAAGCGAATTGAATGGTTCACGACGGGCAGATTTGAACTGCCGACCCCTCGCACCCCAAGCGGACTGTTCGTGTGTTTGCGGCAAGTCTGCGTAATCCCCGTATCGATCAGCGCTGAGTCCGCGTGTACTTCGAAAGAAAGAAATCCATGTCATCTCCGACACCATAGCCGAAGTCGTGGCTGATGGTGCGCACACGATCTAACCTGGAGACCAGGTCGTCGCGGCGGTCGGGCGATAGCACGTTGGCGAACTTGAGGGCCTGCTCGAACATGCGCACCAGGGCATCGAAGTATCCCTCATCATCGGTGCAGATGGCGTCGCAGAACCCTGCGGCCTGCTCGCAGTAGAAAACCATCAACTCGGCCACTCCCTTGGGATCGCCAACTGCCTTCTTGTAATCCGAGATAGCTCGCTTGGCTTGGGAGACAGAGGTGTCTTGATTCCGGAGAACGTCAGGCCAAAGCCACCGATCAATGATCTTCTTGTAGGGTTCCAGCACGCCCCCACCTAAGCCAAAGCGGGAATGGAGAAAAATCTGATTGTCCTTATGCGCACTGTAGAGACTCTGGATCAAGTCGAGCAACCCTGCACGGTCAAAATCGGCGAGTTTTGCTTTGACATCGGTCCAGCTGGGGTGCGATTTTGATTGACGTTTGGTGTTTCCGGCCATGAGTGATTCCGCCTAGCTCTACGCGGGATCGGAGAGGGATACGGTCCGCTCCAAGGTTTCGCGGTAGTTCCACGGCATCCACTCCGCGGGCTTGGTCGCCAGTTCCTGAGCGTGGCGCTGCAACTCGCTCAGGTAGTCGAAGGAGTTGGCGCCGCACAACTGACAAGTGTGAATCAAGCCCATGAACAGGTCGCCCACCTCCGCCCCATTCAGCGTCCGATAGAACAAAGCATTCTTCCGGTGAAGAACCGCCCGCTTCAGCGCCCTTTCGACGACGGAATGCCGCGTTCCGGATTA
>PMHI01000784.1 GCA_003156615.1 Acidobacteriaceae bacterium | reverse complement strand
CGGAACCCTCACCGTTCCACCTTGGAGGATTTCAGGTTGATGACCTGGGTGGTGCTGGGGTCGACGCGTACGTGCTCGGCGATGTCCGCATGGCGCTCGGGAAAATCGGCGGCGAAATACCCGTGGTCTGCGCTCGGTGGGACAGCAAACAGCAGGTACTCACCGGGAATCACTCCCGCGATTTTGTACTGACCGGCAACATCCGTTCCGGTTGTTAGCGTATTGCGCGGAATCCTGCGAAGCTGCCTTGACTCAGGGAGTAAAACAACGACTAGCCCGGGAGCCGGGTTTTCGCCATCTCTCACCCTCCCGTGAATTGTGCCGGTGTCGCTGGCCAGAGTGACATCGCAGTCGAGGGCAGTCCCAACCGCCAGCGTGAAGTTGCGGGACGCGTAATCCCGACCGTTACAGATCGCCTTCTTGACGTAGGCTGATTCCTCCCCTTGGCCCTCTGAAACAGTAAAGATGAATTCACCGGGCGGTATGTTGGTGATGACGAATCGCCCGCTGGGATCGACACCCGGAGCTTGATGGAGAAGATAAAAACCTGACCAGAATGTTTCCAGCGTGATGCGTTTCCCCGCCAGCGAAAGACCATGGGGAGCCTCAACACTCCCGTGCACTTCGGCAGCGCGACCGACTTCGATGTTAGCGAGTAGGTTGGAGTCCACGAGACGAACCGATGCAAAACCCAGCTCGTTTACGACGCCCGCGTCGACTGCTTTCACGCTGAGCGTGTAGTCACCAGGAGCGAGTGACGAAAACTTGAAAGAATGATCTGATTCCATCTGGACGGTTTGCCCAGCGCCTTCTGAAAACGTGTACCCCCCTGCATCTGCGCTCTGGCAGCTGACCTCGGCATCTCTAAGCGTCGGCCGCCCCACTCCGACAAGAACCTTGCCTGCGATTGCGTAGTTTCTTTCTGTCGGAACGGTGAATCGGAGGTCGTTGGTGGTCAACTCGGGGCCGACTTTCAATACTTCCGCTTCGTCCAGCGACGACGTTCCGGGATAGAACGTGTTGCGATAATGCACGCCGCCGGTCGGACCCTGCTTGAGTCCCACGGCCCCCAGCGGATGCTGGATCAAACCACCCGCGCTCGCGTAGTAAGAGCCGGGCGGAAGATCCGGTATGCGGAAGTTGCCCAGATCGTCAGTGGTGGTCCTAGCGGAAAGGGAAACCTGTTTTCGCCCACCTGGCTGAAAGCGGATGCGCAAAGCGAAGACCTCAAGGCCCTGCACTGCTTCACCGTCCTCGTCGGAGACTCGCCCGGCGATCAAGCCTGTGGGGTGAAGGCGCAGGGCCAGACCTTCCAGCTTTTGTCCGGGCTTAAGGGTGACGAATTGACCGTGGTCATCCTCTTGCGGCGAGAATTGTGAAAATCCGTTGCGCCAAACCGAAACTCCAAACATGCCGGCAGGAAGATCGGGAAACACAAACGTGCCGTCTGGTCCGGTGCGCACGATGCGCTCAGGACCGGCAGCCTTCGCTGTGTCGGGATCGGCAGGATAGAGTCCGACTTGGGCCTTGGGAACAGGTTCGCCGGTATCGGAGCGGGAGACGCGCCCGGAAATTTCCCCCAGCATTAACTTGTAGGGTTGGGGAGAGTTTTTCGTTTGGGCTGCTGTAACCGTGGCTAGGGTCAGCAGCAGAGGGTGTGGCGATGCAGAATGCAAAACGCGCGGATCGGCGATCGAGCTGTGAGTTCATCGCAACCACCCGGCGAGCGATCATACCCCTATGCGGTGGCTCCTTAGATGGTCAGTACAACCACGTCCGAGGTGCCGTACATGCGCTCGCGTTTGAGGTTCCGAGTCGGCGGGTTGCTTTTGGCACAGGGCTAACGATCTAACGATCGAGCTCTTCGCGGGCCTTACGAGCGATGAGACGAAAATCCTTCCGGCTCGCGTCTTCCTTCAGTTTCTCCAGTCGCTGCCGGCCCGACGCCCTCGAAGAACGAAGCTCCAGTCGGCCGAGATCCAGCCGCGCCTCGAATTCAAACTCCTTGTAGCCATCGCGGACAGACCCGGTGAGAACGGATTGCAACGCCTTCGTCGCGGCAGGCTCCTTGCCGGTGCGCGCGTTCACTTCGGCGGCAGCCAGAGTCGCCAAAAGATGGGTCGAGCGATCACTGGTGCGTTCGGCGAGAGCGAGGGCATTGGCTGCGGCGGCCTCGGCGTCTCCGATTTTCGACTGCGCCAGCAAAACTCGCGCCAGAAGAGCAGCGGATTGGCTGGCAGCGGTAGCCATCGTCTGCTGGTCAAACTGCGGGGCCGCCGCTCTAATCAGCGCCTCGGCCTCCGCTGGCTTGCCTTGCTCCGTTGCGATAGTGGCAAGCGCAAGCTGGCTCTGCGCAATTTCAACCGAGTCGCCGGCATCCTTCTGGAGCGCTAGAGCCTGCTTCTCTTGATCACGCGCCTGTGAGACTTGATCCCGAATCAGGGAGATTTGGGCGAAGCCTGCGAAGTTGGCAGCGCCGCCGAGCTTGTATCCGATTTTCTCAGTAATCGCGGCTGCCCGCTCGTAGTTTATGATGGCCTGGCTCAACTCGCCTCGCTCCACCAGTACATTTCCCAGATTGAGGAGCGTGGTGCTCTCGCCGCGCTGGTCGCCGCCATCGCGGAAACCTTGCAAAGACTCTTCCTGCATGCGGGTCGCGCCCACCAGATCGCCCAGGTTGTCGAGAACGTTGGCAATACTTCCCATGTCGCTTCCAATATCGGCGGGTTGTGCGCCGATCTCTTGATGAACCCGCAAGGCCTGTTCATAATAGCGTCTGGCTTCCTCCAGTTTTCCCTGGTCGAAGTAAACATTTCCCAGGCTGACAGCAGCCCTGCCGATCTCCGCCGCATCCCCGATTTCTTGAAATATGTTTAAGGCCTGTTCGAATGCGCTCTGCGCGCCCGCGAAGTCCCCTTTGTCGTACAAGATTATTCCGTAGGTTCGTGAAGCGCGCCCTAGCAGAAGTCGGTTGCCGGAGTTGGCGGCGAGATCGCGGCCTTCGACGCTCGTCTGAGCCGCCTTATTCAGATCGCCCAGCCGGTCCCATGCGAACGCTTCGGCTTCCGTTGCCTGCACCTGAAGCATCCGCGAGCCTTGTGCCTTGGCTTTCGCCGCTGCCGCTGCCGCCGCTTGTTGGGATGCGCTGAAATTGCCCGCGACTTGTTGGGCCAAAGCCTCTTCCACATCAATGCGGGCATCATCGCTTAGCGGTTTGGACAAGGTTCGCATCTGAGCAATGGCGTCGAGCGAGTCCTTGGGATGCCCTGACTTCCTTTGCGATGTCTCCAGGCGCAAAGCGTAATCAAGATTGTCGGGAAAGAAATTTCTTAAAGTGCGATAGATTTCTATGGCGGCGGGGAAGTTGTGAGCAAACTCGCGATAGCGCCCCTCNNGGATCGGCTGCGACCGCCTTCTCCAGGAGATCTCGGGCAGCCAGAGCTTCATAGGCTTGCAGTTTCGCCAGTCCTTCCGCATACAAACGAGTAGCCTCCGGGCTTGCCGAGGCGAAAGCTTCCACTTGCGATGCCTCCGCGGCCGAAACATCGGCGATTCCCAACTTCTGACGCAAGCTGGCGCCACTCTGCGTTACCAACTCGGGAAGACTGGCTTCGTTTCCATCTTGCGAGATCACCGCAATGGTTTCGCCCTGCCTGGCGTCTTGCAAGCGCACATCGACCCGGATCTTCCCTCCGGTATCTTTCCCGGTGTCAAGATAGGAACCGAGCACAACGATGTCGCTGCCCAGATCGGTCCGGATTTTTTGCAACGTATCCCCGCCGTAGCTGTCGGCGGCGGGCAAAGAAAGATCGATCTTCATGCGCGCCACATCTTCACTGGAAACCACGCGGAGCTGTTGCCCGGCGGACAGTTGTGCATCCAGCATCTCCGAGAGTGCGGTCGAAACCCAGGCTTCGTCCTCCCTCCCCGAAAGATTCTTGAAGCCAAGCACGGCTACCGCCGTACGCTGCCTCAATTTCCGGGCCGCGTCGTTCGATACCGGGCGGCGTAAAATTCGATCGCGAAGGCCGCCGACGTTTGCGCCAAGAGCGCTGAGTGATAAGAGCAGGAGACCGGCAGCGATCCTTGCGCCGATTCCGCTGAGGCCCGGCGAACGACGGAGGTTGAGACGCTCCAGATCAGCGTGCAATTCCTTTGCGGATTGATAACGGCGGTCCCGGTCCCTTTCCAAGCTGCGCCGGATAACGCTCTCGACGCCGGCAGGAACTGCCGGATTCAGTTCACGCAACGGCATGGGTGAGCCATGCAAGACGGCGTCATGAACGGCCGCGCCAGTACTACCCCGGAAGGGGCGCCGGCCGGTTACCATCTCAAACAACACCAGGCCGAGCGAGAACAGATCACTCCTTGCGTCCAGTTTCTCTCCCCGTATCTGCTCGGGCGACATGTAGAAAGCTGTGCCCATCTTCGCGCCCGTCCGGGTCAAAGTGAGGTTCCCTTCTGCAGGCGCCGCCGTGTCAGCCGTGAGCGCACTGTGAACGCCAGGCTC
>PMHI01000404.1 GCA_003156615.1 Acidobacteriaceae bacterium | reverse complement strand
AATGTAGCTGGGGGCAATGTTGTAGGTATCGGCAAGGCCGGCATAGGCGAGGGCATAGTTGGGATCGGCGGCAATCGCCTGCTGGAATAAATCAATGCTCTTCTTCAAACCTTCCGGGGTGCGCCCGTACCAGAGTTGTCGGCCTTCCAGATAGAGGCGGTAGGCCTCGGGATTGGTCGTCCCGGCATTGCCCAGCCGCCGCTCCTGGTTGCCGGTAAGCTGCACGCGCAAACGCCGGGAAACGTCGCGGGTGATGTCGGCTTGCACCTGGGTGATGTCAGCCGCTTTGCGCTCGTAATGCGAGCCCCACAGTTCACTCCCGTCGGACGTGTTNNTGACCTGAAGCTGCTGCCCGATTTTCTGCGGGTCGTCCTGATTACCCTTGAAGCGGAAGACGCTGCTTCGCGCCATCACTTTGAGATCGGGCAACTGTGAGAGCGTGCCGATCAGGCTTTCGGTCAGGCCGTCGCTGAGGTATTCGCTGTTCGGATCGGAGGTTGCGTTGACGAAGGGCAACACCGCGATTGAGTCAATCTTCTTGGTCGCGGACCTCGCATGCAGAAGGTAGGCAGTGGTGGCCGCCCCCGCAACGATCAGAACCGCAGCCAGACCAAGTCCCAAGACCTTGCGGGAGCTGGCCGGCGTTGCCGTGGAGGTGGCAGTCGGAATTCGAGTGCCTGATTCTGCGGCCAACGGTGTGCTGATGGCCGTCGCGCGTCCCGAGTCCAGGTCGCGCTTCAGCCGCGTCAGGTCGGAGCGCAAATCCGCTGCGCTCTGGTAGCGGAGATTCCGGTCCTTCTCGAGCGCCTTGCTGACGATGCGCTCCAGTTCCGCCGGCAAATCCGGATTGGATCGGGTAACGGGAGTCGGGGTCGCATCGAGAATGGCCTTGAAAGTCTCTGCCGTGCTCTCGCCTCGAAACGGCAATACGCCTGTCGCCATTTCGTAGAGAACGGCACCGAAGGAAAACAGATCGCTGCGCGCGTCCACCTCTCGCGCTTTCGCCTGCTCGGGCGACATGTAAGCCACCGTGCCCAGCGCTGAGCCAGGGCTGGTCAATTGCTGGTCGTTGAAGGTTCGCGTCAGCGTATTGTCGGAAGTGCTTCCAGAGCTGACAACCTGCACCTTGGCCAAACCGAAATCCAGAATCTTGGCATGTCCGCGTTCGGTGACAAAAATGTTCGCAGGTTTGATGTCACGATGCACGATGCCTTTGGCGTGGGCCGCGTCCAGGGCATCGGCGACCTCGATGGCTAGAGAGACAAGAGTCTCGTTGTCGATGGCCTTTCCTCCGATGCGGTGCTTCAGAGTCTGACCGTCGAGGAACTCCATCGCGATGTAAGACCGGTCGTCGGCCTTGCCGATTTCGTAAATGGTGCAAATATTAGGGTGATTCAGGGCAGAAGCGGCCCTCGCCTCCCGGCGGAAGCGCTCGAGAGATTGGGGATCCCGAGCCAGATCCTCGGGCAGAAACTTCAGCGCGACAAACCTCCCCAACTCAGTGTCCTCGGCCTTATATACGACTCCCATCCCCCCGCCACCGAGCTTCTCGATGATGCGATAATGCGAGATGGTCTGGCCGATCACTGGCTGAATCTTAGGGCCAGAGGTTTTGCCAAGTCAATGAAGGTACGAACACGCGATCACTGTTGATCGTGGTAAGCCGTCAGTCAGTCGAGGCCACTCTGGCGGGAAGGAGTCAGTCGGGTGCAATCTCGAGCATCGTCGGTTTTCGAACCGCGTCAAGGGCTACAATAGCGTCTTGCCCAACAGTCTACTGCCAGCTCCTTCCGGGAACAGCTCATGTCGATGAGTAACACAGCACGTCGAGATTTCCTCCGCCTATCCGGCGTGGGTCTTGCCGGAGCCGCTTTGCCGTCTCGCCCGGCGCAGGCGCAAACAACTTCGGCTGTGCCGAACTGCGGCACCTATGACGTAAAGAGCTTCGGAGCCCGCGGCGACGGCAAAACGATTGACACCCCGGCGATCAACCGCGCCATCGAAGCTGCGGCGGCAGGCGGGGGAGGCACGGTATGCTTCCCGGCCGGGAGTTACCTGTGCTATTCNNCCCTGGGAGGCCTTCCAGGACTTTGGACATAATCACTGGCACAACAGTCTGATCTGGGGCGAGAGACTTGAGAATCTCTCAATATCTGGCCCGGGCCTCATCTGGGGCCGAGGGCTCAGCAGAGGCTCGGGTCCGGGTCCCGTCGCCGATCTCCCTGGCGTTGGAAACAAGGCTGTCAGCCTGAAGAACTGTCGGAACGTTACTCTTCGCGATTTTTCGATTCTTAAAGGCGGACACTTCGGAATCCTCGCGACCGGTGTTGACAATTTCACGATTGACAATCTGAAGATTGACACAGACCGCGACGGCATTGATATAGACTGCTGCCGCAACGTCCATGTTTCCAACTGCTCCGTCAATTCGCCCTGGGACGATGCCATCTGCCCCAAGAGCTCCTTTGCCCTCGGCTATCCGCGGGCGACCGAGAACGTCACTATTACCAACTGCTACGTTACTGGCATCTATAAGCTCGGTACTTTGCTCGACGGCACCTTCCAGCGCTTTGACCCTGGCGAAAAGGCTTACGGAACCGGCCGCATCAAGTTTGGGACGGAATCGAACGGCGGCTTCAAGAACATTACGATTTCCAACTGCGTTTTCGAGGGCTGCTACGGCTTGGCGCTGGAAACGGTGGACGGTGGGCTGCTCGAAGATGTCACCATCTCGAACATTACAATGCGTGACATCGCGGTTCCCATCTTCCTGCGCCTTGGCAACCGCATGCGTGGTCCCGCTGGTGTACCGGTTGGGACGCTGCGCCGCATCATGATCAGCAATGTTGTCTGCTCCAACTCCGAATCAAGCTTTTGTTCGATCCTCAGCGGCATTCCCGGCCACCCGATCATGGATATTCAACTGAACGACATCTACATCCAGCACCGCGGCGGCGGGACCAGCGAAGACGCTACGCTTCAACCACCGGAAGCGGAAGATAAGTACCCCGAACCCAACATGTTCGGGCGAATGCCTGCCCATGGTGTCTTTGTCCGCCACGCCCGGAACATCTCGCTGAACAATGTGGAGTTTCTCTCTTCGAAAGAAGACTTGCGCCCGGCCTTTTTTCTCGAGGATGTCCAAGGCACAGAGTTCTTTCGTGTGCGCACACCCCATGTACGAGATGCACCGACGTTTGTTCTCAATAACGTTGACGGCTTTAGTGTCTTCCGAAGCAAGCATGTCGCGGACGTCCAGTTCGATCACGCGACTCGGGAGAGGTTCTAGATTCCTATTTGGGGCAATTTCTCAATTCATGCTATCGCCCCGTTTACAGCAGCTACCCACTCCCCCATCCCGCTTACGCCGTCTTTGCCAGCCTGAGATCCTCTGGTCCGCGCACGGCGTAATGCTGCTCGGGAACTGGGAAGCCAGCACGCGCAAATGTATCGCCTATCAGCCGGTTCGTGTCGAAATACACTTGCCAATAGTGCTCGTTGTTGCAATATGGGCGAACTGCGAGCACCGCGCCCGAAAGGTTGAAAGTCAGGATCTCGACGTCGGGTGCAGGCTCTCCCATCACATTCGGCACCTGCAGCAGCGCCGGTTTCAGCAGCGCAATCGCCGCCTGCGGATCCACACCGTGCGCTAATTGTGCCGTCAGCTCGACACGTCGGTAGGGGTTGGCCGAAAAGTTCTGTATCGTGTCGGCGAAAATCTTGCCGTTACCGACGATGGTCTTCACGTTATCGGGCGTGTTGATGGTCGTAACGAAAAGGCCGATTTCCTCGACCGTGCCAGTGACTCCAGAGGCAGTAATGGAGTCCCCCACCTTGAACGGCTGCAGGATTACCAAGAACACGCCACCGGCAAAGTTCGACAGCAGCCCCGACCATGCCACGCCAATAGCGACGCCCGCCGCTGCAATCAACGCCGCAAAGCTGGTGGTCTCGACACCGAACAATCCCAGGATTGCGATGACCAGCACGATATTCAGCAGCGCTGACACTGCCGAGTGGATGTAGCGGATCAGAGTGGGATCAATCTGCTGCTTCCTCAGGCCAGTCCCCATCATTCGAAGCACAAGGCCGATCAGCCATCGGCCAACAATCCAGATGGCGATCGCGCCCAAAAGTCTCAAACCGACAGTTGTCAACACAGTGGTTACGGTTTGCATCATGGCGCTTAGATTGAAGTTCACACATTTCTCCTTCGCAGCGGTTCCTGGCGCAGCTTATTAGCCTGGGAACATATCTTATCCTGCAGATCCGCCGCTTGGCCACGCTGGACTTTGGGTCGCTTAGTACTCTAGTTCGGAATTACGGTGACGTATTTGGGTATTCCGTTAGACACGTAGTAGCAAAGAGCGTCATGCGGGATGTCACCCGCACCCCATGGTGTCCACAACGGGCACGGGCGGGATTTGGACGGTCCCCATAGCGATACCGGAGACCAAGCGCACCCGATCAAGCCCCTTTGTAATTGACGCGATATTCGTAACGCCGTGGTCTTTCAAATACTTCAGCACATGATCTTCGTTGTTGGTACATTCCGGCGGAAGAGAGATCTGCCGAGCAAATTCAGGTCGACACTCCTGTCCGCGGCCTTTGGTTTCGAGCTAATTCATTCCCAACGACGCCGCAATTGTCTTCTTATATTCGCGCGCCCTTTGAATCGCCTGCTCTTCGTTCACCGTCAGCAGCTTTCGGTCCCGCATGACCAGCTTTCCGCCGATCACCACGGTTTCCACATCACTTGCCTTGAGCGCGTACGCCAGCTGCGCATAAATGTCGTACATCGGCACTGCATTCGGTTCATCCAGGCTGATCAGAATCAGGTCCGCTTTCTTACCCGGCTCTAGCGATCCAATCTCTTTATCCATGTGCAACGCCTTTGCACCGTCGATCGTCGCCATCTCGACCACGGCCTTGGCATTCAGCGCGGTTGGGCTCATCTTCGTGATCTTCGCCAGCTTCGCGGCAAGATCCATCTCTTCCACCAAATCTAGATCGTTATTGCTGCCGGCCGGACCATCCGTCCCCAGCCCCACAGCCACTCCCGCCGCTCGCATTTCTGGGACCGGCGAAACGCCGCTCGCCAGCATCATGTTGCTCGACGGATTGTGTACGCACCCCACCTGCTTTTGCGCAAGGAGTTCGCGATCTGTCTCATCCACGTAAATACAGTGCGCCGCCACCACATCCGGCCCCAGCACACCAATGCTGTTCAAATACCCCACGGGCGACATCCCATTTTGTTTCTCACTGTCTTCCCACTCCTTCTTCATTTCTGCCACATGAATCAGAATCGGCGCCTGATATTTCCGCGCGAGCGCGGCAGAATCCTGCAACGTCTTCCGTGAGCAGGTGTAGATCGAATGCGGAGCCGGCGCAGCCTGGATTAGCGGATCCCCTTGCCATCTCTTCAAAAATTTCTCGGTGTAGGCCAGCATCTCGGCTTCGCTCTTGTTGTCGGGCGCCGGAAAGTCGATAAATGTCTCCCCCAGCACTCCTCGCATGCCTGCCGCCTTGGTTTCTTCCGCAATGACATCCTCGAAGTAGTACATATCTGCAAACGTCGTAATCCCTGACCGGATCTGTTCCGCCGCCGCCAGCCGTGTTCCCCAGCGCACGAACTCTTCATCCACGTTCTTGGCCTCGGCCGGGAAGATGTACTTGTGCAGCCACTCATCGAGCGTCACGTCATCGTGCAGGCCGCGAAATAAGGTCATTGGCACGTGGGTGTGCCCGTTGACGAATCCCGGCAGAACCAGTGTGCCTCGCGCATCGATTGTCTGCGCCGCTTGATATTTGCCCTCGAGCTCCGCCCGCGAGCCCACCTCCAGAATCGTGTCACCTTTGATGACTACCGCCCCATCTTCAACGATCGCCCGCAACCTGTCCATCGTGACCACCGTCCCTCCGCTCACGATGAGATCGGCTTTCGTCTTTTCGGTTTGTGCGAACAGGGAAGCGGCCAGTATTGCCAGCGTGATCAGCCCACGGCGCACTAGAATCATTCGTCACCTCGATGGTTTGGAACCATCCATCTTAATCGTTTGGTGTTGTCGCTGGCACTGTGGTTTGCAAAGACTGGGACCCGGCGTTCGTCTGCGGGCGGAACGATTGTATCAGCAGCTGGATCTGCTGCAGCCGGTGCGCCAGGAAGCACGACGCGACCTGCTGGCGAGAGCGACAAGCACCATGCCGTGAAACTGCTCGACAGATTCCTTCGATGACGGTCGTGTTTTGTCTTTCGTTCATCCCCCAAATTTGTGACTCGGACGGGCGGACACGTCTTCCTGCAATTTGTTCTGTTGGGAACACTCTCGGTGACGCTCAACACCTCGGCTGACATCGTCGTGACCCTGTTGGCCGGACCTCTCGGCCAGCGCATCCGCGGGTCGGAGCGCTTCCGTCGCCGCCAGCGAACGCTGACCGGCGCGGTCATGATTGGACTGGGCGGTTATGTGGCTTTCGCCAAGTGTCATCATGCTGGCGAGATGGTGGTATCAACCCAGACCATTTCGCGCCTTGCAGCTGGCACGCTGTTACTGTTGGCGGCACTTGTTTGATGTTGGCGTCGCTCTTGGGTGCTCCTAGCTTCTGGTATATCCCTTGCGTTTGCGCGCTGATTCCGCTGGGTTTTGTGTGGTGGTTTAGTCGACCGTCTCTTGCCGCCTCACTCAGTGTCGGGCCTCTCGTTGCAGCAGCGTGTTTGATTCGATTCCTGTCAGACATGCGGCTTACAATCTCGCTTGCCTGCCTGATTGCTGCCGTCACCTTTGTCCTCGTTGCTTTGCGTAACAGTCGTGGTTGGAAACTGCCGCTGTTCATCTCTCTTGCATACCTCGTACTGGCCTTCTGCGCTGACCGAATGTTCACAAACAAGGTTACCCTTAAGACCTTTCAGATGGGCATAGCGTTGGATGGCAACGCACCCTGGGGTGCAGTTGGTTCTGAGTGGCAGGAT
>PMHI01000718.1 GCA_003156615.1 Acidobacteriaceae bacterium | reverse complement strand
GCATCGGTTGGAGGGAGATCTTGCTCATCACTGGGCCGTAAGCGTCAGCGGCAATTGGCGACTCACATTCTCATTCGATGGGGAAGACGTGATTTTTGTCGATTACCAGGACTACCAATAGAGGTGAAGAACATGATTTTTAATCCTGCACATCCAGGCGAAGTTCTAAAGGACTACCTAGGCGACATCACCGTTGCCGAGGCCTCAAGGCGTTTAGGTGTGACCCGGGCGCATCTTTCGCGGATTCTGAACGGAAGGGCGGGTATTTCTGCTTCCATGTCCTTGCGTCTTGCAGCCGCGCTGCGCACATCGCCCGATTTCTGGCTAAAGATGCAGATACAGCACGATCTCTGGCAGGAGCAGCAAAAGAAGCGACCCAAGATACAGCCGTTTCGAAGAGCGGAGCTGTTGGCCTAGCAGCCCGCCGCGCCAGGAAAGGGACTTGGAAGGGGTTTCTTCCCAGAGGGTTTACTTACGGATGTTGTGATCCGTGAGCAGTTTACATTTCCGCAAGAGCGGCTTCATGAACGGATTTCAGGCGTTTGCAGCTGGCGCGAAACGCGTCGAACAACCTTCCTTTCTCGAGCGAGCCAAGGCACGTTGGGGCGAGCGGCACCGGAACCATTCATGAAGGACGAAAAATCACCAGAACGGGCGGCCCTGGATGCGATTATCGACGAGCTTACAGCAGAAGCACACAGCGATGACGAACGGATCTGGAATTTCCACCAGGCGTTTCGGAAGCACGTCTCGTTACCTTGCGATGGCTTCGTAATCGGCGAGCCAGTCAAGTTGGTGAGCTTCAACTATGACGGCAACCAGCGGCGCGGGGTGACAACGACCTGCCGCCGGTCAGACGGTCGGGAATACGAAGTGGCGGCATCAGAGGTTCTCGTGCCAAAGCATACGGACGGTTCGCGATATCTCGGCGCGTACCGCCATTGGTTGGGACTGGTGCCCTATGCCCTCGATGAAAAAGCTACACGACGTACACCAATCTCCGGAGAGCGCGCGAGATCGATCACTCCGGCGGATCCGGTAGAGCTAGTCGTACTCTCGGTCAAGCAGACGACGGCGCGTTGCCGCCCACTTCGAAGCAACCAAACCATCGCACTTCGTGCGGGTCGCATTTGGGATGTTATTCCCGGCGAGATCGCCGTGGTCCGGCCGCGCAAACAATGGAGTTACGCCGGGACTGCTTATCTATCCGGCCTCATTGAATCCACACGGATCGATGCTAGTGCGCTGGGGCTCATCCCACTAAAGCTCGAAGATCTGGGCAATTGGGATCCGGCAGAAGAATATTGGGGAGAACAAGGTGAGCCAATCGAGAAATGGGCCAAGCCTATCATCGCCAGAGGGCCGCGGCGGCAATTCGAGATGGAGCAAGTATTGCCGGGAGCCGATCCGGATGATCCGTTTTCAGACCCGATCACAGAATCCAACGATCGGAAGGATGCTGGCGATACCCAAGACGCAAGAGACATACTAATGAAACTTTGCCAGTCCGATCTCCGCTGCCTCGACGCTCACGCTCATCTGGGCAACTTGGTTTTTGAGCAAAGGCCAAAGGACGCGATTCGCCACTACGAGGTTGGATTTCGAATCGGCGAATTGTCACTCGGTGCGAGTTTTAACGGGGTGCTGCCATGGGGCTGGATTGA
The DNA here is from genome assembly GCA_003156615.1 of Acidobacteriaceae bacterium. The sequence goes on along the minus strand of PMHI01000718.1, from coordinate 1,504 downwards.
TAATCGGCCATTCCTCCGTTGCATGCGCGGATTCGGATTGTGCGTTTGGCGCTTGCACCGTTTCGAGGAAGCCAAGTGTATCTTTGACCGGATGCTCTGGCTGAACCCTTCGGACAATCAGGGAGTACGATTCCTTATCGATAATATTGACGCGAAGATCTCATGGGAGACAGCAGAAGTGCGTCAAGGCAATCACTACGGCAGCGACCCCGCTTCCTGAGAGGCCAGGCCAATTGATTGCGTCGCTCACTTCGCACCATGCTTCGCTGTAGAAAAACCAGATGCCCTGGTGCATTGGTGGTCAAATTGCCAGTTTAGCAATCCAACTCGATGGCGAAGGAGGATACACCAGTCTCACAGGGTATGCCGACTCAATTCAAGATTTACATGTGGTGAGTAATTCGTCCGTTATTTTGGCCAACACGGACTCGGCCGTCCCACACGAGCTCTTACTGAAACGGGTTGACTATCTGAACTCCATCGATTTCGCGATTTCCTTGCATATCTTCTGAGAGGAGAATGCTGCAGCCCGTTTGCTTCGCCGCTCGGAGCACCAGGGCGTCCCAGAAAGAAACGCCGTGAAGGCGGTGCAGGTCGATGGCCGCGAGAATGTCGGCGACTTCTGGAGATGCGACGTCGAACTCGGCGATCAGTTCGACTTTCCGACGGGCGATGCGAGGGTCAAGGTGCAGTTTGCGGGTGACCGTGACGAAATACTCTTGGAGCACCTGCAAGGACACAACTCCGGTCCTGGCGCGGCGATGTTCTGCGATGAGATCGAGGGCGCGTCGTTGTTTGGCGGGAGCGGCCTTGTCGTCGGCGTAGACGAGGACGTTGGTGTCGAAGAAGCTACGAGCGCGCATTATCGCCGGGCGTCTTTCGTACGATCGTGTCTTCTATGCTGGTGTTCTGTACGCTCATGGATCTCGTCGCGGTTAAAGCGCCAGCCGCGGGAGTGGCCTTTGCCCGATAGACGCTTGAATTCTTCGATGCTGCCTTCGGGGTCGTCCCCTCCCGCAACCGTCTGCAGATAATCGCGGACAAGTTGATTGAGACTCTTGCCGAGGGCCACTGCTTTTTTGCGGGCGCGGGCGACGAGTTGGTCGTCGATGGACAGGGTAACGTTCATGAACACAGTATATGTGGACACTGGTTATGTGTCAACGCCGGGTTGCCGAGGCCGGGTTGCCGAGGCCAATCATGTATCACTCGAGCAAGCGCAGGCCATCGTAATCGGCAACAACTTCCATGAGTGGAGTGCGGATCTGCAAGACAACATGGAACCTCCTGTCGCAAAATAGCCGTGGTTCGGTCCTCTAAGCGAGACTGCCCAATTGTCGAGCTGGTTGTCAGGTANNAATTGTCATGGTCAGCCGCCCAGTTTAAGTACTCTGATCAGTCGGTCGCAATCCGGTCTTAAGGATCAGGCAATGGCTGCAAGGGACATCTTTCCATACGTGTAGCTCGGGACAAGCGTTACGTGGTCGGCAGGTTGAGCTTCTTC
>PMHI01000298.1 GCA_003156615.1 Acidobacteriaceae bacterium | reverse complement strand
GTGGTGCAGGCAATTCCCTAAGAATAAGAACAGATTCGCACAGAGGTGGAATGGCAGCACCTGGCAACGCCGCAATTTCAATTTCTTTGGAAGGCTATTCCGGCAGTGGCAAAGTGGCTACGCCCGCTTTGCTGGGCGCGATGCTCGCTGCCGCCGACAGAATCAGCGATCTCGTTTTTTCTCCCGGACGCCCTCCTCAGGTGCAGGTCCAGGGCCACCTCATTCCAGTCCAGGTCAAGGGATTGGTCACTCTTACTACCGATGACACGCGCCACATGGCCGCCGATCTGATTGGCGACAATAAGCAGGCGGTTGCAAGCCTGCGCGAACACGGCTCCTGTGACATATCGTACGGATTGGCCGGCGTCGCCCGCTTTCGCGTAAATATCTTCATCCAGCGTGGCAGTTGCGCGGTCGTGATGCGCGTAATTCCCACCGCCATCCCTAATTTTGCTTCCCTGCGTTTGCCTTCGCACCTCGCCGATGTAGCCAGCCTGCGCGATGGAATCGTGCTGGTGACCGGGCCGGGCGGATCGGGCAAGTCCTCCACTCTGGCCGTGCTGCTCGACTGCATCAATCGCGAGAAGAATTATCACATCATCACCATTGAAGATCCCATCGAGTTCCTGCACAACCACAAGTGCTCCACCATTCATCAGCGCGAGTTGCATAGCGATACTCCCAGCTTCGCTCACGCCCTGCGCTCTGCGTTGCGGCAGGCGCCCAAGGTCATTCTGGTCGGCGAGATGCGCGACCGCCAAACCATCGAGAGCGTCCTGGAAGCAGCCGAAACCGGCCACCTCGTACTTTCCAGCCTGAACACCATGGACGCACCCAAGACCGTCGAGCGCATTGTCAGTTCGTTCTCGCCCGGTGAACAGCAAAGTGTGCGCGAGCGCTTCGCCAAATCATTCCGCTACATCATCGGCCAGCGCCTCTTGCCCAGGACCGATCGCAGCGGCCGCGTCCCAGTCACCGAAATTCTGAAAGCCAATGCCCGCACCCGCGAGTGCATCGAAAAAGGCGAGCGCGACGGCAAGACCTTGCTCGACGCTATGAAGGCCGGCGCATCCGAAGGCATGCAACACTTGGATAGCGAAATCGCCCAACTCGTCCGCGAGCGCGTAATCGACCTAGAAACCGGGCTCTTCTATGCCAGCAACCCTACGGTGTTGGGCCAGGAACTGGCCCGGTAGCAGCATGCATCCGGCGTCCCGAGTCAGAAATCCAAGGACAGTCTGTCATCCCGAGCGGAGCTGGAGCGCCAGCGGCGGCGTAGTGAAGGGACCTGCTTTTCTCAAACGGTGCGGGAAATTGAGGCTCGGGAATGAGCACGGCTTCAGGTGGGCCGCAAGCCTCATAACCTGGAAGAGCGGCGCTCCGCTATTATCTCTAGGATGGCAGAGCCGCCAACCCGATCCCTCGTCCTGAGCTTTGAAGACGCCCGCCGCGTAGTCGAGGAGCAGGCTTCGCACGCGGCCCCGCGCGGCGACGAAATGCTAGCTTTGCTCCAAGCGGCCGGGCGCGTGCTGGCGGAGCCGATCACTGCCGACCGCGACATCCCTCCCTTTCCGCGCGCCACGCGCGATGGCTACGCAGTGTGCGCCGCCGACCTCGAAACGCTTCCAGCCAAGGTCAAGGTAATCGGAGAAATCAAAGCAGGCTCGCTACAACTGGCACCCGCGCTGAATCGCGGCCAAGGATATTCGATCATGACCGGCGCACCAGTCCCGCAAGGCGCAGACGCCGTGGTAATGGTGGAATACACGTCGCCGCAAGCAGACTCTGTCGAAATAACAAAGAGTGCCGCGCCCGGCGAAAACATTGTCAGGCAGGGAGCCGAAGCCAAACACGGCAGCCTCCTGCTCGATCGAGGCACGCGGCTCAACGAAACCGCCATAGCACTCGCTGCCTCGGTCGGCAGATCGCGGCTGCGGGTTTTCGTTCGTCCGCGCGTTACCGTTCTCACCACCGGCGACGAGATTGTCGACCTCGATCGCGAACTTGGCCCCACGCAGATCCGCAACTCCAACACCTATTCGCTGGCGGTGCAGATCAAGAAAGCCGGGGGCGATCCCGTGCTCCTGCCCATCGCTCCCGACGAACCGCGCCGTCTGCGGCAACTGATCGAAGAAGGCCTGCAATCAGACCTGCTGATCATGACCGGGGGAGTCTCCATGGGACGCTACGACTTGGTCGAGCAAGTCCTATCCGACCTGAAAGCCGAATTCTTCTTCACAGGAGCAAAAATCCAACCGGGAGGGCCGGTAGTATTCGGCCAAGTAGGCTCGTGTGGCGTGGGCACTCCTGCCCGCGAAGGGACTTCAGCCCCGCTCTCGCACCAAGACCAGCACAGATATTTCTTCGGTCTCCCCGGCAACCCGATCTCCACCATGGTCACCTTCGAAATCTTCGCGAAGCGGATGATCGAAGCACTTGGAGGAATGTCCCCGCGCCCGCTCACCTTCCTCCATGCCCGTCTGAAATCCGATATCCGCATCAAGACCGGGCTGACCAGATTCCTCCCCGCGATCCTTTCCGGCAACTATGAAGACTCACACGCGGACCTTGTGCCCTGGCAGGGATCAGGCGACATCGCCGCCCGAGCCCTCTCGAATTGCTACATCGTAGTCCCGCCCGATCGCGAACACATCCTCGCAGGCGAGTGGATCGCCGTAATGCTCGAGTGAGCTGCACCTTCTTGCCTGGAGAAGCGAGGTCCGTCTCAGATTGTCTACAAACTCAGATTGCCGACAACCTCCGATTCTGGCTGGCGCAGCCCTTCACGGCTGCGATAGAGGGAGCAAAACCAACACGGCTTCTAGCCGTCGAGGTGGTCTCTCCCTTACTGCATCCCATGTAAGATAGAAGTTCCGCATGGCGAAAAAGCTCTCCCACTACGACGCAGCCGGCCGCGCCCGCATGGTCGATGTCTCCGGCAAAGCCCCCACCAGGCGCGAGGCCGAAGCCAGCGCCTTCGTGCAGATGAAGCCGGCCGTGCTGAGAGCGCTGCCCAACAATCCCAAGGGCGATCCGCTCGAAGTAGCGCGCATCGCCGGAATCATGGCCGCCAAGCGCACCTCCGAGTTGATCCCGATGTGCCACGCCCTGCCTCTCTCCCACGTTGATGTCGAGATGCGCCTATGCGAGAATGGCGTCGCCATCACCACCAAAGTCGCAACCACCGCCGCAACCGGAGTAGAGATGGAAGCCCTGGTAGCCGCCAGTATTTCAGCGCTGGTTCTGTATGACATGCTTAAGGGGGTGGATAAAGGAGTTAAGATTCAGGAGATAGTGTTGGAGCGGAAGAGTGGGGGCAAGAGCGGGGAGTACCGCCGCACGAAGTGAATCCATGGCGAACGACGTCAAACTTCTTTTGGTGGATGACAACCCGATGGTGCTGGGGATGCTGGAGCATGCGCTGGTTTCCTTCGCGCACGTGGTGGCTGCGGGCGATGCTGCCGACGCCTTGCTCAAGGCTGTCGACGATCCTCCGGACCTTGTCATCTGCGACTACCGCATGCCGGGGATGGATGGGCGGCAGTTGATCGAGAAGCTTAAGAGCCGGCCGGCTACGGCAAATTTCTCCGCGATCTTGATGGCGAGCCGGACCGACATCGATGAGCGCCTATCTCCTCAGGATGCGGCCGACGACTACATTGCCAAACCTTTCTTCCTGAGAGAAGCTACGCGGCGCATCAAGCGTACCGTGGACCGTATCGCTCTCGAAAAGATGGCTAAGACCGCGCCTTCCGATGGCGTGGTGCGCGGGAACCTCTCGCAGATGAATGTGATAGACCTGATGCAGTCGCTTGAAATGGGACGCAAGAGCTGCCAGCTCAAGCTGAACAATGAGGGCGAGAAGTGCGAAGTGTTTTTTGTGGAAGGTCAGGTCAAGCACGCGACTTACGGAGCTTTGTCGGGAGATGAAGCCGTCTTCAAGGTTTTGCGTTGGACCGGCGGCAACTTCGAACTCAACTTCGAGGGCAAGACCGATCAGGAAACCACGAAGCTCAACACTCAGGGTCTGCTGATGGAGGGCCTGCGGCTGCTCGACGAATCGCAGCGCGATGGCGGAGCGGAGGCCGAAGCGGAAGCCGTAGGAGAGAGCGTTGAGAGCGCTGCCATCGCCAGTGCGAGCGGCGGGGCCGACGCTGGTGTGACCAGCACGAGTGCGGGTAGCAGCGCTGCTGGTGGGCGGACGGAAGAGGAAGAAGATGTCCTCCTCGATAGCTGAGGAAACAGCGCCGGTGGTTTTCACGGCCGCAGTGGTCACAGTCAGTGATTCCTGCGCCCGCGGGGAGCGCGCGGATCTTTCCGGGCCTGCGGTTGCCGAAGTCCTGAAGAAATCTGGTTTTCGCGTTGTCGCTCTGCAGATTGTGCAAGACGATTCCATGCAGATTCAAAATGCCCTCGTCCATCTGGCGCTGGAGGCGCGTTTCATCGTAACCGCGGGCGGGACGGGGATCGCTCCGCGCGATGTCACACCGGAAGCGACCGAGGCTATTTGCGATCGCCTTATTGATGGCGTGGGTGAGCGCATGCGGCTTGAGGGTGCGAAGAAAACTTCATTCGCCGCTTTGAGCCGGGGAGTGTGCGGCGTGCGGGAGAAATCTCTGATTTTGAATCTGCCGGGCAGTCCCAGCGGTGCGGTAGAATCTTTGGAAGCTGTGCTGGATCTGATTCCTCATGCGCTAGATTTGTTGGATGGGAAGACGGAACATTTTTAGTCGGTGCCGGGCCCGGGATCTCAGCCGGGCCAATCGACGAGGCGGCAGGTAGGCGACGGGGGTGAAGCTCCGGTCGGGATCACAAGATTTAACGAAACGGTCGGGTTCTTCGTTCTAGCGTTCTAGCAAGAAACTCACTCGCTCGCGAGGACAATCAGCGACTCGCGAGGCCGCCGGTGGTTTCGCCGCCGTCAAGGGTGTAGACGTGGCCGGTAGCGTAGGCTGCTTCGTCGGAGGCTAGAAATGCGAACAGGGCCGCGATCTCTTCGGGTTTCGCATGGCGGCGCAGGGGGATCTTCTGNNAGCGCAGACTCGGACTTTGGGGGCTAGTTCGAGCGCCATGGTCTTGGTTAGTTCGATCACTCCCGCTTTGCTGGCGTTGTAATCGGCGTAGTAGGGCTGTCCAACTGTGCCGTTGGTGGAGGCGGTTTGCAGAATCACCCCGGTGCCACGCTGCCACATATGGCGCGCGGCGGTTTGGGCCACATAGAAGATGCCGGTTAGGTTGACGGCGATGACCTTGTCCCATTCTTCGGGGGTGATTTCGAGGAAATTGTGGCGCATGCTGATGCCGGCGTTGTTGATGAGGACATCGACTGCGCCCATGGCGTGGATGGCCTGGGCGAAGGCGGCTGCGACCTGCATTAGGTTAGCGACGTCGGCGATGATGGTCTCGGAGATCGCCGGGAGTTGGTGACGAATGGATTCGCAGGCCTTGGCGTCGCGGTCGAGGATCGAGACTTGCGCGCCTTCTTCAAGGAAGCGAGCGGCTGTGGCTGCGCCGATTCCGCTGGCGCCTCCGGTGATCAGGACTCGCTTGGATTTCAGGCCTTTCATCGGTTCTCGGCTTCCGGTCTTAGGTTCGAGGTCTTGGGTCTTTAAGGTCTTGCTGGGTTAGTTCGCAAGCCCATTCTAAAAGCGAACTGATTCGGTCCGTTCAGGATAACAGGCGCTAGCGGCGGGGGGCAGTGGCGGCGCCGGCAAACCGCAGGTTCCTCGACTCAGCCGTCGCTTTTGATCCCTCTCTGCTCGGAATGACAAGGTCGTGACAGAGGCTGGCGTTTCGGTGCGGCTGGAAACCGCGCCCTTCCCGTTCGTCCTCCACGCGGGAGCGTGGTGGCGCAAACCAACAGCGGATTCCTCGCCGATTCGCTTCTCGGAATNNGCGCGGCTTTGGTTGAATTCGTCGACCATGAAGCGGTAGAGCTCTTCGGAGGTTTGCAGTTTTTGCTGGACCAGGTCTTTGTAATCGGGGACGCCGACTTTTGAGGCGGCTAGCTTGTAGAGACGGGCGGAGAACATGTCGCTTAAGAACTTGATGGCGTTGTCGACACGCTCGGTGAGTTCGCTTACGTCGAGCAGGACAGTGTGCAGTTTCGAGGCCGCACGGGCGGTGCGCCAGCGCGACCAGAGGCCGCGGCCTCCGCGGTCGAGGAAGGCGTAGACCTGTTCCAGCTGTTTGGTGAGCAGTTCGTCGTAGTGGCGGAACTCGAGCAACTGCGAGTTGGCGTACTGCAGGAGCTGGATGGCGGTCTCGGCGCCGACGGGACTGTCGTAGATGAAAGCGGCGTTCCATCCGATTACGGCGAGGTCGTTCGGATAGTAGGAGATGCGCGATTGCAGGATTTCCTGGCGCTCGCCATCGGAAAGCCGCTGAGTTTCGCCGCGCACGACCTGGGCGATGCAGGCTCCTTGAGAAGCGAGCAGATCGGTGGCGGAGGGTGAGCCGGCAATCTCGCGCAGGTGGAAGATGAAATAGTCCTCTTGCAGCCAGTCGGCCAGCTGGACGTTATACGGTTTGACCAGGGCAGGAGCGGCGCGCTCCAGTTTCTGCTTGACGATGCGGGTGGCCAGGCTCTCGAAGTTGGTGTCCCAAACCCAGCGGCTGGAGAGTTGGACGAGCTTGTCCCAATCGCCGGAGAACGGCAGCTCGAAGATCACGCTGACTACGCCGTAGTCGAAGTACTTGATGTCGCCCTGCAGTCGCTCGCCGCTTTCAAGAACGATGGGTTCGAGGACCTCCTCGACCGGAGGACGCTGGAAGCGGACGTAGCCGGGAGCGACGTGTTTGAAGCTGGCATCGGCGGTGCGGGCGCCGAGAATCTGGCGCAGTTGGTCGAGGCGAATCTCTTCGCAAACGTCGAACTGGATCAGGACCAGGACCGAACCGCAGAGGGGAGCGTCAGAGGACTTGGCCGCTACCAGGGCGGGCAGCGCCTCGGCGGGGACTTTGCCGACGGGGGGGGCGGTGATGGTGGTTTCGTGATCCATGACTGAGAATTCGCAGTGAATGTCAGAAACAGCAGGTCCTCGACTCCACTTCCCCCTCCTCGCAGGAAGGGAAGTTCCGGTTGGGATGACACGCGGCGCAAACCGAAACCGCTCTATTGTCCCAGATGCAAAGCCATCTGACGAGGGGTGGGGGTTAGCATNNGCCGCCAACCCCAGGCCGGCGCGCTTCATGGACTGTAAGACTTCGGCCTCGCGCTGGCGGGTGCGAGCGGATTCGGGATAGGGGAGCACCTGGGGTGCGCGTTCGCCGTGGAGCGCCATCTGGAGGACTTCGGCTAGGTGCAGGGCGCGGCGTGGCGTGCATTGGGCGATCTGTTCGCGGCAACTGAAGCCGTCGGCAATGATCAGCCAGTCGGNNGGAGCCTGGCGCACGGCAGGCAGGAGTTCGAGCTCACCGATGACGATAGAGATGTCGTACTTGTCATCTTCAAAGCCGAAGGAGCCGGCCATGCCGCAGCAGCCCGGAGCGGGGCTCTGGAAATCGATGCCAAGGCGGCGCAGGACGGCCTCTTCGGCGGTCATCTTCATGAGGGATTTGTGGTGGCAGTGGCCGTGGAGGAGCGCTTTGCGATCGAGCCGATGCGGAGGAAACTTCTGGGCGCTGGTTTCGAGGAATTCGCTAAGCAGGAAGGTCTGGCGCGACAGGGCCTGCGCCCGTTCGTCGTGGGGAAAGAGGTTGACAAGTTCGTCGCGGAAAACGGCGACGCAACTGGGTTCGAGGCCGACGATAGGAATGCCGGCTTCGATTGCGGGCGAGAGTTCGTCGAGGATCTGGAGCAGGAGCGCCTGGGCGCGGTCGAGCATGCCGTAGTCGTAGAGCGGGCGTCCGCAGCAGAGGTTGGCTTTGGGCACGACGACTTGGAAGCCTGCGGCTTCGAGAACGTCGACGGCGGCTTTGGCGATGGCGGGCTGGAAATAATTGGTGAACGTGTCGGGCCAGAGAAGAACCGGCGAGGCGTCCTCAGGGGCCAAAGCCCTTGTGTTTTCGGCGCTATAGGGCACGGCTGAAGCCGTGCCCTTCCCGATCTTGTTCGCGAGACGGCTCGTCATGCGAGCAAAGCTTCGGCGTTCAAACCAAGTCTTGAAGGTCTGTGGGGCGAAGGCCGGGATGGTCCGCTGCTTGGGGATTCCCGCGACGAGCTTGGAGAGGTCGCGCAGGAGTGGGAGTTGCGTTGTTAGATTGACCAGGCCGGGCACATGCGATGCGACCTGCGCCCATAGGTCGATGTGGCCGAAAGCGTGGGCGCTGCGTGGACGCGCGCGGCCTTCGTAGTAATGAGAAAGGAATTCGGACTTATACGTGGCCACATCGACGCCGACCGGGCAATCGCTTTTGCATCCTTTGCAGGATAGGCAGAGGTCGAGCGACCGTTTGACTTCTTCGCTGCGCCAGCCGTCGCGGATCACTTCACCTTGGGTCATCTCCCAGAGGAGGTGAGCGCGGCCGCGCGTGGAGTCTTCTTCCTCATGCGTGGCACGGTAGCTGGGGCACATCAGGCCACCCTCTTCGCGGCGGCACTTGCCCACGCCCACGCAACGCAGAGTTGCCTGGGCGAGGCTGCCATGGTCGGCGACGAATTGGAAATTGGTTTTCGGTTCCCACGGAGAGTAGGTCGCGCCGAGGCGGAGGTTTTCGTCGAGCTTGTAGGGCTCGATCAGCTTGCCTGGATTCATCTTCCATTCCGGATCCCAGGCAGACTTGAACTCGCGGAAGGCCTCGACGAGTTCAGGGCCAAACATTTTCGGAAGCAATTCGCCGCGGCCTTGACCGTCACCGTGTTCGCCGGAGAGGGAGCCACCGTAGCTGACCACGAGATCGGCAGCCTCTTCCATAAACTTGCGGAACTTGGCGATGCCCTCTTTCGATTGCAGGTCGAAATTGATGCGGTTGTGGACGCAACCGTGGCCGAAGTGGCCGTAGAACGAGCCTTTGTAGCCGAAAGCCGCCATCAGCTTGCGCAGATCGCGGAGGTAGCCACCGAGTTTTTCGGGCGCGACGGCGGCGTCTTCCCAGCCTTCCCAATAGGGCGGTTCGCCGGGCACATGGGCGGTGACGCCGAGGCTTGACTCGCGTACTTCCCAGACGCGCTTGGCTTGCTGGGGGTCGGTGTGGAGACGCATCGCGGGCGGGTCTGCACTGCGGCCAAGCGCCTCCATCAGGCCGCGGGCCTGAGATTCGGCTTCCCGCTTGGTGGAAGCGCCGAACTCCACCATCAGCCAGCCGGCGCCTTCGGGCAGGAGTGCGAGGCCTCCGGAGTTGATGCCTTTCTTTCGGGTGTAGCCGACCAGAAGATCGTCGAAGCCTTCGAGTCCGATGGGCTTGTGCTCCATGATTTCGGGCACGTGGTCGGCGCACTGATAAATGTCGGGATAGGCGACGATCAGCAGCACGCGTTCGGGCGGGCTTTCGACCAGCCGGCACGTGGCTTCGAGAATCGTGACACAGGTACCTTCGGAGCCGACGAGCGCGCGGGCAACGTGGAATCCGTTCTCGGGCAAGAGGAAGTTCAAGTTGTAACCGGAGACGCGGCGCGGAATGTTGGGAAATCGCTGGCGGACAAGATCGGCGTAGGCGGAGGCGATAGCCTGCAGTTTGGTGTAGATTTCGCCGCGGCGGCCGCCGGCCGCACAGATGCGTTCGAGTTCCGCGCTCGACGTGGCGCCGACCTTCATGTGTGCGCCGTCATAGGTGAGGATTTCGAGCGCTTCGATGTTGTCGTCGGTTTTGCCAGCCATGACGGAATGGACGCCGCAGGAGTTGTTGCCGATCATGCCGCCGAGGGTGCAGCGATCATGAGTGGCGGGATCGGGCGCGAAGGTGAGATGGTGCTTTTCGGCGGCCACGCGGAGATGGTCGAGCACGACTCCGGGTTGAACCCGGGCGATACGGCGGGTGGGGTCGATTTCGAGAATCCTCGCCATGTACTTGGAAAAATCGAGGACGACAGCGACGTTCGAGCACTGCCCGGCTAGAGACGTACCAGCGCCGCGGCAGAGAAGCGGAGCGCCGAACTCGCGGCAGAGCGCGACCATTGCGAGAACATCTTCGGCATCGCGGGGAAGCACGACTCCGATCGGGACCTGGCGGTAGTTGGAACCGTCGGTCGAGTAAAGAGCGCGAGTGCTGCGGTCGAAACGGACTTCGCCGCGAATCTCCCGGCGCAGGGCTTCGGTGAGTCCGGCGGCATCTACCTGCGCGGATTTCGAGGCTTGGGCGAGCTCGGCGAATGGGTTCGGCATGCTGCCGGCCCTCTCAATTCGAGGACGGATTTGCCCCGCCAGCCTTACTCACATTGGTGATCGCGATGCGAGTCTTACCGTTTTGAATCTTGGCACTAATGGTAATCATGTTCTTCTGATCGTTGGAGACAATGGTGCACTGATTCGCCTGAGTGGTCATCACCATCGCGTTGGGGAACTTGGGCTTGTAGAAGCTGCAGACTTGGTCTACGGAGTCGGAGGTTTCAAAGGTTAACGCTGCGGTATGAACGTTTCCGAAAGTCACGGAACTAGAGCCTTCTTTCATGACNNACTCGCCAGGCGAAGAATGTGATCGAAGCGAGACCGAGAATTGCCACGAGAGCGATCACGCCCACTACGATCAGAATGGCCTTAAGGGCTCCGCCGCCCGAAGTTGGTGCGGGAGAGGAACCCGCTGGAGCAGCGGCGGCAATGGGCGGGGGAGAGCTCGCGGCAGCCGTCGGGACGGGCGACGAAGCGAGTATCGCCGCGCCGCACTTGCTGCAGAACCTGATTCCGGGAGCGATGCTCGCGCCACAAGAATTGCAGAACGCCATAAGTCACCTCATTGGAATACGGTGTAGAGGAGTCCGCGAGAGTATATCGCAGATTGAAGCGGAACGAGATTGAGGCCAGTGAGACTGAGGCTAGCTCCACGGGCGAGTGGCGTAATCGGTCATGGTGAGTCCCAGCAAGAGCACTAGGAAGAACAATGCTGCGATCACGACCAGCTTGATGAGCTTTTCGCCGGCATGCCAGACATGCATGAAGAAGAGAGCGACCAGAGTTGCTTTGATGGTGGCGATAGCGAGGGCAATCGCGGCGTTATAGGGGGCCAAATCCAGCGTGGCCGCGTACACGGTGAGCCCGGTGCCGACGAGCAAAGCGATCCAGACGGCGAAATAGCCTTTCAGGGGCGACGTTGCGGATGCAGATGAATGTGCAGACATCGAAACCTCACGGGTGCCGATCGATCAGGTAGAGCAAAGGAAACAGGTAAATCCAGACGATGTCGACGAAGTGCCAGTANNAGGAGCCAGAGAAAAATGCCCAGGCCGATAATCATATGCAGCGCGTGCAGGCCGGTCATGACGAAGTAGAGGGAGAAGAAAATCTGGGCGTGGCGCGGGTTGGCGTACTGGCCCGGATGTCCGGGGATCGGCTGAACAAAACGGAAGGAGGCGCCGGGGACGTGATGCTCTGTGAACTTTTCCCGGTACTCGATGCCTTTGATGCCGAGGAAGACGAGACCGAGGAGCATGGTGAGGATGAGGCTGGTGATGAGCAGCGTGCGGCGGGCGGTTTGGGCGGCCCAGACAGCGAGGACCACGGTTAAACTGCTGCAGATGAGCACAGCTGTATTGGTGGCGCCGTAGGCCATATTGATGGTTCGGCTGGCGGC
>PMHI01000242.1 GCA_003156615.1 Acidobacteriaceae bacterium | reverse complement strand
GCGGCCAGTCGGGATGTTCTCGAGACCATCCGCGCAGCAGATCCTCCCGAAACAGCGTAACTTCCGCCCCGGTGTCGAGCAGAAGCCCGAACGTTGCGCCGCCGATGCTTACCTCGATCCTTGGATGTCCGCTGGACGCAAGGTAGGGAGCAGAAAGCCGCTCACCGCGATGCGCGAGAGTGCCGGGGTTGCCGATGGACCACAGTTGCTTTGGATAATCCAGAATAACTTGATAGTGTTCCAATGCCTTGCCCGGAAGCATCCCCTCCACCTTGTCTCGGTTCGTAAAGCTCGCTGTGCCCAGATGCACAAACGCCTTGCTGCCGCTCAGATCGAGCGGCATTCCGCCGACACGTGCCGCTGGTACCTTGACCGCACGATACGATTGCCCGTCGTCGGATAACTCGGGTCCCTCAGTTCTGAGTCCTAGATCGGATGCGAGTCTCTCATCGAGGATGATGGCGCCACCTCCAGAGTCGAAGAGAAATCTCGCCGTCCTTGTGCCGCCGTTTGGTCTTTTGAAATGAAGTGTGACGATAGGGACATTGCCTTCGACAGACATGGGAACGGTCACATGATCGAAAGCATTTCGGCTTTGAGCATGTAAGCATGGCCAGCCCAGAACCGAAATGCACGCAATCGCAAGCATTGAAATTGCAAAACGCATGGCATCAAGCTTAGCCGGAATTTCTTTTTTTGACTTCAAGAACGGCTGGGCAGTGTGAACCCAACTCGCTCGTTCGCCACATCGTGAAACGATTTTCATCGGAGCACAACAACAGCATGTCGGCCCTCGGCGTTCAAAAATCCGGTCCTCTGAGTCTGCATGCTGGATGATCCAGGCGCAGGGAATGAGCTCTGGAAGGCATCCGGCTCGGCAGATCAGTAAGGGAGTCAACTTACTGACACCCGAGAGCAAGGTTTGCTCGGCTCGTCGCGGAAGGAAAGAAGAATCGCGAAATCGCCGAGATTCTTCATGTCATCGAGCACACGGTCAGCAACTATCTGTATCGCATTTTTGAGAAACTGGAAGTCTCGAGCCGCGTCCAGCTCATACTGTATGCCATGAGCCGGAACCAACCGATCAGCTTCAGTGCCAGGGCGCGATAGATCGACCGGGTCCCCTATCAGAGTTATTCGGGGGTGTTTGCACGCCAAGGTGTTTTCAGGTGCGCGCGGCAAAAGGTGAGATTTTCGTCGATCGATTGTTGTGCTCGTTTGTCTTTTCTCTGCGTCACCACACTCACGGACCAGACTGCGTCTCCCAAGCGGGGAGCGTCGGGCATCGCTCCTTGATTCGGGCGCGAGGAAGGGCTACGATTTAAGTGTCCAGGTTCAATCGAAAATGCCGCGGCCACCGCGCCGGGCTTTTTCGTTCTTAAAGCCATAATTCTATAGAGCAACGATCTAATAGCGATCAAACGGGGGTAATGAGGTAATGCTATTTTGCTAGTGGATTTCTTGCAGATTTCTTTGGCTTCTTCAATAGTTCGGCGAGTCTCGCTTCACCCGCAAGACTTTCTCTTTCTGCTTGAGACATGCTAATAGGGTAATGAAGATTAGGGTCTGTAGCGGGAAGGAGTTTGACTCTTGCTTTGCGCGTCATGCGCCTTGTTTTCCAATCGGTGGGGTCGGGCTGCTAGTTTTGTTCCCACCTGCGAACTTTGACGTGTAGCACTCTTCGTGGACGGACATCCCAACCGCGTCCGTCTTAGACTCTTCGAGAGGTACAGGCTTGCCGCAGATAGCACACTTGAGAATTGGCACAGTCATTTGAGACGAGAAGTTTAGGGGCCCGATCCAATATTTGTCGGTACGCTGGAGCACACCCCATGGTTCGGATCAGTCGGATTCTTTGCGCGGTCTGCCGCCGCCGTGAGTCTTACGACGCGCAGCCAGTTTGCGGAAGTACTCGCTGCCGCGTTTGGGCGCCGCCCACCACTGAAGAAATTAGGAATGCTCGTCCACTCGCAACGGTCCTACCCCGTGATGCCCTTACCCATGCCGTGCTGATTGCAGCTGCATGAATCGATGGATCACGGGCGAACAGGAAGTTGTCCGGGGGCGTCCAGGGTATTCCGCCCCGTCCCTGCCAACAAGGCCAGACGAGCGGGGCGAACTCAAGCGGAAATCGGCTCTCAGCACTAGCCTGCGCCTGAAATCTCGGGATTCGATGCAGCCCCGATGGACGAGGCGTAAACTGTCCCCAACGTGGGTTTCCCGTGCAAGATTGGGGGCGCACGCTGTAAGAGAATCTAGCTGCCGATTTGCGGTGATTTAAGGGTTCTCCCAAACCGGCGGAGGGGATCTTCGTTATGATCTCTGCAAGCGCGGCTTTAACCGGCTCCTACGACTACAGCGAAGTGGCGCGCTCAGTGTTCATCGCCATCGTCGCGTCGTATGCTGCGCTCGATCTCGCGGGACGCGTAACCGCCGCAAAGAGCGGAATTCGCCTGGCATGGTTGAGCGGCGGCGCGATTGCGATGGGCATCGGCATCTGGGCGATGCACTTCAAGGGGATGCTGGCTTTCCACTTGCCAGTGCCCGTCGAATATCACTGGCCGACAGTTCTGGCATCACTCCTTGTGGTGATCCTCGCGTCCGCGGTCGCGCTGTATGTGGCGAGCCGCCCGAAAATGGGTCCCGTTGAGGCCTTGACCGGCAGCATATTTATGGGCGCAGGCATCGCCGGCATGCACTACATCGGCATGGCCGCAATGAGGTTGCCCGCCGTCACCCAGTACTCCCCCTTTCTGGTCACCTGTTCCATCTTGCTC
The DNA here is from genome assembly GCA_003156615.1 of Acidobacteriaceae bacterium. The sequence goes on along the minus strand of PMHI01000242.1, from coordinate 3,238 downwards.
GCAATCTTATTCTCTCTAATCGCGTTGCTGATGGCGTTCGGTCTGCGAGAGGAGACCAGATGGAGTGTTCCGCGGAGGCTGGGCAGCGCCACGGTGATGGGAGTCGCTGTCTCCGCGATGCATTACACCGGGATGGCTGCCGCCGGCTTCATCCCCGCCTCGCCTCCGGACCTTTTCCACGCCGTGAGCATCCCCCCCCTTGGCAACTATGGAGTTTCTATTGCGACCTTGATCGTACTTGTGGCCGCCGTCATTACATCGTCCGTGGACAGGTGGGCGCGCGATATCAGCGAAAAGAAGCGCGCCGAAGATGAATTGAGAAGGCAGAAGGAGGTTTTTCAGAAGATTTTCGAGCATATCCCCGTGACCATATCTTTCATAGGCCAGGACGGCCAAGTTGAGTTGGTCAATCCGGAATGGGAGCGCACGATCGGTTGGACGTTGGAAGAAATACGGAGACAAAATCTCGACCTATTTGCCGAGTTTTATCCCGACCCGCAACATCGCCAAAGGATTCTGGATCTCATTGCCGCGTCAACTGGTGAGTGGACTGACCGCAAAGTGAGGGTGAAGGACGGGAGAGTCATAGATTTTGCCATGGCAGTCGTGCATCTTTCGGACGGGACGAGCGTTGCCATCGGGCGAGACATCACGGAGCGAAAGCGCGCGGAGCAATCGTTGCTGCTCTTCCGCATGTTGATTGACCAGTCCAACGATGCCATTGAGGTGATCGATCCGGAAACGCTTCGCTTCATCGATGTCAATGGAAGAGCCTGCTTAGACCTGGGTTACTCCCGGGAAGAACTGCTGTCCTTGAGCGTTTACGATGTCGATCCCTTTGTCGACGAGCTTATGTTGGCCAGGGTGGCCGGCAAGATTGAAAATTCCGGATCCGCTGTTTTCGAGAGCTTCCACCGGCGGAAGGATGGATCAACGTTTCCGGTGGAGGTCAGCATTAAACAGGTCCGGCTTGACCGTGTCTACGAAGTGTCCGTGGTCCGCGACATCACGGAGCGAAAGCGGGCAGAGGCAGAACTTCGCGAGAGTGAGGCACGCTTCCGACTAGTGGCCGACAGTGCTCCGGTGATGATCTGGATGTCGGGGACTGACAAACTCTGCACCTACTTCAACAAGCCCTGGCTGGACTTCACCGGCCGATCCATTGACCGCGAGCTTGGCAACGGCTGGGCGGATGGGGTCGCTCCCGAGGATTTACAAAGATGCCTGGATACGTTTACTCAGGCCTTTGACCGCCGAGAGGCATTCAAGATGGAGTATCGCCTCCGACGGAACGACGGCGAATATCGATGGGTTCTCGACATCGGGGTGGCACGATTCAATCCTGACAGGTCTTTTGCCGGCTACATTGGTTCGTGTATTGACATGACCGACCAGAGGCGAGCCGAAGGGCATTTGCGTCGCGCACAGGAGGATCTCGCCCGCGTGTCCCGCGTGGTTGCGATGGGAGAGCTGGCCGCTGCCATTGCTCATGAGGTCAACCAGCCGCTTGGGGCTGTGGTCANNTCCGGGACGCGAATCGGGCAAGCGAGGTGATCGTGCGAATTCGCGCACTGTTCCAAAAGGTCCCGCCTCAGATGGAGCAACTTGATGTGAATGTCGTTATCCGGGAAGTACTGACTCTGTCCGGCAACGAACTTCTGCGGAGTGGTGTTGCGGTCCAGACAAATCTGGCGCCGGATGTTCCCAATGTGCTCGGGGATCGCGTTCAGTTACAGGAGGTTCTGTTGAACTTGATCCTGAACGGGATTGATGCGATGAGAATGATTACCCATCGACCGCGGGAGTTACGCATCAAGTCTGCAATTCACCCGGATGGTGTGCTGATCCAGGTTCATGATTCGGGAGATGGAGTCAATCCCGAACAAGCAAACCACATCTTTGAGCCATTCTTCACCACCAAGCACCAGGGTATTGGTATAGGACTCTCGGTGGGCCGTTCCATCATCGAGGCTCATGGCGGCCGTTTGTGGTTCACGCCGGGGCCTTCACACGGGGTAGTTTTTCAATTCACCGTGCCAAAGGCAGACACGTCAGATGAGCGAGCCGCCTAGTATCGTGTTCGTCGTGGATGACGATTCATCGATCCGCGATGCGCTTAAGAGCCTGATCCGCTCGGTGGGCCTAAGGGTCGAGCTCTTCGGATCGCCACGCGAATTTTTGCAAGCGAAGCGACCAGATGCGCCGAGTTGCCTGGTCCTCGATGTCAGGCTACCTGGGGAGAGCGGGCTGGATCTTCAGCGCGAGTTAGCTGATGCCAACATCCACATTCCGATCATCTTTATCACGGGCCACGGCGATATCCCTATGTCGGTAAAGGCCATGAAAGCGGGAGCCGTAGAATTCCTCACTAAGCCATTCCGCGACCAGGATCTGCTCGATGCCATTCAGGTGGCGTTGGAGCGGGACCGCGCCGGGCGACAACGCCAGGCCGAGACCGCAATGCTCCGGGAGCGTCTCGAATTACTGACACCGCGCGAGCGTGAAGTACTACCCCTGATAGTTTCAGGCTTGCAAAATAAACAAGTCGCCGCTGAAATCGGAACCACCGAAGGGGCGGTCAAGGTCCATCGTAGCCAACTCATGCGGAAGATGGGTGCGGGTTCACTACCAGAACTGGTAAGGATGGCTGAGAAAATTGGTATCTCTGGTTCAAAGCGATGAAGTTCAAGGCGATAAACCTTCGTTAAGCCAACCTTCACTAAAGTGAAGAAATCTGTGCCAACGCCCAATAGCATTGGCCACGGTCCCCATATAATTTTGATTTGCGTGCGGGAGGTGGCTGGGTTTACCCCAGAGGCCTCACACGAGGTAGTTTTTTCGATTCACCGTGCCAAAGGCAGCCGACTTTCATGACGAATCAGCCGCCGATCGTGTTCGTCGTGGATGACGATTCATTGATCCGCGATGCGCTTAAGAGCCTGATCCGCTCGGTGGGCCTAAGAGTCGAGCTCTTCGGCTCGCCACGCGAATTTATGCAAGGGAAACGACCGGATGCGCCGAGTTGCCTGGTTCTTGATGTCAGGTTACCCGGGGAAAGCGGGCTCGATCTTCAGCGCGAGTTGGCTGAGGCGAACATCCACATTCCGATCATCTATGGGCGCTGCATCCACGCCTGACCTTGTCAGAATGAGCGACAAAATGGGAATCGTCGGGCTTTCATGGGTTTGGCATGGGCCTTGCATCGGGAAGCATTTAAGGAGGGTTAGTGAAGTTGCCG
>PMHI01000694.1 GCA_003156615.1 Acidobacteriaceae bacterium | reverse complement strand
AGACGCCGGCGGGCGTCCTCGAGGATGATGCCTAGTTCTTCGTCAGCAGCCTCCCGTAAAGTGGCTTCGAGCAGGTCGATGGCGCTCCGATATTCACCAGCGGAAATGAATTGACGAGCTTGGTCCGCGGTCGCGTCGATCTTCTGTCGCGTGGCATAGTGGGCCGCCTCTTCCTGGGCAAACTGAAGGAGGTCATCAAGATCGCTCGATGAAATCTCCTTCCGCGTCGCTTCCAGTATCTCAATGGCTTCGCTGTAGGCCTTGCGACGGATTGCATCTTTGGCTCTTTGAAGGCAGTCCGCTTTGCATTGTTCTTCCCGCCGCCGCGCCAGAGACTCCCTCACCACTGAAAGCATGGAGATCAGCGCCGGTTCCTGCGGATATCTCTTTAGCGCTTCCTCCAATGGAAGCGGTGATTGGTCTGGGTTCGCCGAATCCAACCATTGCCGTGCGGCGGCGATTTGCCGTTCCACATAAGTACGCTTCTCGCTCGCCTGCAGTTGCTTTTCGGCNNGAGGGTGCGGTCTTCCTGAAATAGTCGCAGCCCCTCCTCTGCCCGAGCGCAAGCCAGTAAGAAATCGTCGCGATTCAGGGCATCCTCTATTGCCGCGTTAAACCCCTCCAGTTGCTTGCGACGCCTCTCTTGCTCCTGACCGCTGGTAGCGAGGCTGGCCAACTCCCTTATGCCAGGAGCGTCAGGGGCGAGCATCTCCGCCTTCTTGAGCACCTCCAATGCTCCTGTAAAGCTGCGCGCCGCCATTTGCTTCCTGGCCTCATCTAGAAAGCCTTGCACCTGTTTCAGTTTGCTGTGCTCCGCAATCTCACGGGTGATGATGACGTTCTGGGCTTGAGCTTCCCGATTATTGCGATCGAGGCGAAGCGCTTCTACCACAGCTTTCTGGGCCTCCTCGAGTTCACCCGCGTCACGTGCCGATTCCGCGCGCTGCAGCAAAGCGGCTAACTGATCTCCCCTCGCTTTCCGTTCGGCTATCGAGTTTCGCAGTTCGCGAAGTTCGTGACTGCTGCTGTCGAGCTCTTCAGCATGATCAAGATATCTCAGGGCATCTTCCAATTCGTCGCACTCGATCGCTTGTTCCGCCTGCACTCGCAATTCCCGCGCCTGCTCGCTTCGCTTCTGAGTCTGAATCTGTTGTTCCACTCTGCCCAGCAGTTCATTCGCTCGAGTATTCTGCCGGTCGATTCTCAGAACCTGTAGAATCTGTTCCTTTGCCTGATTCCATTGCGCGTTAGCAACGAAGTTATCGATGGAGAGAAAGTACTCAGATACGATGTCGCGCTTGAGTTCGTCCTGCACCCGCATGAGGTCGACGGCAAGGCGATCCGCGGTTCCGTAGCGCTCTTCCGGGTTCTTGGCTAAAGCCAGAGCGATGATACGGTCCAATTCCGTGGGGTAGGCGGAAAGATACGTCTGCAGCGGGGGAGGANNGTGAAGAATCTTGAGGAGAATGGCTCCTGTATCTTTGCCGTCGAAGGGAAGCGCATACGTTAACAGTTGGTAGAGCACAACCCCCGCGGAATAGATATCGGTACGCGAATCGACATAGGCTTTCTCGTTGATTTGCTCGGGAGACATATACGGGATGCTGCCCATCAACTGGCCAGGGCGCGTAACGTTTTCGTTGCCGATGCGCGCGATGCCAAAGTCTATGATCTTGACAGTGAGATCTTTGAGCACCATGACATTCGCAGGCTTGATATCACGATGAACGATATTGTGTTGATGAGCGTAGCTAAGAGCGTTGCAGACCTGAACCACGGTATTCAGCTTCTGCTCGAGAGGGACGGAACGACGAGAGGCGATGATTGATTCCAGGCTCTCACCTTCCAGATACTCCATCACCATGTAGGGATTGCCGTCTTGATCACCCAAATCATAGATGGTAACGATATTCGGGTGCTGCAGTTTCCCAGCGGACTGGGCCTCGCGATAAAAGCGTTTCAGCAGTTCGGAGTCGTTGGCAACGCCGACGGTAATCATTTTAATAGCCACCAAGCGCCCTATACCGGGATCGGTTGCCTTGTAGACAATCCCCATCCCTCCGCGACCTACAACCTCGAGGACATCGTACTTACCTAGTTTCTTGGGTATATTTGTGGCCATTTCTACCTGTTGCGCGCCGACTTCTCATCCTTGACCGACCTGCAGCCCCCGGGCCTGACACCCCTGGGGGCGACGAAGACCAGAGCGGCAGACATTGTCATATTCGAGAGTCTTGACGAAGCTCTCCGCTGGCCCTTGTGGAACGGCCTTGCCACTCTGCTCATGCTGATGGCACACCCTGTGGTTCCCAGTTGAGCCGTGTAGTCGTGTGACTCCGTGCACCCTGGGGGCTCAGCTGCCCGTGCGTTAATTGCGACTACGTTAGCATGGAAATGCTGCCTCGGGACAGAGCCAATCGGACCCAATGGTTACGGTTCGGAGGCCTTGACGCCGGAGCTTTGAGGATCACGGTATGCGAGCCGTCTTTTTATGGATGGCACACCGCGAAGCATCGGCGGCGCTCGCGGCCTCGGCGGTTTACACCGATGCTCGCGATGAACGCAATCGGGTAAAAACCAAGGAACTAAAAGAGTGGATAGAGTCCGTATTGGATGTGCAAGGAGGCGCCACCGAGAATCCCCTGACCGTTCCGGATACTTCCACCACGGAAGAAGAGCGTGAATACCGCCATTGGTGTTTGAGCAACCGGTTATATCTGACTCCATTGAACGACCTCGGCCCCCACTCTGTAGCTGGCACCGACTCAATTATCAGCACAACAGAGACAATGAACTTGTTCGTGTCGCTAAGTCTCACATACGGGAGAGTACGCTTCAATCCTTCAATCCGCTGCGCCGATACTANNTTCACCGATGACCTCAGACAGCTAATCAATAAGTTCATGCCGACCAATGAGCTTTACATCACCGATTTTGGGGGAGCATTTGTTCGTGCCTGCCGACTTCCAAAACCTCGGTGAAAATGAAGGGTTTTACCCTCGAATTTCGTTCTCATGAGTGGGGGCGGGCTGAGATGGGGCAGCGAAGTTGTCAAACAGTGCTGCCCCGTTTTTGAGCCAACCAAGCTTCGCCGTAAGACACTGATAGTGCATTGACATGACTGGGCAACATTTGAAATACGAGTTCAGGTGCCCTGATTGCGGTAGGCTCGTCAA
>PMHI01000061.1 GCA_003156615.1 Acidobacteriaceae bacterium | reverse complement strand
ACCGATTCCGATCAGATTATCCGTGAGGCCCTTGACGCCGGGGCGCGCGGCTTCGTGCTCAAGTCCGATGCAGCTCGCGATCTAGTGTCGGCAGTCGAAGCCTTGCAGAGCAAACGGATGTTCTTCACCCCACGGGTGAACGATCTGGTGTTGGCGGGCTTCCTGGAAAAGGGTCATGCCGTATCCCGGAATGAGCCTCCGAACCTGCCGACACTGACCGCCAGGGAACGCGAGGTCACTCAGCTTCTCGCCGAAGGCAAGAGTTCCAAGGAGGTGGCCACAGTCCTGAATTTGAGCACCAAGACCGTGGAGACGCATCGCAGCAACATCATGCGGAAACTCAGCCTGCATTCCATCCGCGATCTGGTTGTGTACGCCATCAAGAACAACATTATCCAGATCCAGATGCCGCCGCAGATCCAACGCACGACAGAAACCACGGTCGCGCCTGAGGGTCATTAAGACCCCCGGCCTCGCTTCAGAGGCCGCAGTCGGGTCGAATGATACTGGGTCCTTGTGCGGATGGTCGTGCCGTAGGCTACGACACAGCGCCTCCTGCCTGCAGCGACGGATTTTCCCCGGTTTGACATTAGGTCGGAACAATTGTCAGCCCGACCTGGATGCTGCGGTGGGAAAAACTTACATCGGATTCCGATTGCCGGCTCTGGCTAAGGCGTTGGAATTAAAAGAATTCCAGATTTGGCAACTTCCGTGCTCGTTGAATCATGTCCGCGTGCAAAAGTGAGCGCGTTCAGCTTGAGCGGATTCGTTCGGAACCTGCACCCGTTGTGAACGCAGCTGTTCTCAGATACAGAATTTCGCTTTCTCCGAAAAATGGCATCGGCGCTTCGTGATTCTTGTTCCAGGGGGTAAAGCTTGAGCGGCCTTCGAATCCTGATTGCGGATGACCACGAAGTGGCGAGAAAAGGTGTTCGCTCCCTGCTCGAAACTCATGCGGGATGGGAGGTTTGTTGTGAGGCCAGAGACGGGCGTGAAGCCGTAGAGTGTGCCAGCCAGTTGAAACCAGACGTTCTCTTGCTGGATATCGGTATGCCGAACCTCAACGGGCTGGATGCGGCACGACAAATCCTGGCAATCCTGCCCGAAGCTCGTATCCTGATCCTGACCGTACACGATTCGGAACAGACGGTACGGGAAGTACTGGCCGCTGGCGCACGCGGCTTTTTGCTTAAGTCCGACACTGGCCGGGACCTGCTGGCGGCGGTCGAAGCTTTGCAACAGCGCCGCACTTTCTTCACTTCGAAAGTGGCGCAGATGATGCTCGACGGGTATCTGCGTCCGCATAACGAGAGCGAAACTTTCAGCCAGTGTGTTCTGACGCCGCGAGAGAGGGAAGTAATCCAGCTCGTCGCCGAAGGAAAGAGCACGAAGGAGATCGCTACGGCCCTTAGTCTCAGCGTAAAGACGGCGGAAACTCACCGAACCAACCTCATGCGCAAACTAGACCTGCATTCGATCGCGGATCTTACGCTCTATGCCGTGCGCAACGGAATCGTCCACGTTTAGTAGTGCCTCCGTCGCAACTAAAGCGAGATCGCCCCTTGGCTAGGTACTTTGCTGGATACCTCACGCAATCTCGGCTGCGTAAACTTTCGTGGAGTTGCTAGTTAAAAAGACACACTGGCTTCCACGAAAGGAGTCCGATGCTCTACACGATAGCCGGTGTGCTGGTGATTCTCTGGCTGTTGGGCATGGTCAGTTCGTACACTTTAGGTGGATTCATTCACATTCTGCTCGTCCTGGCGGTGATTTCGGTTTTGCTCCGCCTGATCCAGGGCCGAAGCCCAATCGTTTGACTTGACGGCTCGGGGTGTTCTTGAAGTGCAAGAGAAAATTCGGAGGAATCCGTCATGAATAAAGATCAAGTGCAGGGTAAGGTCAAAGACGTTGCAGGTCGCATCGAACGCCAGGCGGGCGAATGGACCGGAGACGCAGAGAAACAGGTCCATGGTGCGCTAAAGCAAGTTGAGGGGAAGGTGCAGAACGCCTGGGGCAACGTGAAAGATGCCGACAAAAAAGCCGTCGACACGACAAACGAGTCGGTCGAGGACTCGGCTGGAACAGAAGAGATAGATGTCCGCTCCCGGCGCAAAGCGAGCTAGTCACTCTGCGGAGAAGCTGCTGGTCAATGGATCAGGGATTCGCCAGTGTCTATTTCCGGCACCCGCTCAAAATCCTTTTGAGAGACATAGGTTCTTCGCAGGCGAGCGGGTGACCACCGGCCGCTGTCCTCCGCACGAGCGAATTTTCGCTCAAACCTTCCACAATTGAGCTAGGGCTCGAGCCGCGTCCGACAGTGCGCGCTTCTCCGCATCCGTTTGGGAAATACCCAGGATTCCTCCGTGTGGAACGATGGGGGTGCGATACCGCGACCGCCTTTTAGCAGCGCGATCCGCCTCATGATGTTCGGATATTGCTGTCTCGAACGCGCTTCTCAGATCATCTGCCGAGAGCGACCGATATGGGTCAAAGGAACGTCCTACAGTCCTGGGTGCCATTGGGAAGGACTCAACTTTCTGCACTCCTCGCACTGTAAGTTGAGCTCTACCCGTCAGCAATACTGTTTAGTCCCTGCTGGCGAGCAATGGTTTCCCTACTTCTCAGGCGCACAAGATGTAAGGTTCTGTGAAGACATGGTTCTGTGAGGACGAAGCAGTGCCCCCTCCTCCCCCTTCTTCTTAACATTTGGGGCAGCCAAAGATGTAAGGATGAACAGAGGCACGATAGCTCAGGCTGCCGCACGGAAATTCAAGCAACTCTGGAGCGCCCGCAGGGCATAGAGCGCATCATCCAAGGCTTGGTCTTCTTCGATTGTGTCGGCGGCGGCGGAAAAGAGTTCGCGGGCCCGGGTCACGGTCACGATCGCCTTTTCGGCGTCGGCGATTCGCGCCGGAATCCTCCTCTTGTCCGTCTCGAATAGAGCAGCGCTATAAAGCGTTCGCCAGTTCCTCGGCATAGATTGGGATGGAGTGGGTTGGTTGCTCATAGATACCCCGGCTGCAACGACACTAGCCATGCTTGCGGGGAACGCTATACAGTGAATCCCGCACCAAGGGCATACGGAAAAACGGGAGGAGCTCTCCCTCCGAGAGCCCTTCCCTTCCCGCTTGTCCGAAAGGTAGTTGGTGAGGGCTCAGCAGGAACGATCAACAGATCCAGACCGCGGGGTCGCGCCAGTGTGTGTACATGGTCAGGCCTTCATGTTGATGGGCTTGCGCTTGCTTCGCGGCGATTTTTTCTTCGGCAGCCTCCGCTTCTCCACGGTGGCCGTGTCCTTCGTCTTCGGCCCCCCGGCCGCGCGGTGAGTGCTTTTCTTGGGATGTCGAGTACGAACCTGCGAGCGCTTACCCGGCGTACCGCTATTGGCGGCTTTTCGCATCTTCGTCTCAACGCTTTCCGGGAACGTCGAAAGGTTCTCCGTCAATTCTTGGGTCACTTTCGTGAGCGTGCCGGCCGCCTGCCCCAGTTTGCGGGCCACGGTATTTAGGAAAGGCTCCTGTTTTACAGGCTGTTTCTTCGCTGCCATTGGCTTCCTCGCAGGTGTTCCGTCCTCAAATTGCCTTCAACCATACAGGCATTCTACCTCGAACAAAAAAGTCCCGGCCAGGCCGGGACCTCCTAAGCGATCGGTGATCCTAGGTGTAGGAGAACTACGAAGCACGACGCTGACGATCGCGCTCCTGATCGTCTTCGTCTGCTTCATTCTGACCTTGGCCGGTTTTCTTCGGCTGGTACTGTCCGGGCTGGCCGCTCTGTTGGCCTTGTCCCGGTTGTCCGGACTGACCACTGTGTGATCCTGATCCGGTTTGGCCACCTTGCTGTCCCTTCTTCTCCATGTCGTCTCCCATAAAACCTTCCTCCTGAGAAAGCACGAGATTTCCCGCGCCTTTGGGAATTTTGTCGCTAACTTAGAACTTAGTTGCTGCAGAGGATTGCAAAGGTTGGGAGGGATTCTTGCGCAATTCACCACAACCGATCCTGGCTGTCAACCGATCAAGCGAAGACTCTTCGGGGCGTGACAAGTGTATTGGCACTCTGCCCCGAATGAACGCTGAGTTGCAGTGTTTGCATTCCGCCTCGGCATGCGATTTGTTTTCCTCTATTTAGACACTCCACCTACAACTAGATTCCGCTTCCTCGGCGCGTGAGCTGGCAAACAGTAAAAGGAAAAACAGTACAACAAACAGTACAACAAAGAGGACGAACAGCAGCTTCGCCACAGCCGCAGCCGCAACCGCTAGGGCCGGTAAAGCCCAAAACTCCAGGATCAGTGCTACCACCAGGAACACCACTACCCATCTCATAAATGCCTCAGCAAGATCAACCAGCAGCCTAAGTGGAGCATTCCAAGAAAGTTTTCAGCGTAGCGTTCCTAACGAACCACCAACCTGCGGAACTTTTGTATCCGTTCTGCACACACCCCGTTGCGTGTGCGTTCGTGGTGCCCGCCCTTCGCCAAGCACGCGAAGGACGGGGCAGCCTTTGTGTTGGTGATGCCAGCGAGATCAACAGCCTGGGCCACCCGCCGAAGACGGCGTAGGCGCTTTCGGGACAGCCAGCGGGACGCCAGCGCTACCGAGATGAGTCACTTTTTCTGGGATTCCTGAATCAGCACGAGATCGGAGGGGGTGTCTCCCCGGACCAGGGCCAGGCTTTTCCCGTCGGGCGACCATTGATAGGAGTAGATTCTTAGCGAGGTAAAGTTTGTCAACTCCCGGCCGGGACCGCCGTCCAGCGGCTGCAGCCAGAGATTGTCCCCGCCCTTTTCGCGGACCGGATACACGATGCCCTTGCCATCAGGGCTGAAGCGGAGTAGCCCCTCATGCCGCGGATCATAGTCGAACATTCGCAACAGCTCGCCGGAATCGAGAGACACTAGGGAGATGTTCGGCCTCTGGGCTTTGAAATCATAGGTGCCCAGCACAATCGTTTTTCCATCGCGGGCAATGTCATAACCGGCGTTTGTCTCCGCATATTCCTTCGTAAATCGTTCCGGCTTGCCTCCGTCGATGGGTACCTTCATATATGCGGAAGTGGTGTTATCTACGTAAAAAACGGTTTTCCCGTCGGGAGAGCACAGAGGGTACAGGTCTCTCTTGCCCTCGGTGAGGCGCCGCACTCCGGAGCCGTCCCCTTCGCTGCGCCAGATATTCAGTGAGAGGGTTTTCAAAGTTCCCCGCGTGAAGACAATGTGGCCGTCACCGCAGCCATAGGGCTGCATAGACCCTGATTCCTTCTCGTGGGCAAACTCGGCCTTGAGCCCGCCGCTCGAGTTGATCACACGAATGGACGCCTCTTGCTCGGCGACCAAATTTCCGTCACTCGTCCACGAGACCACCGGGGTGGGGTCTCCCGACGTGACTTGTCTGGCGTCGGAGTAGTCGGCCTTCTGTCCCGAACTCACATAGACATCGCGTACCGACTGGCGCAGAACGGTGGCGATGGTCGCACCGTCGGAGGAGACACTCAAGGTCTCGTAATCATTCGCGTCGGCAGTAATGGGACGAAACTTTCCGTCGGGATAGCTAATGAGTCCGACTTGCTGTCGGGCGAAGTTTGTTTCCGCAGCAGAAAAAATTACAACCAGCGCTTTTCCATTGGGCAGCCACGACGCGTTGGTCACGGCTGTGTACGGCGGCTTGGATATTGTCTTCTGGTTACCTGTGATGGGATCAATCGAAATCAGTGTGCTGATGCTATTGCCAGTCTGATCGAAAATTACACCGGCAATGGCTTTTCCATCCGGCGACCAGGCTGAATCCTCCGCTACGTTGGACATGGGACCGCTGAAAATGCTCTTTTCATTACTGCCGTCGGCGTTGGCCACGATGAGATGGTATTTGCCGGGGTCAGGATCGTTGGCACGCACGAAAACGTAGCGCTGCCCGTCGGGCGAAAAACTGGGAGTCGTGTCCACATCCTTGACCAGCAGTTGCGGAGTCCCGCCCAGTACGGGGATACGGTATAGGTCGAAATCCCGAGAAGCCGGGCCGTTGGCAAGTTGCGTGTGCGAATAGTAAATGTGACTGCCGTCGGGCGAGAAGCGTAGCGCGGAGTACTGTACGTGTTCCGGGGAAATGATCTGCACGTTGCTTTCGCTGGCCAGATGGCGCAGCCACAAGGATTCATTGCCCTCATTGATGATCACGTACGCCAGGTAATTGCCATCGGGAGACATGGCACCGATGCTCACATTGTGGGTCCCGCTGATTTTGGTGATCTTGATGCTTTGAAACGGCTGGGTGCGGGCGGAGAAAACCAAGCTGTAAATGCCGAATCCGGCGGCGGCAACCAGGAGCAATACGACAGCAATGATGATTCCCAGACCGGCTTTATGTTGGCGCGCAGCGGCGAGAACGTCGGAGCCGCTGGGGCGGCGCCCGGCGGCGGGAATGGTTGCGCTCGAAACCGCAACGTCCGCGGAATCGGTAACCTGGAGCCTTCCCGATTCAGTGTCGCGCCGAAGCCGCTTGAGGTCGCTTCTAACTTCGGCTGCGGATTGGTAGCGCAGATCGCGATCCTTCTCCAGCAGCTTACTAATGATGTCCTCCAGCTTGGGCGGCACCACAGGGTTCAGCCGTACTGGAGGAACCGGGGCTCGATTGAGGATACCGTCGAAGATGGTCGCTGAAGTTTCTCCCGGGAACGGCAACGCTCCGGTCGCCATCTCGTACAGTACTGTGCCGAATGAAAACAAATCGGTACGGGAATCGAGATCCTTTCCCTTGGCCTGCTCCGGGGACATATAAGCGACGGTGCCCACCGCAGTGCCGGGACTGGTTAAGAATTCATGACTGTCAGAAACGGTGGCTGCTGTGGCTTCGATCGACAACGCTTTTGGCTCGACTGCAACCTTGGCCAGCCCGAAGTCGAGAATTTTGGAGTGCCCCCGCTTGGTGATAAAGATGTTCGCAGGCTTAATGTCACGATGAACAATGCCACCAGCGTGCGCCGCGTCCAGCGCATCAGCGACCTCGATCGACACAGTGAGCAGCGTCTCCATGTCTAACGGTCGTCCCGCGATGCGGTGCTTAAGAGTGATGCCGTCCAGAAACTCCATCACGATGAAGGTCTGGCCATCCTGCTCGTCGATTTCGTGAATGGTGCAGATGTT
>PMHI01000561.1:3327-22894 GCA_003156615.1 Acidobacteriaceae bacterium | reverse complement strand
CCGCCGTGGTAGTCGAGCTTGTAGGTTTTGTAGTATTCGGTGTTCTCAACCAGAAGTTCGAGGGGCGCGGTGGTGTTCTTGCCGGTTTTGATCGCGTCGCGCAGGATCTCGGGCGAGTACTGGCGGCCGTTCACCGCGACCAGCTTCATGCCCGGGCCGATCCCAGCCAGGGCTGCGGGCATGCCTTCGATCGTATCGCTGATGGTGCCATCTTCGTGCAGGTCGATGCCGATCGAATACGCCGCATCGATGAAATGCGAGTTGCTTTCGCCAGCGCGGTCCATTTCGGATGGAACTTCGTCGTAAACCAGATTCCATCCGCTGCCTTCGATGCCGCCCAGCGGAGCGCCGGGACCATGGTTCGTCAGCCGCTCGGTCCAGAAGCCGCGCCAGTCGTAGGGCACGATCTGGTTCAGAGCATTGACCACATCCTCGAAGGTATAGGTCTTCACCATCGGCGCTGTGTTCGGGGCGCCATGGAAGAGCTTGCAAAAATCGTCCAACGTTTTCTTGCCCTTGCTCTGCTGGCGGATGAGGACGTCAGCCCACAGCCAGTTCAGGGTATCTTCATCGTAGAAGTCGACGCCGCGCCGCCAGGATTGCCAAGCATGCGGGGCGAAGTAAAGTTGCGGCGCCGCATCGGCCGTGTCTTGCAAGTTTCGCCAGGTGCGGCCCGGCGTGTGATCCAGCTCGGCAGCGGTTAAGGCCAAGTTGTCCCGCGCTTCCTTATCAGTGAGCAACCCGCTGCGAGCGGTAAGCACCGTGCCCAGATAATTGGTCAAACCTTCGTATACCCAGAGCAGATCGTCCTGCATGGGCTGTTGATAGTCGGGCGTCGCCAGGTCGGCGGGCCGGCGGTATTTTCCGTTCCACGAATGCACGTACTCATGGGGGAGCAGATCGGCTGACCCTTTGCGCTCGCCGTCGTCGACTAACCCACGCTCGCCGATGCGGCTGTCGTCGGACTCGTGATGCTCGAGTCCGAAGTGCGCCACGTGATCGCTCAAGCTGAGTAGGAAGTGGTAATCGCGGTAGTGATGCGCGCCGAAAAGTTTGTTGGTTTGTTCGACCAGATTCTTGTAGTGGTCCCAGACCTCCTGGGGAGCGGCGAGTGCGGCGGCGCTGTCGGCGGCAATGTCCATCTCGGTGAGGGGATCGTCGGCCAGCTTGACGACCTTGAGAAATTCGCCGGTGATTACGGGCGAATCGACCAGCGTAGTCAGGGAAACGGGCTGAAATAGGATCTGCGTCTCACCGTTCGGTTGATCCCCGGTGGTGGATGCGATGGGCAAGGCGGTTCCAAATTTCCAATTGCCGGGAAGTTTCAGAGAGGCGACGTAGGTGAGATCGTCGCTCGTCGAGCCCTTGGGATAGAGCAGAACCTGATTCCAACTAATGACTGCCATTTTGTCGGTCGCAGAGGAACCCGCGGAAAAGCCAGGTTCTAAGGTTGCGGGAGAAACGTAATCCAGCTCGGCGTTTACTTCAGTCGCGCCGGTTGGAACTTCGACGTGGAGGGTAAATCCGTCGAGCAGATCGCGCCGCCACTTCAATGGTTTACCGCTGGCGCTGAACTTCAAGCCGGTCAAATCGATAACCGGACCGTCGGGCGCGTGCTCGCCGGGAATCCATTTCGGGTAATAGAGCGTGAGGTCGCCTGCGCTGGCTGGAATCTTCAGCTTGGCGTGGAAGATCTTGCGGGGAGCCGAAGTGGCGTCCACAAAGATGGTTACGGTCGGCGGCGTGGCCGACCAACTGAAAAGCGAGACGAAGAGCAGGAAGAAGCAAAGACAGAGTGAGTGTTTCATTTTAGGAGCCCGCATCGTGTGGATAACACTGAATCCACAGCGCCTGCAGAATTTAGACTATAGCAGCGAACGAGAGGAGCGGTACAGGAACCCATTCGGTCCAGATGACCATCAAACAGCAACACGAGAGTGCTTTCGGTCTCGACATGATCTGGTGGGGTAGCGCATAGTTGGAAGGAACCGGGCAGTTTTTGGGCGGAAGGATTTTCTGCGATGAAGATTCTGTTGGTGGAGGACAGCAAGTTCCTCCGACTGTCGACGGAGCGCGCGCTGACAAAAGCGGGATACGAGGTGGTGTGCGCCAGCGATGGGGAAGAAGCTTTGCGCCTGGCCCACCAGCACACGCCCGCGCTGGTGCTGCTGGATATGATGCTGCCGAAAGTCAGCGGACCGGATGTGCTGAAGGCTTTGAAACAGGATCCGGCGACGGCGGGGATTGCCGTGATGGTCTTGACCAGTTTGTCGCAGAAGAACGCGAAGGCACTGGAGAAAGATGGGGCTGCCGGGTTCTTCGAGAAGTCTGATCTTATGCTGGGGGCGGGACCAAATTCTCTGGTGGCAGCGGTGCAGAAGCTCTTGAACCCTCCGAAGTGACGCGAGGACCCTCCCAGACCTCGTCGCGTTTTCTGAAATTGCAATCGACTCCGATCTTGCCCGTGGCCAGGCGGGATGGCTGCCCTTTCCTTGCCCGAGCGCTTAAGGCCGTATTTTCTCAGAAGACTCCTAGACTCTCAGAGCGCTGGTTCCTCCCCGCACTGTTCTGAATCCTAAAGTTTGCCGGTCGATTGATGCGAGGGCCTGTTGCGCTGACGGACGGCAGTGGGACGCCGTCATAATTCCAGTATTGTAAATAAATGACTTACGGGCGGGAACTTGGAGTGGTTCGCCGGAGTCTATGTCACTTGAGGTGTGCAGCGGCGGGCGGATGGCGGGCTGGCGATTTTTTCGGTTCGGGATAAGGTGGAAGAACCTATAATCGTTGTTGAGTCACGACGGATTCGCGGTCATGGCGGGAGTGACGAACTTGGCAGATCTGGCGAGCGCAATCGGAGCGCGGGAAGAGGAAGCGACGATTGTCGCGGATCTGAAAGCCGGCTCGGAAGAGGCGTACGCCTGGCTGATTGGTGAATTTCAGCGTCCGGTGTACGGGCTGGTGTATCGCATGGTGAGCGATCCGGCCGACGCGGCGGATGTAACCCAGGATGTGTTTCTGAAAGTGTTCCGCGGGATGAAGAGTTTCCATGGCGAGTCGAGCCTGAAGACGTGGATTTACCGCATCGCGTTGCATGAGGCGGCGAATCGGAAGCGGTGGTGGTTCCGGCATAAAGCGCAGGAGACGTCGATTGAGCCGGCGGAGTCGGATGGTTTTGCCGGCGGAAATGAAGCGATGCAGAACGCGCTGACGGACCGGCACGAGTCGCCGTTCGACAATGTGGCGCACCGCGAAGTGCAACAGCGCGTGGATGAGGAACTGCGGCGACTGCCCGAGCCGTACCGGACAACGCTGATTCTGCGGGACCTGGGAGAGATGTCGTATGAAGAGATCGCGGAGGTGCTGCAGATCTCTTTGGGGACGGTGAAATCCAGATTGACGCGCGGGCGGCAGGCGCTGAAGCAACGGCTAGCGCCGTATGTCCGCGAGGTAAGCCTAGAGTTGGGGCTGACTGCGCCGGAGGAAGAAGAATCGGCAAGTCTGCGGTCAGAGGTTGCTGGAGGGGGTAGAAGGGTCGAGGTGCTGCCATGAGGTATCTGGGCATGAAATCCGTCTCTGCACAATCCATGACGATGAAGTGCCGGCAAGCGCAGGGATTGTTGTCGCCCTATCTGGACGGGGCAGTCACGGGAACCGAGATGCAGGCCTTGCAGGGCCATCTCAACCGATGCCCGGCGTGCATGCGGGAGTATAAGTTGCTGCGGCAGACGCAGCAATTGTTGATGAGCGTGGGGCGTGTACAGGAACCGGCAGACCTTGGGCTGAAACTGCGTTTGGCCATCTCGCGGGAAGCGGCGGAGGCGCGGCGTCCGCGGTTTGAGGGCTTGCGCATGCAGGTGGAGAATGCTTTGAACGCATTCATGGTGCCGGCGACGGCGGGCCTGGCCTGCGCTCTGCTCATCTTTGGTTTAGTCACGGCGATCCTGGCGATGCCGGGAGAGGTGCAGGCGAACAATCAGGATGTGCCAACGGTATTGAATACGGGACCAGAATTGCAACAAAGCGTCTTTGGCACGACTTTGAGCACGATGAACACAGACTCACTGGTGATTGAAACCTACGTCGATCAGAACGGGCGGGTACAGGACTACAAGATACTTTCCGATCCCGGGGAGTCTCAGGAGTTGCTGCCGCAGGTCAAGAGGATGCTGATCTTCACGACGTTCCGTCCGGCGATGTCGATGGGACGGCCAATCTCGTCGCGGGCGGTGCTGTCATTCTCGAGGATCAGCGTGCGAGGGTAGGGCTGCGGTTGCCCCGCTTCGTTTTCGCGCAACACATTTAAAATTCCGACCTGGCGATTTTCCCCCACAGTTCGGCGCTACAATTTGTNNAGTCTGCTGTTGTCCGCAGGACTTGCGCTTGCCGCATTCGGGCAGCAAACCAGCTCAAACTCAGGCGCCCCACCTGCCGGCACCGGCCGGGTAGGGTCGCAGCCTGGCTCCAACCAGGACTTCTGGGATGGCGATCAGCCCAGCTTGGGAGCGCTGATCTTTCACCCGTTTGCTACCAAGGAGTACGTACGGCATCATGTTCAGCCCATCCGGGACCGAGTCAACGAACTCGATGAGATCACCGCGACGAACAGCAAAATGATCAAGGACGTGGATGCCCGTGCCCAGCATGGCATTCAGCTAGCTTCGGACAAAGCCAACCAAGCCGATGGGCATGCGTCAGACGCCGCCAACAAGGCTCAGGTGGCACAGCAGACGTCGGCCGCTCTTGTCACCCGCCTCGCCGCGGACGAGACCAAGGTCGGCAATATCGATCAATACAAGTCCGAGTCGCAGACCGAGATTCGTTTTCGTCCCGGCCAGACCGTGTTGAGCAAGGACGCCAAGGATGCGCTGAACGATATGGCCGGTCAGCTGAAGAATCAGCACGGTTACATTGTCGAGGTACAGGGCTTCTCTTCGGGTCAGGGCCAGGCCGCGATCGCCAACTCCCGGAAAATGGCGGACTCGGTGCTACGTTACCTGGTCTTGAATTATGAGATCCCGGCCTACCGCATCTACGTGATTGGGATGGGCAACGCTCCTGTGGCCCAAGGTGCGAAAGGTACCCGCGTAGAAGTCAGCCTGCTGAAGTGCGATCTCGCGATGGCTCAGTGAATTCCTCGTGGACATAAATTTGCGGGGCTGTTTGGATTCGTGTCCCTGGCCGGTTATCTCCGATATAACAACACTTGACATTGAGTTGAGGAAATTAGGTCTGACCCCGCGCAGACCTGCGACCCATTCTTCAGAAAGCGCAGAGAGGTGCGGAGCAATCACCAGGCCATCATGCCTCCGCCACCTTCGCGCTTGGCCCTCTCATAAGCGAGATTGGCAGCGACCATATCTTCCATGGCGACGCCCATAGCCTTATACACGGTGACCTCGACATCGCTTAAGCGGCCTGCCTTGCGACCCAGAGCCACTGCTCCGAGAGTCGTTCCCACGGAGGCATTCAGGCCCGCAAGTTCTCCGCAACCGACCGGAGTCGGCTGAAAAGCGTCCAGCGTTTCGACAAAGAGCCGATGCTCTCTGGCTAGATCATTCGGGAGTTCGCCATTTGGAGGACAATAGCCTACGGAAGACACATGGGTACCCCGCTTTACCCAGTCGGGCCTGATCACAGGCGCGGGAGAATGAGTCGCCAGACACACGACATCCGACTCACGCACAGCCGCTTCCACGTTGGCAGTTGCATGCGCGATTTTGGTCCGATCCGCAAGCTTCTGAGCGTCTTCGAAGCGTAACGAGCAGATATTGATCCGTTCGAAATCCCGAATCAACGGGAGCAGTCGCAGATGCTCACTCCCTTGCACGCCTGCCCCGATCACCGTAGCGATCCGCGATTCGCTCCGGCTCAGCATGCGGGCTGAAAGAACCGCACAGGCAGCAGTCCGGATGCCCGAAATATAGGTGCCATCCATAATGCAGGAGGTGGCGCCAGTGTTGGGATCGAAAAGGTTAATCAGGGCTAAATGGTTGGGCAGATCGACGTCCAGATTGGCGTCGAAAACGTTCACAATCTTGACTGTCATTTGCATGCCCTGACGCCAGGCCGGCATAGCTAGCGAGAAACCCTTGCCAGCAACCGACAGTTGGGTTCGAGGCGGAGACTGAACTTCTCCTAACTCCAGTCCGCGAAATCCGTCTTCGAGTCCGTCCAAAAGCTCCTGCAGGTTGAGATACTTCTCCACTTCCATCTCGCTGAGAGTCATAACCTGCCGAGTGCCCTTTTTGATTTCGAAGGCGGCCTTTACCGGTTGCTTCTGGGCTGCACTCACTGGAAGACACCTCACTAGGCACTTATCGGGATACGAAGCTCCCACACACGTCTAGTGACCTTCTTCCATTCTAGTTAGTATTGCGCGAGTTTGAGTGCGTCTGCCGCACTCTGTCGCAGCAGGTCAGCTTCTCGGGCCGATTATCGAAGCCTTCGAGGGATTGAGCTTTGGTCACGGGCTATCCTAGTGAATTCCTGGTCGATGAAAGCTTGAACTAGATTTACCGGCACCCAGGGTTTACAAGATTCGATTGAACACGCAGATCAGAGTCCTGCTGGGCGGCAGTTCCGCTTATGAGCAACAGGACTAGAGGACAAACTCTGGCGAACACGATGGGAGGGATGATACGCAGCCCCGACGGAGTTGCCTGCGCGCCTGATTGTGGGGCGCGCCGTTTCACGGGCAACGTCGAGCACGCCATTAATGTGCCGACTTGCCGACCTTCCCAACGCATCCCGAGCCGCGCGCGGGCCGGGGCGAGTCAAAGTCAAAATCGGTTCGTGTTTTGTGGGTGGGGATGCACTTTTGCCGACCCTATGCACGACCCCCACTACCCTCGCCCCGGTTTGACCCTCTGGGCCGCATTCCTTACACTTGAGAGTGTTCTCCGCTTGGCGGACTGCCAATCCCGTGGAGGGTTTCCTGAGGCGACGATTGCGAGGTTTTTTGTTTGCGCCCCTGTTGGGGCTGCTGGCGGTGTTTTGTCTGGGGCAGGACCCGGTTCCGCCGACCCCGGCTCCGCAGAATCGGGCTCCACAGAATCAGCCTGGGCAGGATCAGCCTCCACAGAGCCCGTCGTCTTCGCAGGGCCAGTCCTCCTCTAAGGACCAGACTCTGGAGGATCAGCCTCCGAAGACCGACGTGCCCAAGGAGACGGTTCCGGCGATCAAGGCTCCGGAGAAACAGGCTCCGGAGAGACAATTCCCGCAGAACCAATCGGCGATCACGCTGGACAGCAGCGAGACGATTTTTGCTGTGCTTACGGCACTGAATGCCTGTGGCTACGATCAGGACTTGACCATCTCGGATGCAATCCGGAGCAACGTGCGAGCCGAGATGCAGAGGAATTTGCGGGAGTCGGAGGATGCCGAGGCCGCCCGCACCGCGCTGTGCGACTTTGCCCAGAACCACGTGGCGTCGAGGGATGCGAATCGTAACTTGTCGCAATATATCTCGCTGGCGCTTTTCATGGACGGTCCGCCGCATTTTGCGCCACGGGTGAAGGAGGATGATCTGCCTCCGGATGCGGTGTTGATTACGGGTTTCGGATCCCTGCTGGAACGCTTCTACGAGAAAGTAGGATTGCACTCAATCTGGATGCATCACCGCAACGATTACTCGGCGGCGATGAGGCGGTATCATGAACCGCTAGCCAAGATGGTGTTCGATACCGAGATCTACCTGAAGCAGCCTTCGTCGTCGCAATACCTGGGACGGCGGTTCACAATTTATCTGGACTTCATGGGCTCGCCGAATGAGACAGACGCGCGGAATTACGGCTCGGATTACTACGTGATTGTTTTTCCTGCTCCGAACACGCCGTCGGGAGAGACGCCGCGGTCGGCGTTGAAGATGGACCAGATCCGGCACACGTTTCTGCACTACGAGTTCGATCCGCTGGCGGAGAAGCACTACAGCTCCGTCAAGCGGCTGGAACCGCTGCTGCAATCGGTAAAGCGCGCCCCGCTCGAGGAGGCTTTCAAGACTGACATCTCGCTGCTGGTGACTGAATGCCTGGTGCGGGCCATCGAGATCCGCACCGCGGGGAGCAAACAGACGGTGGAAGAGGCGATGCGGACACAGGCGGTGGATGACGCGGTGAAGCAGGGCTACATTCTGACGCGAACGTTTTACAACGAGGTGCTCGCGTTTGAAAAAGATCCGGTGGGCATTCGGGGAGTTTACGGCGACTTTCTCGACAATGTGGACATAAAGAAGGAAGAGAAAGCGGCGGCTGAGGTTCAGTTTGCCAGCGCTACGGCCCCGGAATTGGTGCGGTTGTCGCGTCCGGAGGAGCGACGGATCCTGGTTACGGCGGAGAAGCGGCTGGCCGCAGGCGATCTTAAAGGGGCGCAAGAACTGGCGCAGGAGGCGTTGGACAAAAAGATCGGGGACCAGGGCCGGGCGCTGTTCATCCTGGCGGAAGTGGCTGTGGCCAGCAAGAACCGGGACGGGGCGCAGGATAGTTTCCGGAAGGCGATTGAAGCCACGAAAGATCCGACGGTGCTGGGATGGTCGCATGTCTATTTGGGCAGGATTCTGGATATGAAAGAGGAACGCGAGGCGGCGCTACAGGAGTACCGGGCCGCACTGGACACAGGCGGAAAATTACCGGAGATCAAGGCGGCGGCGGAGCGAGGGTTGGAACAGGCGTATGAGCCTCCGGCGAAGCCGCAGCCGCAGTAGCGGGATGGACCTCGCGGTTACAATTCGAAGTGTGGTTACAATGGGTACGGCGGATCGCGGTTGGGGAAGTTGGAATCGTGCAAGCTTGAATCTGACGGCACATACCAAGGAGAAAGCATGAAGCGAGCGGCGATTATTATCGCGATGCTGGGGATATCGGCGTGGGGATTGGCGCACAACGCTTTTGGGCAGAGCAATGACAAGCCTGCGGCGCAGAACGCGCCGGCCGGGCAGGGGTCCGGACAAACAGCAGGACAGGGGTCCGCACAAACAGCGGGACAGGCGGCGGCGCCGGCAGGAAAGCGTCCCCCACAGGCCAAGACGCAAGATGAGTTTACCGCGTACAAGGCGGCTACGGCCCTGACCGATCCGGCGGCACAGGAGAAAGCGGCGGGCGAGTTCGCCACGAAGTTTCCGGACAGCGAGTTGCGAGCCTTGCTCTACAAGTCAGTCATGCACGCCTACCAGCAGGCCAATAGCGCCGACAAGATGATGGAAATGGCGCAGAAAGTCTTGACCTTCGACGCGGATGATCCGGAAGCGCTGCTGGGTGTGGCGCAAGTGCTGGCCGAGCGCACTCGCGACACCGACCTGGATAAGGATCAGCGCTTGGCGGAAGCCAGAAAAAACGCTCAACGCGCGCTGATCACTGTGGACACGGACGTTCCGAGTGGGGGCTATCCGCCGGAGCAACTGAACGCCTACAAAGGGTTTTTGCGTTCCGAGGCCTATGCAATTCTGGGGACGATTGATTTCAACGCAAAGGCCTACTCGGACGCGGAGGGAAATTTGAGGAAGTCGATTGATGCGTTTCCACAGCAGGTGGATCCGATCGCGGTCTTCCGGCTGTCGGTGGCGTTGGATATGCAGAGCAAATATCCCGAGGCGCTGAAGTACGCCAACCAGGCCGTGGATTTGACGAAAGAGGGCACGGCTGCCGGGGACGCCGCGCGCAAGGAGAGGGATCGTCTGACGCAGTTGACAGGTGGCGGCACTCCGGCGCCTGCGCCTCCGAAGAATTGATTCGAGTCCGCGGCAGTGCNNATCATGAAGGAACGGGAAATCACCGCGTTGGAAACGGCGTTGGTCTACCACTTCCGCCGCCGGGCGGTGATCGAGCAGGCGCTCACCCATAGTTCGCAGGCGCGGGAGCAGGAGGCGCAGCAGGCGGGCGAGAGCAAGTATAAGGTCAACGACAACGAGCAGTTGGAGTTTCTGGGCGACGCCATTCTGTCGCTGGTGACCAGCGAGGAATTGTTTCAGCGCTTTCCGCAGTTTCGCGAGGGTGAACTTTCGAAACTGCGCGCCCATGTGGTGAGTGAGCGGCACCTGATCCGGGTGGCGCAACGGCTGGAGCTCGGACACTATCTCCGACTGGGTTGGGGCGAAGAGAAAAGCGGAGGGCGCAGCAAGACGGCGCTGCTGGTGGACGCTCTCGAAGCGATCCTGGCGGCGATCTATTTGGATGGCGGAATGGAGCCGGCTCGCGAATTCGTTTTGCGGGAGATCCTGGCGCCGGAGCTGGAGCGGATGGAGCGCGAAGGCGGCGCGCTGCCCATGACCGATTTCAAATCGGCCCTGCAGGAAACTTTGCAAGGACTGGGAATGGCGCAGCCGTCGTATGTGCTGGTCGAGGAAGCGGGACCGGAGCACCGGAAGACGTTTACCGTGGAAGTCCGACTGAACACGAGGAACGGTGAAGGCCGGGCGGGGTTCGTGGGACGGGCGCAAGGTTCCACCAAGAAGGCGGCGGAGCAGGACGCGGCGCGCCAGTTGCTCGCTTATCTGGCCTCGCGGCCGCAATCGGCGGGAGCCAGGCTGGCGGGTGGATCGCGGCCCGCGGATAAGTAGGATCAAGTAGGGTGAACGGATCAGTGGAGTAAATGAATTCCCCACAAGAGCATTTGCCACACGAGCCTTTGCCAGGTTCTCCTCTGCCAGAGGTTCATGCTCCAGGCACTCATGCTCCAGAGCTCCGAAGAACTCCGGTTGGAACGGGCGTGAGCGGCTCGTTGCAGTCGCTGCTGGGAACCGTCGTGATCGCGGTGTTTGTGATTACGTTCATCGTGCAGGCGTTTCAGATTCCTTCTCCATCCATGGAAAATACGCTGCTGGTGGGCGACTACCTGCTGGTGAATAAGCTCTGCTACGGCAGAGGCAGCGCGGCGGATTATTTCATGCCTTACCGCCGGGTGCGGCGCGGCGACATTGTAGTGTTTCATTATCCGGTAAACCCGGCGCAGCATTTTGTGAAGCGCGTGATTGGTGTTCCCGGGGACCGGGTGCGGCTGGTCAACAAGCAGGTGTTGGTGAATGGAGTGCCGTTGAAAGAGGCCTATGTGCGCTTCAGCCGCCCCGCGAACGACTTGTTCCGCGATAGTTTCCCCCGGCTGGATGTTGCGCCGGGCGAGACTCCGGAGTGGTGGTTGCAGCTGCGAAAACTCGTCGAAGACGGACAGCTTATTGTTCCCCAGGGACATTATTTTGTGATGGGAGACAATCGGGACGATAGTTACGACAGCCGGTACTGGGGACTGGTGCCGCAGGAGAATATTATTGGGCGGCCGCTGTTGATTTACTGGTCGGTGCAAGGCCCCGAGGGCGATGCGATGGTGTCGTATTCCGTGGGCGATAAACTGTATCACTTTGCCTACGCGATAACCCATATCTTCCAGATCACGCGTTGGAACCGCACCTTACGGCTGGTGAATTGAACGGTAGTTGAGGAGCGCAATCCCAGACTTCTGTTTTGGTGCTGGGGCGGGATTCGCCCTCGAAATCGGGTAATGCCCGAGTCAGGAATCCCAGAGTTCGACACTGGGAGGATCAAGGAATCTGGTAATTGGGTAAGGAAACCGCGGCCTGGGTTGGATTCTTTTCCATTCCTCAATTACCAAATTACTCAATGAGTAAGACTGGATGGATTGATCACAGTGGCTAAGAAAGATAGCAAACCGAAGAACGACGTCGAAGAAAAACCGCGCGAAACGATGGTGGAATTCCTGGCTTCGCTGGCCGCGGTGCTGGTGACGGGATTGTTCATCATCACTTTTGTGGTGCAGGCGTTCGAAATTCCATCCAGTTCGATGGAGGACACTCTGCTGATCGGTGATCACGTGTTCGTGAACCGCATCGTGTTCGCGCCCAAGACGGCGTGGGTGGGACCGATGCTTCCCTATCGCGAGGTGCGGCACAGCGACATCGTGGTATTTCTGCACCCGGACGCAGCTTACACCGGGACCTACGTGGTGAAACGGATCATGGGCGTGCCGGGCGACCGCATTCATCTGCGCAATGGAGAGGTTTATCGTAACGGCGAGAAGCTGAACGAACCCTATGTGCAGCATGACCGAGATGAACCTGCCGACTACTATCGCAATAACTTTCCCGCTGTGCCTCCGTCGGACCCGAACATTTCTCCGAAATGGGAGGGGGAGTTGGCGTCCTACATCCAGGATGGAGATCTTGTGGTGCCGCCCGGGCATTACTTCGCCATGGGCGACCACCGCGGCGTAAGCCTGGACAGCCGCTACTGGGGTTTCATTCCGCAGGAAAATATTATTGGGCGTCCCATGTTCATTTACTGGTCGTTCAATACTCCCTCCGACCAATACACGAAGACCGGGATAGCAGACCGGCTGGGATTCCTGGCACACGTGGTGTTCCACTTCTTTGACGAGACCCGGTGGGAGCGAACGCTGAAAGTGGTGCGGTGAAGCTTTTCTCATCCAAGCGGCGGGTTGTGACCGCGGCAGTCGTGATTCTGCTGGCTCTGTTCCTCNNTTGGCTCGGTCCATCTTCGATTCCTGCCGCAACCCGGCTTCGACCTGGAAGATCTGGTCATCTACGAGGATCCGGAATTCGGCGCCGAGCCCATGCTGCGCGCGCCGGAGGTGACGGCCGTGGTGCGGCTGACCTCGCTCGTGCGGGGACGGCTGGACATTGCGCGCCTGGAGCTGACCGAGCCGAGTTTGAACTTGGTTCGCAGACAGGACGGTCGCTGGAACTGGGAAGCGCTGCTGGAGCGAACCGAGCGCACACCGTTGGCCCCGACGGCGAAATCGAAGACGGAAGCGCGCCCGGGTTTTCCCTACATCGAGGCCGGTTCGGGCCGCATCAATTTCAAGGCGGGACAGGAGAAAAAACCTTACGCGCTGCTGAATGCGGACTTTGCGTTGTGGCAGGAATCAGAAAATACATGGGGAGCGCGACTGAAAGCAGAACCGCTGCGCACGGATATGAATTTGAGCGACACCGGTCTGCTGCGAATGAACGGCACATGGCGGCGGGCTGTAAGCCTGCGCGAAACCCCGCTGCAGTTCAGCCTGGAGTGGGACCGCGCGCAACTGGGGCAACTGACCAAGCTGGTATCCGGAAACGACAAGGGTTGGAGAGGAGAGGTTCGGCTGGACGCAAAGTTGAGCGGTGCCCCGGCGGCTCTGCAGGTGGAAGCTGATACTTCGATTCAAGACTTCCACCGCTACGACATCTCGAGCAGCGAGGGACTGCAGCTGACGGCCCATTGTGATGGCAGGTACAGCTCGGTAGAAGGTGTGCTGCATGAGATCTTTTGCAGCGCCCCCGTGGGCGATGGCACGATCACTCTGCACGGCGATGCCGGACTGCCCGGAGTGCACAGGGTGGATCTCGCCTTGAATCTGGAACGCGTTCCGGTGAGGGCGGTCGCGCAACTCGCTCGACGCGCCAAGAAAAATCTGCCTGCGGATCTTGTGTCGTCGGGAAGTGTGCAAGGCAATTTCACAGTGAAAGAAGGTGGGGCGTCGCCGCAGCGAGCAGAATTTCAGGGCCGCGGCGAGATTGCTGATCTTCGTCTGCAGTCGGCGAGCACTAAGGTCGAACTCGCTCCGGGGAACGTGCCGTTCGTGCTGAGTTCGAACCGGGTCCGCGCTCATGCTCCATCGAAGGGTAAATCTGCCCGCCAGTTCAATGCCGAGGTTTTGTCGCCTCCGGACGAACTGCATGTCGAGTACGGACCTTTTCCTGTCGCGCTGGGACGGTCGGCACCAGCCCAGGCGCGAGGCTGGGTGGAGCGGTCGGGTTATGGCATGCTGGTTCGCGGAGATGGGGAGGTCTCGCACATCTTGCGATTGGCCAGTCTGCTGGGCCTCCCGGCAGTGAAAGCCAGCGTAGACGGCATGTCTGAAATGGATTTGCAGATCGCGGGATCGTGGGCGGGAAACGTATCCGGAACCGCCTCGGGCTTTTCTTTGCCGGAAGTGACCGGAAGGGTGCAACTGAACAACCTGCGTGCCACGGTGCGAGGAGTGAATGGGCCGATTGAAATCTCGTCGGCGGAATTGCTGCTGCTGCCGGGTGAAGCGCGCGTGGAAAAGTTGAGCGCGCGAGCTGCCGATGCGCACTGGACTGGGTCCATGACCTTGCCACGCGGTTGTGGCACACCAGGGGCGTGCCTGATCCACTTCAATTTGAATACGGAAGAGATTGGACTCACCGAACTCTCCCAGTGGCTGGGTTCGCAACCGAGCCAGCGCCGGTGGTATCAGATGCTGACCTCTACCGAGCCCGCGGCGCCATCGCTTCTCGCGAACTTGCGCGCTTCGGGCAAGGTGAATGCCGGCCGCTTGCGAATGCACAACCTGGTGGCGAACCGGGTTTCCGCTTCGCTTGACCTGGAACGGGGGAAGTTGAAGATTTCGGATCTGCACGCCGATTTGCTGGGAGGGAAGCATCGGGGCGATTGGCAGGCGGATTTCACAGTGGACCCCCCGCTCTACACGGGATCTGGAACTCTGACAGGGATTTCACTGCAGCAGATGGCGGAGGCGATGCACGATCCGTGGATTTCAGGAACCGCAGGAGGAATGTATCAGCTCACGGCATCAGGCGCGGATTCAGTGGCATTCTGGGCATCGGCCGAGGGCGGACTGCAGTTCGATCTGAGGGACGGAGTTTTGTCCCACATTTCACTGGCGACGGATGAGGGACCACTGCGAATCGCGAGCTGCCAGGGCCGCGCCCGCCTGCGCGAAGAAAAGATCGAGATCAACAAGGGAAAGCTAATGTCTCCCAGGGAAGCGTATGAGATCAGCGGCACTGCCTCGTTGGGGCAGGTGCTGGACTTCCAACTGACACGCAGCACAGAGATGAGATCGGGGCGCGCGGGTGCGCTTGCTTACAGCATCACCGGCACGGTGATGGAACCGCGCGTAGCGCTGACTACACCTGAGACACAAGCGCGGCTAAAGCCGTAGCGTGCGCCCGGTCCCTATCTCAGGGGCTGAGGCCGGATCCAAATGCCCGTCCTCGACCGAGGCCCGCAAGGCCTCCTCCACCCTTTCTTCGAAACTTCCCAGCCTACGGCACATAGCTGGCGCTGCGCAGCACCTTTCCCGGCAACGCCCCCGTCATTTTTCCCTGGTCGATCACGGGCACACCATTCACGAGTACGTACTCCATCCCCTCGGAAAGCTGGTTCGGGCTGTCGAACGTGGCGAGATCTCGCACGGTGGCGGGATCGAAGATCACGACATCGGCCCACATGCCAGCCTTGAGTACGCCGCGATCCGTGAGCCGCAGACGCTGGGCCGGGAGCGCGGACATTTTGCGGAGGGCGTCTTCGAGCGTCAAGACTTTTTCTTCGCGAACGTACTTGCGCAGAATGCGGGGGAACGTCCCGTAAGCACGGGGATGAGGATGCTCCTGACCAAGAATTCCTTCCGGCGACGTTCCGGAAGAGTCGTTGTCGATGGCAACCCAGGGTTGCTCGAGCGCGAGGGTGACATCGGGTTGTGACATGCCGAAAACGGCGACCCCGGCATACGGATCTTCGATGAGGAAGTCGAAGAGTGCATCGATTGGGTCTTTTTTCCACAGTTTCGCGATTTCGGAGAGACGCTTGCCCTCGAGGGGAAGCATCTTGGGATTCTGAACTACGCCGATCATGATGGCATCGGGGTCTGGGATCTCCTGCCATTCGTTGTCCCAGTCTTTGGAGGGCGTGAGCATGTCTTTGCGAATGCGCTNNGGAACGAAAGCCGAGAAATCGTTGAACCAAGCCGTGTAGGCGTAAGTATCGGCAGTAATATCGGCGCCGGCAGCACGCGCGGCGTTGATCTTGGCGACGACCTCCGGCATGCGTCCCCAGTTATTTTTCCCGGCGACTTTGATGTGCCAGATTTCCACGGGAACGTGGGCTTCCCGGCCTATACGCAGGGCTTCGTCGATGGCCTCAAGCACGGCATCGCCCTCGTTGCGCATGTGGGTGGAATAAATGCCCCCAAGCTTGCCGCCTTCGGCGGCGAGAGCGATCAGTTCGTCGGTCTTGGCATACGGCGCGGGAGGATATTCGAGCGCGGTGGAAACACCGACCGNNAGCACGATGCGGCGGACCTGCGTGGCGCCGACATAGCTGGCCAGGTTGATGCCCATGCCTTGCTTTTCGAGGCGAGCGAAATACTGGCGGAAAGTTCGCCAGTCGGGAGTGATGTGGTAGTGCTCGTAGCCGGGGCGATCTGCCTGAATGATGGCATCGTTGAGCGGCGCGATGGAACCGCCTTCGCCGGTAATCTCGGTGGTGATTCCCTGATAGATTTTCGAAGGCAGGCGCGGCTCGACGAGGATGGAGAGTTCGGATTGGCCGAGCATGTCGATGAAGCCGGGGGCAACGATCTTGCCGGCAGCGTCAATGGTGCGCTTGCGGGGCGCGGCAGCGAGGTTGCCGATCGCGGCGACCTTTCCTTCGCGGATGCCGACATCGCCGGAATACCACGGGGAGCCCGTGCCGTCGATGATGTGGCCGTTGGTGATGACAAGGTCGAAACCGGCTGGCGTTTGCGTCATTAACTGCAAGGCAGACGCGAACACAAACAACAGGACGAGCGCGCAACTCGGTCCGAGCTTAGCTTCCATCGATTTCACCTCTTTTCTGCCCCTTTCTTGGTTCTTTCTGCTCCTTCGCGGAGTTTTCTCTGCGTTCTCTTCGATTCGGCTTCAGAATCTTGACCGAGAGTTCGCACAGAACAGCCGCGGAGAATATCAACTCAAACTGTATCTGTTCTCCTCCGATGTGCGATCACGCCCAAGATAATCCAGATCCCGAGCGTCAGCCATTCGTAGACCGTGAAATGGCCGGGGATCGCCGGGACTACCTTCATCAGCGTCATCGCAATGGCCACGAGCAATCCAAAGCCTGCGACGAACCATTCCACGAGAGACAGCTTCGATTGGCCCGGCAGTGTGCCCGAGCGCCCCATGGAAAGGTAAGCAGCACAGGTCGCGGCCCATCCTATGGCGCAGGCGACCGAGCCGACCTCGGTAACCGGGACGAGGATCGCATCTCCCAGGAGCATACACGCGGCCGTGGCCAATCCGATGCACAGAACTGCGGTGGACGGCGTTTGATGTTGGGGATGGATTTGGCCAGCGCGGGCCCCGACCAGGCCCCGGCGTCCCAGGGCAAACAGGAGGCGGCTGGCGGCTACGAAATTTCCATTGAAGCACTTAAACAGCGATAGCAATGCGGCCGCCAGGATCAGGTTGACGATCCAGCGGGAACCGACTGCGTGCTGGAAGGCCACTGCGGTCATGAATTTCTCGCCGGTAAATTCACGCCATGGAGCGACGAATGCGACTGCGGCGATGACGATTGTGTAAAAGAGAATGCCGACCAGGACGGCCATCCATATGGCTTTGAGAAATCCCGCGGCGCGAAACTCGGGAGTGGACTCTTCGGCAGCCTTGCTCACGGATTCGAATCCGGTCATGAAATACGGGACGATTTGCACCACCAGCAGAAACGAAACCAGCGGCGCGTGGGTAAAGAGCGGCGGGAAGTTGTGAGGCGACCCTTGGCTTACGCCGAGGGCGACGAAAACCACGAACAGCGCCAGCGTGCCGAAAGCGGTCCAGTTCTGGAAGGTCGCGCTGAGGCGGATGCCGCGGTAGTTCAGCGTAGTGAGCAACGCCGTGAGGCCGAGACCGATTGCGAGGTGAGGGAGATACACCGGACGTCCGGCGATGCGGTAGAGCTCCAGAGAATCGATCGAAGGGACGATGTAGCCGGCGATGCGCCCCACGGCCACGGCCTCCCAGGGGCAGACGATAAAGTAAGCCAATATCATCATCCATCCGGTGGAGAAGCTGACGGGGCGGGAGAAAGCNNGCCGCCACGCAGCAGCCAGTCGTCCATAACAACCAGCCAGCCGACACCGACCATGGTTCCCCAAGCCAGCGTGAAGTAGTCTGGGAATCGGAGTTTGCGGGCGAGATGTGACATGCGGACCAGTTCGATCTGGCGAGCGGGGTGGAGCGCGAATTATAAAGCATCGCGAAAACAGACGTTTTCGGGAGTGGCTGAGTTGCTGCTGTGGAAAACGTCTCCGTTCGAATTCAGCTACTACCGACGTTCTCCTTTCACTCCGAAAGTCGCGGCCTGCGTGGTAGTATCGACAATACCCTCGCACGATGCTGCATCCTGTGAATTTAGGCGCTGTGGTGTTGTGCCCTGCCACGACTCGTTGAAAAACGGATGACAACTTCGACCAAGTTGCGTAAACGCGTGCTCAGCGGCATGCGCTCGACCGGAAAACTGCATCTCGGCAACTATGTGGGCGCGCTCGACAACTGGGTGCGCATGCAGGATGAGTATGAATGCTTCTTCTGCGTGGTGGACTGGCACGCGCTCACGACCGACTATGCCGACACCTCGCGTGTGAAACAGAATTCGCTGGAGGTGGCGCTGGACTGGCTGGCGGCGGGGCTTGATCCGGAAAAGTCCGTGATCTTCATCCAGTCGCACGTCCCGGCGCACGCCGAGCTGCACTTGCTCCTCTCGATGATCACGCCGTTGGGTTGGCTGGAGCGAGTTCCTACCTACAAGGAGCAGCGAGAAAACATCAAGGACAAAGATCTGGGAACCTACGGATTTCTGGGCTATCCCGTGCTGCAAGCGGCGGACATTTTAATGTACAAGGCGGATGTGGTTCCGGTGGGCGAAGACCAGGTGGCGCACGTGGAACTCACGCGGGAGATCGCGCGGCGCTTCAATTCGCTTTACCCACGTCACACGGGGGGCACGGGCATTCCGCAACCTGGAAACAGCGGCTCAGAAACGAACAAGGAAGGGCTCCGCCGTTCCTCCGTATTCCCTGAGCCGCAGGTTTTGCTCACGCGCGCACCCAAGCTGCCCGGCACCGATGGGCGCAAGATGTCGAAGTCGTACGGCAACGCCATCCTGCTGACCGATCCAGAGCCGGTGCTGCGGCAGAAGCTGAAGACGATGGTGACTGATCCGGCAAGGGTGCGGCGCTCGGACCCCGGAAATCCGGATGTATGTCCGGTGGGCGACCTGCACAAGATTTTCAGCGATCGCGCTAGCATGGACAAAGTAAACGCGGGCTGCCGGTCGGCGGNNGGCGGAAGAAATTCGAGGAGAATCCCCGGCTGGCTTGGGATATTCTGGAGGCTGGCAGTGAACGCGCGCGTAAGGTAGCCGCTGCGACCATGGACGGGGTGCGCGATGCCATGGGAATGTCGCTCGAGTACGAGCCACCAGCGGCGGAGGATGCGGGGCAGGAAAAAGGTGCAAAGTAGGATGGCAGACAGAATCGTTACCTCCGAGGACACCCTGCACGGATCCGTCTTGCCAGCGCTCGTTTCGAATCCGCACCCGGCGCCGATCAGACCATCCGAGCAGCAGTTGGCGAAGGAAGAAGAGAGCGATTCTCCCTTTGCGGTTTCGGTCACGGACGTCTACGAAGGCCCGTTGGACTTGCTGCTCGATCTGATTCGCAAACAGGATATCGACATCTACGACATTCCCATCGCTCGCATCACGGAACAGTATCTGGCCTACGTCGAAAAGATTCGTGAGCTGGACGTGAATGT
>PMHI01000561.1:3103-3322 GCA_003156615.1 Acidobacteriaceae bacterium | reverse complement strand
GTCGGCGAAAGCGGAGGAACTGGAAGATCCGCGGATGGAGCTGGTGAACCGGCTGCTGGAGCACGAAAAGTTCAAGTCGGCGGCGCAGATGCTTTTGCAGAAGCAGCAGATCGAAGATGCGGTGATGTCGAATCCAGCGCTGAAAGAATTCATCGATGCCGAAGGCACCGAGCCGGAGTTTGCCACGGACGTGATTGATCTGGTCAAGACGTTTCAGCA
>PMHI01000561.1:0-3050 GCA_003156615.1 Acidobacteriaceae bacterium | reverse complement strand
GGCGCTGGTGTGCATGTTTCTGGCGTTGCTGGAGTTGGTGCGGCTGCAGGCGATTCAGGTTCGGCAAGACCAGATGTTCGGCGAGATTGCCGTGCGCAAACATGTTGGGTTCGACGCCATCATGAAAGAGCAGGTGGCAGCGCGCGATGATTGGAGGTAGAAGAACAGTTGCCAGTCGCCAGTTGTCCGTTGCCAGTTCAGGACTGACGGCTTTTACTGGCAACTGGCATCGGATCTCATGAGTTTAAAAGCTCAACTCGAAGCCATCATTTATGCGGCGGAGACGCCGATCACCGCCGACCACATGGTCCAGCTTGTCAAGGAGTCGGTGATTGCCGACGGTGGGGCGGACGAAGCCGAGGTGAAGTCGCGTGTGCGCTCCAGCTTGGAAGAACTGGTTGCGGACTACGGCGGTCCTGACCACGGTATCGAGATTCGCCAGGTGGCGGGCGGCTATCGCATGTCCACCAAGCCCGAGCAGCACGAAATGGTGCGCCGCTTCGCCAAGAGCCTGAAACCGCCGGTTCGTCTCTCGCTGCCGGCCCTGGAAACGCTGGCGGTGATCGCTTATAAGCAGCCCGCCACGGTGCCGGAAATCAGCGAGATTCGTGGCGTGGATTCCGGCGGCGTGATTGCGACTTTGCTCGATCGAAAGCTGATCACCACCGCAGGCCGCAAGCAAGTAATCGGGCGGCCGATTCTCTATAAGACGACCAAGGAATTCCTCATGCGCTTTGGCTTGAACGACGTGAACGAACTGCCTAGCATGGAGGAGTTCGAGAAGCTGGTGGCGGAATCGTTCCAAGGGGAGTTGATTCCGGCTGAAGACGCGGCGCAGGCGCATGAGGCCGATCCGCAACCGGAAGAAGTCGCAGAGACCACCGCCCAGAAAGAATAACTGTCCTGCCAGATTGGAAGCCCGTCAATGCCTGCTGAACGCCTGCAAAAAATAATTGCCGCCGCTGGAATTGCCTCCCGCCGCAAAGCCGAGGAACTGATCAGTGCAGGCCACGTTAAGGTGAATGGAAATGTGGTGACGGAATTGGGGACCAAGGCGGACCCGGATACCGATCATATCCGCGTGGATGGAAAGCTGCTGCAAGGCGCACAACAGCATGTCTATCTGCTGCTTAATAAACCTAAAGGTTATGTCACTACGGTGAGCGATCCTGAGCACCGGCCCACAGTCATGCAACTGATCCGCGGTGTGAAGAAGCGAGTCTATCCCGTAGGACGGCTTGATTATGCCAGCGAGGGCCTGCTGCTTTTGACCAACGATGGCGCACTGGCGAACAAGTTAATGAAAGCGGCATCGCAGGTGCCCAAGACTTACGTGGTGAAAGTTTCGGGGGCTCCGAGCCACGAAGCGCTGGAGAAGCTGCGCAGCGGCGTTTCCGTTGCGACCGAAGATGGCCGGCGGGTGCGGACTGCGCCGGCGGGAATCCGCCTGATTAAGGAAGCCACCAATCCCTGGTATGAGGTGACCTTGATCGAAGGCCGCAATCGCGAGATTCGGCGCATGTTTGAGAAGGTCGGACACCACGTGGAGAAGATCAAACGTCTCCGATACGGCCCTCTTACCCTCGACGTTCCACCCGGGCATTTTCGGGCCCTGACTTTGCAGGAAGTCGATCGCCTGCGGACCGCCTGCAACAAACCGATGGCGGGAACAAAGCATTCCGTGCGTGATGAGCCGCAAGCATGAGCCGCTTCTTCGACATCGTCTCCAAGCCGGCCCGCGACCTGGGCGCAATGAATGCTCCGAGCACAACGGCGGCGACGCTGGAGCGCCGGTCGCGCCTTATCAAACTTGATTCCAATGAAAATCCCTTTGGGCCTTCGGCGCGCGCCGTCGAAGCCATGAGAGGAGTGCTGAACGCAGCGAACTTTTATCCTGATGATGATTCCAGTCAGCTACGCCGCAAGCTGGCCGCACATCACGGGCTGCCCCCGGAACAGGTGCTCGGGACCGCGGGCTCAACCGCGCTGTTGAGCCTGCTCTGCCAGACGCTGCTCGCGCCGGGGCTGAACGCGGTGACCAGCGAGCGCTCATTTATTGTGTATTCGATGGCAGTGCAAGCGGCGGGTGCGCGTCTCGTCGAGGCCCCCATGCGCTCTGGAGAAGATAGTATCGATCTCGAGGCGATTCTCGCTGCCATCGACACGAACACGCGCATCGTGTTTCTGGCCAATCCCAACAATCCTACCGGCACGATGCTCGAAGCAGGCGCGGTGGAGCGCTTTCTGGCGCAGCTTCCCGGCCACGTGGTCCTGGTGCTGGATGAGGCTTACTACGAATTCGCCCTGCATTTCGCGGCGCTGCGGGGAGTTACATACCCGAACTCACTGGATTATCTCCGCCAAGGCGCAAGCGTGGTCGTGCTGCGAACGTTCTCAAAAGCGCACGGACTCGCGGGCCTGCGCGCGGGCTACGGACTGGGCCCGGCGGAATTGCTGGGATACTGCGCGCGCATGCGCAACACATTCTCCGTGTCGTCGGTCGCACAAGCTGCGGCGCTCGAAGCCATCAAGGACCGCGAGCACATTCAGCGCGTGGTGGAAAACAATCTCCTGCAGTCGCGAGTTCTCGCGCAGGGTTTGTCGGGATTGGGATATCGCGTGGTCCCAACCTCGGCGAATTTTCTATTCTGCGATCTAGCGGAAGACGCCGCGGCTTACGCCCTCCGGCTCCAGGATGAAGGTGTGGCCGTGCGTCCGCTGGGACATTGGGGCGCGCCGAATTGCATTCGCGTCACGATTGGCGCGCCCGAGCAGAACCAGGCCTTTCTGCAGGCGGCGCGGCGGCTTGCCTCGCGTGGTTCCAGCGCGCAAAATAATCCTCCACAGCCCATTCGCAACTAGTACGGAGTAACCACCGCATCCTCCGGATAGCCCGGCATTCCAAACTCGGGAACGTCCAGACCTTCCTCTTCCACCTCGGGCGCCACGCGCATGCTTTTTACCTTGTTGACGCACCAGAAGACGGCGTAGGTTGCGCCGAATGCCCAGGCGGCATACAAAGTTGCTCCCATGAGCTGGCACAAGAACTG
>PMHI01000676.1:3859-38607 GCA_003156615.1 Acidobacteriaceae bacterium | reverse complement strand
CGCGCACTATTCGCCAGTTTGCGCTACAACTTCCTGGTGCAGATCACGTGAGAACTCCCGTTTCCTCAATCTTTCGATAAATGAACTCGGGAAGCTAAAACGGGCTGCCGGCGCCCCCTCCGCCTTTACACCCCTCCCGCCGCATGATAGCCTCATTACTGTCACCAAGATAAATCGAAATCAGAACAGGAGTGCACCAGGTTCGTGTTAGCCAGAGAGCAAAAGAAATCCGTCATTGACCAGTATCAAACGCACGCGACTGACACGGGGAGTCCCGAAGTTCAGATCGCCATCATCAGTGAACGCATTGGCCAGTTGACGGACCACTTCAAGACGCACCAGAAAGACCACGGCTCGCGCCGCGGCCTGCTCATGCTAGTCAGTAAACGGCGTCGTTTACTGGACTACCTAAAAAGATACGATTCCGAGCGCTATAAGACTGTCATTGGGAAACTGGGCATCCGCAAGTAACCCTATCCTGGGTGGCCCGTCCTATCGCGGTTTTTGCGATAGCGTGGGAGAGGATGAAGCGTCCATCTAGGGGTCTTCTGAAGAAGACAGTTCCCACAAACGTATCTGAGAACGCCGCCTTCCTCTCGAAGCCGGTCGAGCATTGAGCCAATTCACACTGTGCGTATTATCGAAGACGTATTCCGACCGTATCTCGGAACCCACCTCTCATGGCGGCCACGACCCATGGCTGAACGCGTTTTTCCATACTCCCAACCCGCGGAAATTAGAAGTCGGCGGAAGAGCGCGGCTGCCCTCCTGATCACACAAGAAGGATGAAACATGAAACCAGAAGTTAGCAGCGTCACAGTTGAACTCACCGGCGGCAAACAACTCTCATTCGAAACCGGAAAATTAGCCAAGCAGGCCCATGGCGCGGCGGTTGTCCGCCTGGGCGATAACGTCGTGCTCGCCACAGCCGTGGCCAACGCCGACCCGCGCGAGGGCATTGATTTTTTTCCCCTCACCGTCGATTACCGCGAATACACCTACGCCGGTGGACGCTTTCCCGGCGGCTTCATCAAGCGCGAAGGCCGCATGAGCGAGCGCGAAGTGCTCACCAGCCGCCAGATCGATCGCCCCGTCCGGCCGATGTTCGCCGACGGATTCCGGTGCGAGACCCAGGTCATCGCCTTCGTGCTCTCCGCCGACACCAATAACGATCCCGACGTGCTCGGCATCAACGGGGCGTCCGCCGCTCTTACACTCTCCGACATTCCGTTCCTAGGCCCAATCGGCGCAGTCCGCGTCGCCCAGATCGGCGGGAAGTTCATCATCAATCCCACCTACGACGAGATGCGCGAGAGCCTGCTGAACATCATGGTCGTAGGCACCGCCGACGGCATAGTGATGATCGAGTCCGGCGCAAAAGAAGTAAGCGAAGAAGTGGTCGTAGAGGCGATTGAATTCGGCCACACCGAGATCAAAAAGATCTGCGCCGCTATCAGCGANNTACGACGCGCTGAAGAAGAAAGTAGGCGCCGATCTGTCAGACCGCCTCGACACCAAGAAACATCCCAAAGCCGAAAGCCACACCCTAGTCAAAGACCTCAAGAAGCAATTGCAAGCCGAAATTCCCGAAGAAGATGAAAAAGCACAAGCCAAGCTCAAACAGTATTTTGAGATCCTCCGCGAGCGCATCTTCCGCGAAGAAGTGCTAGAGAAGAAACGCCGTCCCGATGCTCGCGCCTTCGACGAAGTCCGCGAAATCTGGATCGAAGCCGGTATCCTGCCCCGCACCCACGGCAGCGCCATCTTCACCCGTGGCGAAACCCAGGCCTTAGTAACAACCACGCTCGGCACTAGCGACGACATGCAGCGCCTCGAGGGCTTCGAAGGTGAAGCCAAGAAAAGATTCATCCTGCATTACAATTTCCCGCCCTTCTCGGTGGGAGAGGTTGCGTTCTTGCGGGGAGCGGGGCGACGCGAGATTGGGCACGGGGCGCTGGCAGAGCGCGCGATCTCCGGAGTATTGCCTTCGGAAGAGGCGTGGCCTTACGCGATGCGCGTGGTCTCTGACATTCTGGAGTCGAATGGGTCGTCGTCGATGGCTACGGTGTGCGGGGCTTCACTTTCGCTGATGGATGCGGGAGTTCCGCTGAAGGCTACGGTGGCCGGCGTCGCCATGGGATTGGTGAAGGAAGGCGAGCAGTATGCCATTCTCACCGACATTGCAGGCGCGGAAGATCACTATGGCGACATGGACTTTAAAGTCGCCGGCACGAAAGATGGCATCACTGCGCTGCAGATGGATATAAAAGTCGCGGGCATTACTTCGCAGATCATGCGAGAGGCCCTGGCGCAGGCGAAGCGCGGGCGGTTGCATATCTTGGGCAAGATGGACGAAGTTATCGCAGCCGCGCGCGAGAAGATTTCCGACTTCGCTCCGCGATTCTATACGGTGCAGATCCCGGTCGATAAGATTCGAGATCTGATTGGGCCCGGGGGCAAGATGATTCGCAGCATCGTGGAACAAACCGGGGTCAAGATCGACGTGGAGGATTCCGGGTTGGTGAAGGTTGCGTCGAGCGATCAAGCGTCGGCGGCGAAAGCGCTGCAAATCATTGGCGACCTGACGGCGACTGCGGAAGTTGGGAAGACTTATCTGGGGAAGGTGACGCGGCTGGCGGATTTCGGCGCGTTCGTCGAGATTATTCCCGGGACCGATGGGTTGCTGCACATCAGCGAAGTGGCGGAGCACCGCATTGGCGACATCCGCGACGAGTTGAAGGAAGGCGACCAAGTGCTGGTGAAGGTGCTGGCGGTTGAAGGGAACCGCATCCGATTGTCGCGCAAGGCGATTTTGAAAGAACAGCGCGCGAAAATGGGTGGTGGAAGCGGCGAAATAGCCGCGGGCAGCGGAGCAGATGTGGCTGCGGCTCCAGAAGGCGAAAGAGCGCCAGCCGGAGCGCTTGTCATTGAAGGCGGCGGCGATTTCCCGGACGAAGCCGAAGGCGAACCGAACTTTAACCGCGACGGCGTGGCGCATGTTGGAGGCGGCGACCGGCCTCACGGCGGAGATCGCGGCGGTCGCGGCGGTCGTCCCGGCGGCGGCGGTCGTGATCGTGGACGCGGCGGTCGCGGTGGAAGGCCCGGTGGCGGTGGGCGGGATCGTGGACGCGGCGGGTCGGGCGGGGGAAGACACTAAACTGTCGCTGCGGGGATGTCGCAGATGTTTCGCCATGAAAGGGCCACGACGAGTTGTGGCCTGGAGTGGAAAGCGGTTTCCCTTGGCGGCCGAAGCCGGAACCATTTGCGACGCTTTGCGGCATGGCTTATGCCGTGCCTTCCCCGGTCGAAATCAGAATCAACGGCAGAGTCAAAATCAAAGTCAAAGGCGACGGACAGCAGTGTCCGTCCCACACGGTCAAAGTCCCCGCTCCCGAATTCGCTCGGCCGGGGCAGACCCGAACGAGCGGACTATATCATTGGTCTTCAAGGACAAAGGGAAGGCAAAACCAGGTCTGGAGATTTCCTAACAATCATGGCTACCTCTGGGCGCGGTTGAGGATATTCGACTCCCCACGGATGTTCGCGAATCTCAACTACACGATAGCTAAGGCCAAGGCCGCCAAGAAAGCGCAATCCAGCTCGCCAAAGCGATACGATTTTGCGGGCAAATGATGGTAATCTGAGCCACCATGAACATCAAGGAAGTCGCCGCCCGCGCCCGCCTTTCGACCGCCACGGTTTCCCGGACGATCAATCAAAGCGGACTCGTTCGGCCACGAACTGCGGAGAAGGTGCAGCGGGCCATTCGCGAGCTGGGCTACTATCCGAATACCCAGGCGCGGGCTTTGGTTTCCGGACGCACGCAAATGTTCGGTCTGATCATCTCGGACATAGTCAACCCTTTTTTCCCGGAGTTGGTGAAGAGTTTTGAGTTTGCCGCCATCCATCGTGGCTACGAAGTGATCGTCGCCAACACGGATTACGATTCGGAACGTATGAGCGGGTGTGTACGCCGAATGATTGAGCGCAAGGTGGATGGCGTAGCTATCATTACGTCGGAAATTGACAGTCACCTTCTGGATGAGCTTTCGCACCGACGGTTGCCGATTGTGTTCCTGGATGTGGGAAAAGTGAAACCGCTGATCAGCAACATCAAGGTAGATTATTCCAAGGGAATCGGGGAAGCGGTTCGGCACATTGTTTCGCTAGGGCACCAGCGCATCGGATTTATCAGTGGGCCGCTGACGCTGAAGTCCGCGCGGACACGCCGCTCGGCGTTCTTAAAATGTATTGCCGCCTGTGGCATTGGTCAACGGCAACGGAGCGTGGTCGAAGGAAACCACAAGATCGACGGCGGAGAAAGCGCGATGATGCAACTGCTCTCACTGCCGCAGCCGCCAACGGCTGTACTCACCTCGAACGACCTTACGGCGATAGGAGCGCTCCGCGCCATCACCCGCGTTGGTTTACGCGTCCCTCAGGATATCTCGGTTATCGGTTTCGACGATATCGAGCTGAGCCGGTTCACTCAGCCGCCACTCACCACCATTCGGCTTTCTCGTGATGAACTGGGACGAAAAGCTTTCACAGCGCTTTATGAGATGGTTTCGGGCAAGCATCAATCGGGGCAAGAGATCAAAGTCAGCACTGAGTTGGTAGATCGGGAGTCGACGGCGCCCGTCAAGGCGCCACCTTCCACACAGGTGGAAACGGTGACAGAGTCAGATACGCGGGCGAGCTTCTAGCGCGGGCGACGGTTGAAAATTCTGGCGCAGATTCGCACCCTAGCGATTCGCAACCACCCGGAACCGATGGTCCCAGATCCGAGCCTGATCCGGAATGTGAACAGACGACATCAAACCGATCTCTCTCCCTGGTTCTCAAGTCTTGCCCCGTCGGCGGCCGAACAGATGTAGACATTTGGCTTAATCCCCACGGCCTGTTGGTAGCGACTCGAGACTTGATCGGCAAAGGCTGGCGCGTGATTTGCCTCCACCAGATTCAAAGTGCACCCACCGAATCCGCCTCCGGTCATGCGGCCGCCGTAGTAACCGGGGAGGCCTTCGGCGACCTCCACCATGAGATCCAGTTCCGCGCAACTGACCTGGTACAGATCGCGAAGACTGCGGTGCGATTCTCGCATCAGCTGTCCGAAACCGTTTAGATCCCGAGCGCGAAGGCAGCCAGCTCCATCGCGCACCCGTTGGTTTTCCTCCACCACGTGACGGCACCGTTTGTAGATCGTCGGGGGAAGATCCTGCGAGTGCTGCGCCAGTTGATCGCTGGTAAGATCACGCAGGGCGCGAAGATGCGGATACCACCTGGCCAGGATTCTCACCCCTTCTTCGCACTCCTCGCGCCGCCGGTTGTACTCCCCGCCGGCGTGCTGGTGCTTAACCATCGTGTTCGAGATCACCATCTTCACGGTGTCGGGAATGGGGATGTACTCGAAATCGAGGGAACGGCAGTCGAGCAAAAGGGCGTGTCCCGCTTTTCCCAGGCAGGAGACGAACTGGTCCATGATGCCCACGCGAGCCCCAATAAACGTGTTCTCGGTTCGCTGGCAGAGTTTTGCCACCTCCGTCAGGGGCAAGATGGCGCCATTCAGGCTGAGGAGGGCGAGTGCGCTGGCTACTTCAACCGCCGCCGAAGAACCGAGGCCGGCGCCAATCGGGATCTCGCTCTCCACCAACAAATTTGCGCCCTCGAGAGCGTGGCCACTCTGCTGTAGGGCAACCGCGATCCCCAGAACATAGTCAGGCCAGGCTCCCGTCGCTTGCTGCGGCAGATTATTCAAATCAAATTCGAAGGACTGAGGAAAGTCCTGGGAGTGAATCCGCAGCTTGGGTTCGGGGCGAGAAGAGATGACCACACGAGCGCGCAGACCGATGGCGCTCGGCATGACAAAACCTTCGTTGTAGTCGGTATGCTCCCCGATTAAATTGACACGACCGGGCGCGCCGAAAATAGTGGGTTGCCCGCCGAACATGTCGGTGAATTTCCGTGCCAGCTCTTTCGACTCCATCTTGCCCAGTCCCAATGAGAAATGTGCCGGTCGGATCGAACTACAAATGAAGAACGGAATGCAAGCAACCCCGTCGAAGCAAAACCATAAGCTGTAACCTTCGGCATGTCAACCGCCGTGAGGTGGGTGGTCTCATCC
Organism: Acidobacteriaceae bacterium; assembly: GCA_003156615.1. Next base: position 32,483 of record PMHI01000676.1, on the reverse strand, counting down.
CAGCGAAGCGCACCAGCTCGGCACGTAATCGTTTACATACATAGCTTGATCGGAGATAATTCCCTGGCATGGTCTGCCCGGAGAACCTGGAAAACTTATGGATCGACGCAACTTTCTCAAAACAACAGGTACTTTGATCGCGACTGCGTCTCTCGTTCCCTCCGCGTTTGCGCGGGAACAGGGCACTCAGGGCAACGCCGAAGGCCGTCTGGTTCTCCCCATGAATCGCAGCTGGCTTTACAGCCGCAAGGTGGTAGAAGGGGCGCACCTTAAGGACTTCGACGATTCCGGCTATGAAAGGGTGGTTGTTCCCCACACCAATGTTCGTGTGCCCTGGCACAGTTTTGACGAAAAGACGTATGAGTTCGTTTCCAGCTATCGGCGTCATTTCAAGCTCCCTCCGGAAGCGCGCGGGCGGCACGTATTTGTCGACTTCGAAGGCGTGATGACGGCATCCACCGTGTGGATCAACGGCACGCGCATCGGAGAATACAAGGGCGGATACACACCGTTCAGCTTCGATCTCACTCCTCATCTTGATGTTGACGGCGAAAATGTTCTGGCCGTGGATGTGGATTCGAGCGAGCGGGCGGATATTCCTCCCTTCGGCTACGAGATTGACTATTTGACGTTCGGAGGCATTTATCGTGAGGTCTCCTTGCGCATGGTACCAGGGGCATTTCTCGAGAATGTATTCGCCAAGCCGAAAGACGTACTCAGCGAGCATCGCAGCCTGGAGGTTGATTGTCACATCCAGTACCTCGAGGCGTCGCCAGAACCCTTGCGATTGGAGGTTGCGCTGCGCAATGGCGATGGGGTGGTGGGGAAGGGTTCACAAAATGTTCCTGCCTCTGCCGCGACCAGCGAAGCGGTCGTGCACACCGTTCCCCTTGCCCAATTGAGTTCCGTCAAATTATGGGATCTCGCACATCCGAATCTGTATACGGTGGAGGTTGCGTTGTGGCGCGGAAACCGCCAGGTCGATCGCGTGTCCCGCGTCATCGGTTTTCGTGACGCTCAATTCACCGACCACGGATTTGAGCTCAACGGCAAGGTGATCAAGCTGCGCGGACTGGATCGGCACCAGACGTTTCCCTTCGTGGGACAGGCCATGCCCGGCCGGGTGCAGCGGCGCGACGCGCAGATACTGCGCAACCAACTCAAGTGCAATATTGTCAGAACCTCGCACTATCCGCAGTCGCGGCATTTTCTGGATGCCTGCGATGACATTGGCCTGTTGGTGCTCGAGGAAATTCCGGGTTGGCAGCACATTGGTGACGAAGCCTGGCAGGGGATCTCTGTGGACAACGTGAGCCGCATGATCCGGCGCGACTGGAATCGCCCCTCGATCATTCTTTGGGGAGTGCGGATCAACGAGTCCAGGGACAATCATGACTTCTATACGCGTACCAATGCGATGGCGCACAAGTTGGATCCGACGCGCCAGACGGGCGGCATACGGTACTTCCAGGAATCGGAGTTTCTGGAAGATGTGTTCACCATGAACGATTTCGGCTTCCCGCTGAAGCCGCCGAATCATCCGCGATACTTGAATACGGAGTTCGTCGGTCACACCTATCCCACCAAGACCATCGATCAGGTCGAACGCCTCACCGAGCATACGCTGCGTCACGCGCGTATCCACGACCAGCTGGCCTCTAATCCGCAATATGCCGGAGGCATCGGCTGGTGTGCTTTTGACTACAACACGCACGGCGACTTCGGATCCGGAGATCGCATTTGCTATCACGGTGTAACCGATATCTTCCGGGAACCCAAACCCGCCGCCGGCTTTTACAAATCGCAGTGCGACCCTGCCGAAGAGATCGTGCTCGAACCAGCGTTCCATTGGGCCCGCGGCGACGCTTCCGTAGGATTCTCGCAGGCGGTAATCTGTTCCAACTGTGACCACATTAAGCTCTACATTGCCGATGAACTGATTGCCGAAGCCGATCCCGATCGCAAACAGTTCGCAAACCTCCGCTATGCGCCATTCGTCGTTGAGTTGAAAGAGCTCTTTCACAAATGGGGCGATCTGCGACTGGAGGGCTACATTCAAGGCAAGCTGGCGATCACGAAGCATTACTCCGGCAAAGGCGTCGATATGAAGTTTACCCTCCTGCCCGACGACAGCACACTGATCGCGGATGGAGCGGACACGACTCGGGTGGTACTGCGCGTGACCGATGAATTCGGCGCGATCCGGCCTTTCGCCAATGATGCGATAAAATTCGACTTGCAGGGGCCGGCGGAAATGATCGGGGACAATCCGTTCGCGCTGGTTGGGGGTACAGGGGCGGTTTGGATTCGGGCGAAGGAAGAGCCCGGAATGGTGCGGCTGGTAGCGATTCATCCGCAGTTGGGCAAGCAGCAGATTGAAGTGGCGATTACGCCGGTTGCTCGGGAGATTGCCTAGACGGGCGTCGTTCTAACTCGTTTTATCGGGAGGCGCGGGCTGGAGCGTTCGCGGGTCGGCCCCGCTATTTGGTCTTGGGTTGGAATGAGTCGATGATTCCGCTGCCTTCGCGGAGGGTGAGGATCTGGTTGGCCTTGACCCGGGGGAACCGCTCGATCTTCTGCGTCGTGGGCCATTTGACTTCGATGAGATCCACCGTCTGGAATTTGCCCAGACCGAAGTGAAGCCGTAAATCACTTTGCGACATCACGCTGGCGCCGCTGTGGACTTCATCCATCTGAACGTGCGTGCCGGTCACCACCCGCACCCGGGCCCCGATGGCGGTGCGATTGCACTTGGTCCCGATCAACTTGAGCTTGATCCAGTTCTGCGCGTTGCCGCCATCGTTGCGCAGAAGCGAAGGCAGGTCGTTGAGGTTCAGCACGAGCGCGTCCATATCGCCATCGTTATCGAAGTCGCCGAACGCGGCGCCGCGGCTGGAGAAACGCTCGGCGATGCCGGGACCCATCTCCGATGAAACATCCTTGAATTTTCCTTGTCCCAGGTTCTTGTATACCAGGCGGGGGTTCTTAAACTCCTGGCCGATGCCGTGTCCCTCAATTTCGGGATAGACGTGCCCGTTGACCTGAATAATATCGGGCCAGCCATCGTTGTCGTAATCCACGAACCCGCAACCCCAGGCGACATAGCGATTGTTGATTCCCACACCCGAGGCGAAGGTCTCGTCGGTAAAAGTACCGTCGCCGTTGTTGCGATAAAGATTGCAGGTATCGTCGGCGAAGTTCGTCTTGAAGATGTCGAACCAGCCATCACAGTTGTAATCGCTCACTGCGACACCCATTCCCGCTTGCTCGTGGCCATTTTCACTGTACGCACAGCCGGAAGCCACGGCGACGTCGGTGAACGTACCATCGCGGTTGTTGTGAAACAGGATGCTCGGCTCGGAGTCGACGGCCACGTAAATGTCGGGCCACCCGTCGTTGTCGAAATCGTAAGAGACTGCAGTAATCGAATAGCGCGGGCCGGGTTTCAGGATGCCTGCCTTCTCCGAGACGTCGGTGAAGGTTCCGTCGCCGTTATTGTGGTAAAGAACGTTGGTATCGCCCGTTAGGCCGCGCGGACCGCACATGACGGGAATTCCCTTCCACTGGCACAGAGGGTCGTTCGCCGGGGGAGGAACCTTGGCCGGATCGAGCTTTATGTAGTTGCAGACGAATAGATCCAGGAAGCCGTCGCGATTGTAATCGAGCCAGGTGCAACCTGCACCCCAGCGAATCTGCTCATCGTAGACACCCGCCTTGCGAGTGACATCGGTAAACGTTCCGTCGCCATTGTTGTGAAAAAGAATATTGTGTCCCCAGAAGCAGCAGAACAGGTCGTCCCAGCCATCGTTGTCGTAATCGCCGACGCAGACGCCGGTCTGCCAGCCGGTGCGAGCCAAACCAGATTTTTCCGTAACGTCGGCGAAGGTCCCGTCGCGGTTGTTCTTGTAGAGATGAGAAGTCGGAGCTTGTCCAGGGGGCCAATGGGCGTCGACTCGGGTTCCGTTCGTCAAATAGATGTCGAGCCAGCCGTCGTTGTCGTAATCAAAAAAGGCTAATCCGCTGCCCTTCGCTTCAATGATGGAACGCTTGTGATCGGTCGCGCCCCACACATTGGGAACGTTGAGGCCGGCCTCGCGGCCCACGTCCACGAACACGACCGGAGACGCCGGTGGTGGGGTGGAGATGGCAGCCGCGAGCCCACGCGGTCGTCCCCACCGCCAGAGCGGAGTGGTGAGAGCATCGAGCAGCGTAGTGCCAAGAACCACCAGTGACGAGCCGAGGAAATGCCGCCGTGGAAGATTCATACTATCGGCTGGGCACCTTGGGAAAGGGATGCGGGACAATTCCGGAACCTTCTTTGACGGCCATGATTTGGTCGATGGCTACGTTGGTTAACCTGTCCACTTGGCCACTCGGCCAGGTGATTTCGAGCGATTCGATTTTGCTGCGCCTGCCCAGGCCAAAGAAAATTCGCGGATCGTTGGCCGACATGTAGCTCATGCCGCCCTTTGCCTGCTCGACGTGCACGAATCCCTCGGAGGTTAACTTCAGTGACGCACCGATCCCGTCGCGGTTCGATTTCGTCCCGATCAGAAGAACTTCCAGGAAGTGATTCGCATTGCCGCCGTCGTTGCGCAGCAGTTCGGGATAGTCGCCGCGAACATTGATGGCAATGTCGAGGTCGCCGTCGTTGTCGAAGTCGGCCGTAGCCAGGCCGCGTCCAACGATGGGGCGCATGAAGTCTGGACCAAGCGACTCCGACACTTTGGCGAATTGGCCTTTGCCCAGATTTCGGTACATCAAGAGCGGCTCCGGGTAACTGACTTCACTGTGGTAGAGATTGATATTGTCGAGCATCGCGCCGTTCAACTGAAGAATGTCATCCCAGCCGTCGTTGTCATAGTCCAGGAATTTCATGGCCACGCCACTGAGCAGAATAGCCTTGTTGCCGATGCCGGAGCGGAACGTGTCGTCATCGAAGGTCCCATCTTTGTGGTTCCGGTAGAGACGGCTCAATTCAAAATCAAGGTGAGTGATGTAGAGATCCTGCCAGCCGTCGCCGTCCACGTCCGCAGCGTCAATCCCCATGCCCGCCTCGTAACGGCCGTCTTCCCCTGCCGCCACACCGGAAATGAAGGAGACGTCTTTGAAGGTTCCATCGTGATTGTTGACAAAAAGAAAATTGGGCCACGAATCGTTGGCGACGGCGATGTCGGTCCATCCATCGTTGTTGAAATCGGCGAGGACAACACCCATGCCCTTGGCTTCCGGTTTGCCAACGCCTGACGCGTCGCTTACATCGGTAAAAGTTCCGTCGTGATTGTTATGGTAAAGCTTGACTCGCTGCCCTTTGTAGTTCCCGGGATGACAGTAGGAACGATAACCGGGCCGGCGTTCGCCGCACCACAGATTATTGTTCGGCGACCACTCGATGTAGTTCGTGACCACCAGGTCGAGCCAGCCATCCTTATCGTAGTCAAACCAACCCGCGCTGGTAGACCATCCGCCCTCGTCAGCAACTCCGGCTTTGGCCGTGACATCCGTGAAGGTTCCGTTGCCGTTGTTGTGGTAAAGAATAGCGCGGCCATAGCCGGTCACGTAGAGATCGGGGTAGCCGTCATTGTCGAAGTCTCCCACTGCCACTCCCTGACCGTAGTGTCCGCTTCCGCCAACCCCGGCTTTCTCGGTGACGTCGGTGAAAGTTCCGTCACCGTTGTTGTGGTAAAGGGCGGAGCGCAGAGGGTGAGGCGGCTTGTACCAGTCGGTAGCCGCCGACTGAACGAAGAATAAATCCATGAGACCATCCTGGTCATAGTCGATCCATCCCACGCCCGTACCCATCGTCTCCAGATAATATTTTTCGTCGGTAGCAGTCGCATCCTGCTGGAAAGTAATGCCGGCTTTTTCGCGAACGTCAGTGAAGCGTACGGGGATGGGAGTGTCCTGGGTACCAGAAGTTTGCCCGGCCAGAGCGGTCAGATGCAGGGCCAAAAGGACCACACCGCCGAGAGCAACCCCGGCACCGCACTTGTTTTGCCGACCGCGGTCGCCGGTGGTTCTTGATTTTCTCTCCATTTTCCGATCGCTGCTGGCGTAGCCGGAATCGAGGGCGCGGCATATTCTCCCGTTTGTCGGTAACGGAAGAGCCATTTGCGCATTCTAGCTGATCTGGAATCCAGGCAGTGCCGCAGACAGTCTCAGAGAGTGCGGTCCGCGAGAAACAGCGCGAACTGAAGCAGTTGCTGCCTTGCGGCCATCGGCATCGGTTCGCCGGTGGAGGAGGCTGCCGGCGGAGTCTGGGACAACGCCTCTTCGATGCGATTCACATCGAGCCCGCCCGCCTTGCTGCCCTTGAAACGATCGAGTACCTCCCGCGCTTTCTCGATTTGTCCGGTCTCGTAATAGAAGACGCCCAGAGTAGAATAGCCGCCGGCCCATTCCGGAAGCAGTTCGACGGCGCGCTCAAGCTGTGCGGCCGCTTGCACCGTTTTTCCTTCGAGGACGGAGACAATCCCCAGTCCCCAAAGGATCTTCCCGGAGCCCGGAACTCGATCCAGGCCCTTCTGTAATGTCTCCTCCGCACGGCGGGCGTCGCCTTGGCGGAGCTCGACCAGGGTCAGCGAAAGATAATACTGATCGTTGTCGGGGTTGCGGGCGATGGCGTCTCGGAAGATCTCGGCGGCCCGCGCACTGTCACCCATATGCGCATAAATATCTCCCCGTAGTGCCAGAAGCGCGTCATCCTGCTGGCCGTGCGCGGAGACAGCTTGCGCGGTCTCGAGAGCCTGGGGATAGAGACCCTTGCGGAAGTAGGCGTCGGCCAAGTCGAATTTGACGTCATCGGAATCCGGATTGAGCTTCAAGGCCGACTGGAAATGCGAGATCGCGTCGTCGTACAAGCGAAAGCGCGCGAGCAATACGCCTACGCCCGTTTGCGTGCGATAGTCGGAGACGCTCGACTGGTCGAGCTGTGCAATTGCCTTGCGGGCATCGTCGGGCTTGCCGAGCTTCAGATACGCTTCTGCCAGCAGGTAAAGATCCTGCGTCTGGCCTGGGTGTTTCTGGATCTCTTCGGTCAACTCAGTCAAGTTCAGTTGCGCCCGCGCGAGCGGAGCCAGGTCGGACTGGCGGTCGACATCGTCAAACAGATGCTGATACGGATACGAACCGTGCGGGGCTTCTTGCGACAGGCTTTGAAAGGAACTCAGATCGCGCTCCGCGGCTCCTGTCTGATGGAGGCTTCGCTCTACCATCGCTAGTTTGTAGTATCCCGCCGCCGGGTCGTGGCTGGTCTTCACGTAACGTCGAAGCAAGTCCGCGGCTTCCGTAAATCTCTTCTTGGCAATGCGCAGGTTCGCCAGTTCCAGCAGCGCGCCGGGAAAATTGGGATTGGAGCGAAGCGTTTTCTGAAACATGGCTTCGGCGCCCGCCTCATTCCCCTGCCGTTCCTCGATGTAGCCGAGATTGAACAGGCAAGCATCGTTGCGAGGATCGAGCGCCAGTCCTTGCTGGAAGTCTTTTGTGGCTTCGTCGAAACGGCCGAGATGGCCATACGAGATGCCCATCAGAGCATAGGATCCCGCTGAGGGTGCAAGGCTGATGAGCGTCTTGAATTCTTCAAGAGCCGGCTCGGTTCTTCCCGCCATGAAGTAGCTTTCACCGAGAGCGCCGCGGAGGTCGGCTCGTTGGGGTGCGATCTTCACTCCGGACTCGAGCAAAGGGATCGCGTCTTCGAAATAATTCTGGGACATGCTGATCCTGGCCAACAAAACAATCACGTCAGTATCCTGAGGCGCAAGCTTGTGGGCTCGCATCAGCAGGTCCAGCGCATCCACGGTCTTCGATTGACCAGCGTAGACCTGCGCCAACAAGTAGAGCGTCTCAGCAGACTCTGGCTTCAGCTTTAGAGCGCGGTTCAACGCCAAGTCGGCTTTGGAGTAGTCGTGTCCGCGAAGGTAGGCCTGCCCGAGGTTGTAGAGAATCTCGAATGTTTCTGGCTGCAACGCGCGAGCTTTCTCCAGTTCGAGTTGGGATTGGCGATATTGTTTCGCCGAGGCGAGCAGAATACCGAGACTAAAGTGCAGCCGGACGTCATCTGTGTTTTGGGCGGAAAGCGTTCTGGCAAGGCTGAGGCCCGCGGCGTTCTGTCCGGCCTGAAGGTAGCAGCGAACAAGATTGAGTTTCGTCTCCGTGTTCGCCGGGCGTACGCGCTGAAAGTGCGGAATGGCTTCGGCCGGCGAGCCCTTGGCCACGAGCAGCAGGCCCAGATTGTAGTTCCCTTCGCGATCTGCGGGATCAAGGCGTAGAACTGTCCGGAACTCCTTTTCCGCAAGATCGGGCTTGTTTTCAACCACATATAAGTTGCCGAGGTTGTTATGCGTTTTGCTGGAGTTGGGGCTCAGTTTCAGCGCCTGCTCGAATGCTGCGAGCGCGTTGGCGTAGTCCTTTTCGCTGCTGTAGACAATCCCCAACAGGTTGTAACCGGCGACACTGCGGGGATTTAGCGCGAGTTGCTCCTGAATTTTCTGCTTGGCTTCTGCGATGGCACCTTGACGAAGTAGCGTTTCCGCTTCCGCGAACGGGGATGGGATGGCTGGAACTTGACGGGACGTGTTTGGCGTGCTGCTAGTCTGTTGTGCCCCCGCCGGGACACCCGCCAACGCAAGACCCAGCATCAGCGCCAGCATACGGAGGCGCTTCCGCGCGCCTCGAATGCGGCTCGATGGACGCGGAGATGAGCTGCCAATCAACATTTCCGCATTCCGCCTCCGCATTCGGATCATGATGGCCCAGACTGCACGTCAATTTAGCATCTTCAGCGCTTGCTCAGCCGTTTTGTGCCCGGGTTGCAGCCGCAGAAGCTGGCGCAACACGTCTTTGGCCCCTTGCTCATTGTGCGAGACGATATACAGGCGGGCCAGGTTCAAATAAGCCTGATCAAAGTTTGGGGCAATGCGGATGCAAGTTTTGAACTCTTCTTCCGCTTCGGAATAGCGTTGTCCCCGCACCAAGAGCACGCCGATATTGTTGATGGCATCGGGATAGTCCGGCCGCAAGTTCACCGCCTTCGATAGATATTCAAACGCACGCTCGAAATTATCTTGCCGGGCATAGAGCATTCCAATACCGTAATTCGCCTCCGGATCGTCGGGCTCAAGTTCCAGTGCCTTGGCCAGCAGCGTCTTGGCCTCCTCATAGTTACCGCGGCTGCGATACAGATTGCCCAGGTTGAGAAGAGCAACGGTGTAGGTTGGCTCGAGCAGCAAGGATTGTTTGAAATCAGCGATCGCCTCGTCCGCATGCCCCTGCTCGGCGGAGATCATTCCAAGATTGTTCCACGCTTCAGGATAGTTCGGACGCAACCGCACCGCCTGTTCCACATACTGGCGCGCATCCGCCAAGTTGTTTCTTCGAAGATAGAGGGTCCCAAGATTGTAGTAGGCCTCGGGAGCCTGGGGCTTTAGGGCGATGACCTGCTTAAACGATTCCGCTGCCTGGACCAGATAGCCGCGCTGAAACAACGCCACTCCGTAGGTAAAATCATTGCGCTGAAATCCGCCATCCGGCAGCCGTCCTCGGAAGGGCAGAGCTTTCTTGACACGATCCGCCGCGGTCTGAGGCGCCGATTGCACATCCTCTAGGATTTGTTTAGGATCCGCAACGCCTTGATAGACTTTTACGATCATGCCCGATCGATCGATTAAGAACGATGTCGGAATCGGGAGATCTCCGCGGCGATCGAACAAATAGCGGTAAATGATGTTGTAGATACCGGCGATGTCCGGCGTAGCCAGCAGGTTGGGGAAATTGAGTGCTTCCTTGACCGCGAGTGCTCTTACGGCGCTGTCATCGGAGGGATCATCCACGTTGAGGCCGACGACGCGGATGCTGCGGGCGGCGAGTTTCGCCTGGTGTTGGCGAAGAAGTCGTAGCTGATCGATGCCGGCAAGCGCAGTTGTGGTCCAAAAATTGAGAAAGGCAAAGCCACCCTGGAACGACCGCAGATCGCACAGGTTCCCGGCGAGGTCGGGCAGCGAGAAATCCGGAGCGCTCAGGGGCTCGATCAGCCATGTCTCGACTGAGGAAGGCAACGGTTCCGGCATCGCAGGATCGCCCGCCCGCATCCATCGTGCCGGGGAAGCCACAAACGGCTGGGGCAGAAAATCTTCCGCCCCTTCCTGGATCTCGACTCGTTGATTCACCGGCAAACCGTCAAAGGTCTGAGTCAGGCCGCTCGGCCAAAGAATCGTAGCGCGGACGTTTCCCTCGACCTTTCCCAGTCCGAAGAAAAGTTCTTTGGTGTGTTGAGCCAGAAATCCCGAACCTGCCTGGACGTACTTCGTCTGGCGGTGGCCCCCCGCCTCCACCCGGACTGCGGCTCCAATGGCATCGCGGTTGCTTTTTGTCCCGCGGAGGCGGAAAGAAATCGAGTGCCCGAGATCCTTCGCCGCGCTGTGCAGCACGCGGAGTTGCGGGGCATTCCGATTCTTGAGGATAAGTTCCAACCGCCCGTCATGGTCCAGGTCGGCGAGCACGAAAGAGCGACTATCGTCAGGAAAGTCCAGGCCGACCGCACCTGAGACTTCGGAGAATGTAGCGTCGTGATTGTTCAAGTACAAAACGTTTCTCTCGTAGCCGCTCCAGGAAACGTCAGACCGAATCAACTCGTTGATGGCATTCCATCCATGTTCGTAGTGCAGCGAAGCGGTTGAAGTGGGAGGCGAGTTCGCGACGACCTGCCGCCAAAAGAAGCTCTCCAGGTCGCGATGGTCGGAGCCTGAAATGTAGCCGTTCGCGATGTACAGGTCGGAGAAGCCGTCGTGATCGAAATCCCACGCGTCGGAACACCAGGCCCAGCGGCCCATGGCAACGGCCGCCGGCGAACTTACATTTTCAAACTCTCCATTGCCCAGATTTCGGTAAAGCGAATTCCCGCGCGCGTGCTGGCGATAGAGAGCACGGATGTCCTCTGGCTCCAGCTCATGAAACTTCTTTTGTTCGGAAACCCGCAAGCCGGCCGCGGACCACATCTTGGCAACGTAGATATCCTGTTTGCCGTCGTTGTCGAAGTCGAACCAGCAGGCGCTCATTCCGGCGCCAACGTCGTTCACGTGCGCTTCGGCCGCCACGGCAGTGAATGTCCCGTCGCCATTATTGCGATAGAGATTGTTGCGCCCAAAGTCGTTCGCCACGTACAGGCTGGGGCGGCCGTCCGAGTGATAGTCGCCCCAGGCGCAGGCGAAGCTGTAGCGATCATTCTCGACGTTCAGTCCGGCAGCGAACGTCCGATCCTTGAAACTGGCATTGCCCTGGTTATGGAACAGGAAGTTCGGTGGCCCGTTGCGCGCGTCAAAATAGGGGGCGGGATAGTGATACTGATCCAAGCCGAGATAGTAAGAGTAGAGGCAGAAGTAAATGTCAAGTCGTCCGTCTCCATCGTAGTCCGCGATGGCAGCGTGGGTAAATGTTCCCTGCGGAGGCTGCTCAAATTTGAAGGCATCGGGCTTGAGTTGAAATTTCCGGTTGCCCTGGTTCAGGAATAATTGCGGACCGGCGGCCGAAACCACCAGCAGGTCTTGCCATCCTTTGTTCTCGAAATCGGCAAACAGAGCGCAGGCTGTNNTTCATCGAAGCCGTCGTTGTCGATGTCTCCCACGGCCAAGCCGTTGTTCCCATAGACGTCGATTCCGCAAGCCCCGTCGAGAACCGTTCGCCAATAATCGGCGCCGCGAAGCATTTGCTTTTTGTAGGATTCGGTTTGACCGAGCGCCTGCGCGGTGACGTCGATGAACCACGGTTCGCGCACCCGGCTGACGATTTCCTGGGTTGCTTCCCAGCCCACCGCGCGCCATCCCTTCGAATCGTCTCGTAACCATTGCATACGCCACAGCCCCAATCGCTCTTCACGGCTGGCGTCCATCCGTGTGCCCACCAGGTCATAGCGGATGTCGACGCGGATGGGCGAGGACCCAGTTGCGTCCTCGATTCCGACAATCTGGAATTCGGCCGTTTCTATCCTGCCCAACGGGGCGAAATAGTCTGTGATCTCCTGCAGAAATCGATCCCGGTTCAAGGGGCCGCTGCGAGAAAAGCGCCGGCGCAGAACCTCAATCCCGGCACTCGAACGCGTGCTGATTTCCTCACTGGCATGCAGAGGAGTGGCCTCAAGCACGGGCGCGAGGAATCCGGCAACCCGCGAAAGAGCCGGTGAGGAGACCCTGAGACCATCACTCCATGCGCTTAGAACCCCCAGGATCTCAGAGGCGTACTTCTCGGTCGCATATTCATCCAGACCAGGAGTGACGAGGCGCAAAAGGTCCTCTAGCGGAGCCTGATTGGGGTAATGCGGGGTAAGCCGAGAATCCGCAAGCGGGAACAAACAGGGTCCGACGATTCGAGCCCGCGGCGTGGCTAAACCGTGAAAAGGCGCGGCCAAAAATAACGCGGGAGCCCAGCCCATGGACTTCAAGAAGGTTCTACGCGAGAGTACGGGAGGAGATTCGTCGTGGGCACGCTCCATCCTCAAACATCCTCGCTTTGAAGGGCCACGACGGAAATCTTAGCACTTCTTCCCGAGCAACTGAGGCACGCCGGATCGCGGAAATGCACCGAGTGCGGGGTCCCGCCACGCAGATCGGGTGGGCGAAAGCAAGAGGGGAATGGTCGGACTCGAGCCCCGTTCGGGCGGTATTCNNGGGTAGTACAAATCCATTAATTTTTTGGTTGACAACGGATTTGAACCTGCTTTATCGTACCCCTCGCCTGTGCATTTGGGTGTCGTTGGCGGGTGTATGTATACGATTACATCCTAAGTTTGGGCGATTGTGGGTAGGCCCGGCAGATGGCAGTGCTTGCCTGGACGCAAGCCTTCGAAGCTCAAAGGAGAGTTCATGAACCGACAGTCGGTTTCCGGCATGTTGCGAGTTTTTTTGGCTTTTGCAGTCGGCGCGATTCTCAGCGTCAGTTCCCTCCAAGCCCAAGTTGATACCGGTTCAATCACCGGCAGCGTCAAGGATCCTTCAGGAGCCGTCGTCAGCCCGGCCAAAGTCACCCTGATCAACGAAGGCACGAGCACCAGACTGTCGACGACGACCGGAGCGGACGGGATCTATGTCTTTTCCCCAGTGAGAATTGGGAGTTACCAGCTGGAGGTTTCCGCTCCAAGCTTCAAGACGGAAGTGCAAAATCACATCGTCGTCGATGTGAGCGCGAGGGTCCTGGTTGACTTCAAGCTCACACCCGGAGCTGTGAGCGAGACGGTCGAAGTGGCGTCGGCCGCACCTGTACTGCAGGCCGAAGATGCGTCTGTCGGCGAGGTGGTCGACCAGCGCAGCGTAAACAATCTCCCGTTGAATGGGCGCAACTTCACCTTCCTGGCCCAACTCGCCGCCGGCGTGAATACCCCTCAGTCGGACACTCGCGGCAACGCCCAATTCGGCGCCTTTGCGGCGAATGGCAATCGCCCGGCGCAAAACAATTACATGCTGGACGGTATCGACAACAATTCCGATACCGTGGACTTCCTGAACGGAACGAACTTCGTGGTTCTTCCCCCGGTCGACGCGATTGCGGAATTCAAGATCCAGACCTCGGACTTCAGCGCCGAGTTCGGCCGGTCCGGCGCGGCGGTTCTCAACGCAACCATCAAATCCGGCACCAATCAGATTCACGGCGCCGTTTGGGAGTTCTTCCGCAACGATATATTCGACGCCCCAGACTATTTTGAGGACGCCGGCCACATCCCCAAAGGCGAGCTTCGGATGAACCAGTTCGGCTTCACCGTGGGCGGTCCGATCATCAAGAACAAGATCTTCTTCTTTGGCGATTATGAAGGGCTGCGCCGGGTGCAGGGAACGGTCTTCACCGGGTCCGTCCCAACCCTGGCGGAGCGAGCTGCCGCAAGCGGCCCCTACACCGATCTCTCGGATTTGATCACCGGGCAATCGGGCACACAAACTGACGCCCTCGGCCGAACCATCCCGGTCGGAACCGTTTTGGATCCGGCAACCACGCGGCCGGTTACCGCGGGAGTAGTAGATCCCGTGTCGGGCTTGACCTCTACCACCACCGGGTATGTCAGGGATCCTTTCGGCACCTGCGCTCCCAGCACCACGAGCTACAGTCTCGCCACGTGCGGACTCAACCAGCTCCCCGCCTCGCGCTTGGATGCGAATGCCATCGGGTTGCTGAATCTGTATCCCAACCCGACCAATTCTGCGCTCTTCTCGAATTTCGCCGATTCCCCGAAACTGTTTGAACACAGCAACTCCTTCGACACCCGGCTTGACCTCGACTTCAACGAGAAGAACCAGCTGTTCCTGCGCTTCAGCTATAAAGACGATCCCCAGTTCATCCCCGGGATTTTCGGAGGGGTGCCGGACGGCGGCGGGTTCCAAGACGGAAACCAGACGGCGACGGCTCAACAAAGTGCGATTGCCTATACGCACGTGTTTTCCCCGAACTTGGTGAACGTTGCCCGCACCGGGTTCAACTACCTGAACACGACCCGGGTATCTCCCGCAGCTGGCAATCTGAGCAATATTCCAGGCACCTATGGCATCCAGGATATTCCGCAGGTGCCCAAGAATGGCGGACTTCCCGCCTTCGCCATCAGCGGACTTTCATCTCTGGGCAGCAACGCCTTTCTGCCTTCGGATGAAGTCAGTTCTACTTTCCAAGCCACCGACGACCTCACCAAGATTTACAGCAAGCATACGTTTAAGATGGGCTTCGAATGGCAGCATGTGAAGTTCTCCACACTGCAGCCACCCTGGTCCCGCGGGGAATTCGACCAGACCGGCCTCTTCACGGAGATCCCTGGCGTAGGCGCCGGCAGCACCGGTCGCGCGCAACTTTTGTTGACACCTATTCCGGCAACTGTGCCCGGCGGAATTGACTACGTTGGCGGCCCTTCTGGAGGCAGCGACAATGGAGGCATTGGCGATGGGATTGACGTCTCCAACATCTCCCTCACCGATAACGGCAAGAACTACTACGGAGCCTATGTCAACGACGATTGGAAGATCACGCCCAAGCTGACCGTGAACTTGGGTCTGCGCTGGGACTTCTTCACCCTCGTCTATGAGCACCACGGCAACCAGGCCAACTTCGTTCCGAACGGCCCCCCCACCGGTGGCCCCATGTACATCATCCCAGCTGGGACCAATGCCGCCGATCTGTCCACAAGTTTCACCTCTTTGCTAGCCGCGGACGGCATCGCGCTCGATATAACGAACAGGTACGGCAAGGGGCTCGGCAACTCACAGAAGGACAATTTTGCCCCTAGGATCGGTTTCGCCTTCCAAGCTACCCCCAAGCTGGTGGTTCGAGGCGGGTGGGGAATGTTCTACAATGGCTTTGAGAACCGAGGTTTTTCACCGAACCTCGGCGAAAATTATCCCTTCCAGTTCAATTTCCAGTACGAACCACAGGACCCGGGCCATCCGGTCACCTATTCGGGATGCACCAGCCCCTACGCGACTCCTATTGGAAGTGCGACTCTCGAGACTGGGTTCTCCTGTACTCCGCTCGTTCCGAGTTTGGTACAAGCCCAGGGCTTGGACTTGCGGGGAATCCAATTCGATTACCAAACCCCCTATACCATGAGCGGCAACTTCACCCTGCAATATCAGCTAACTCCCACACTCACGGTGCAAGCTGGTTACGTGACTTCCCTGGCGCGCCACTTGGAGGTGTTTCCGAACTCCAACCTTCCTTCTGTGATCACGCCCACCAACGCGAACCCCGTTCTTCCATTTCCTGGATTCGGGGAGAATAACAGCTACGCGGAAACGGCTGGCAACAGCTTCTACCATTCCCTTCAAACCAGGGTTGAAAAGCGGTTTGCCACCGGGCTGAATTTCCTCGGCACCTACACCTATTCCCAGACGCGCACCGACGCCGTAGACCTGCTGAATAATGGAAACGGTCAAGGCTACCGCGCTCCCGACGTTCCGGGTGCGGGCATCCATTATGATTACGGTTATGCTCCATTCGACATTCGCAATGTCTTTCACCTGAGCGGCGGCTATGAACTTCCCTTCGGGACAGGCAAGCGTTTTCTGAGCGGGGGCGGGCCGGTCAACGAGGCGTTCGGCGGCTGGAGCATCAACACCAGCATTGTGCTTGAGGGCGGCCAACCCATTACCTTGGCTTGCCCCTCCGGCACGGGCGCTGACACGGGCTGCTACGATACCCGCGTATCTGGACAGCCCTTGGACAGAGGGATCCACGTCGACTCCAACGGCGTGGTGAGCCTGTTTGGCAACCCAGCGGCGTTCTCCCAGCCAACGCCTTGCACGGTTGCACCTTGCCCTCTTTCCGCTTTGGGCGGTCCTCCGTCGCAGGTTGCCGGACCGACCTTCAAGCGCATGGACTTCTCCACGTTTAAGAACTGGCGGCTCACCGAGCGCTTCACGCTCCAGTTCCGGGCTGAGTTCTTCAACCTTTTCAACCATCCGAACTTCAATTCTCCCGGATTCGGAGGAAACGGCGTCGTGGCGGTCCCGAACTCGACCAATTTCAACAGTTCGAGCTTTGGCGAAATCGGGTCCACGCGCGATGATCCTTACGATCCGCGGCAGATCCAGTTCGCTCTGAAGCTGTATTACTAGATCAGAATGCAGCTCGGGAAGGACGTGTTTCTATACGTCCTTCCCGATGCTTTTCGATGGTTGGTCGAGCCTTCCCTTAATCGCGCGGCGCGGAGTGGCGCGCCGGGTGTACCATGCCGGGTGTACCATGCGAAGATCGTGAGTGCGAAATACTGGCCTGTCTGCTCTGTTCTGCTGATCCTGGCGTGCGTACCGATCCCCAGCTTCAGCCAAGAGCAGAGTCAAGCGCTAGAGCGCGAATTCCAAGCGGCAGTGTCGCAATATAACTCGGGCAAGCTCACCGAGGCGGCCGCTAAGCTGGAGAATTTGGTGCGCGACGTACCGCAGAGCTTNNTGGACGAAGCTGTCCACCTCAAGCCAGATTCGGCGCCGGCTCGAACCAACCTGGCTGCCAACCTGGTGCGCTTAGGAAAGCTCGATCCGGCGCAGGATCAGTTCGAGAAAGCGGTCGAACTGGAGCCGGACAATTTTGATACCAACCATAACCTCGGCGAATTTTACGTGCGAGCGGGGAAAGTTCCCAAGGCGGCTCAGTATCTCGATCGCGCTCAACGAATCGATCCTTCCGCTTACGACAACGGCTACGATTTGTCGCTTGCCTACATTCTGACCGGACGGCTGGCGGACGGACGACAACTGATTCACGATCTTCTAAAGCGCAAGGACACCGCGGAACTGCACAACCTTCTGGGTGAGCTGGAAGAAAAAGACGGCCAATTTGTGGCCGCGGAGCATGAATTCGAGGTGGCGGCGCACGCAGACCCGAGCGAGAGCAACCTATTCGACTGGGGCAGTGAACTGCTGCTGCACCGCACGCTCGGGCCTGCCGTCGATGTCTTCCAGAAAGGGACCGAGCGTTATCCCAGTTCGCCTCGACTGATGGTCGGCCTCGGCGTCGCCCTCTACGCTCACGGCAACTATGACGAGGCGGTCGCTGCCCTGTTGAAGGGTGCCGATCTGAATCCATCGGACGGGCGGTGTTATCTTTTTCTGTCGAAGGCTTACGACAGTTCTCCCAGCCAGGCACTGGAAGTGATCCAGCGATTCCGCCGGTTTGCGGATCTCGAGCCGAGCAATGCGCACGCCCTTTACTACTACGCCATGAGTCTATGGAAGGGCAAGCGAGCTGAGGATCCAGACGTCGACTTCCATCAAATCGAGGCCCTGCTGAAAAAATCCGTGACCATCGACCCGGGATTCGCTGACGGCCACTTGCAGATGGGCAACCTCTATGCGGCTCAGAATAAGTACCAGGAGGCCATCGCGGAGTATGTACGGGCCCGTGAGCTGAATCCGGATCTGGCCGACGCCTATTACCGGCTGGGGCAAGCCTACGTGCGGACCGGCGAGAAAGATCTGGCGCAGCAGCAGTTCGAGGTCTATCAAGGCATTCGCCAGCGGCACTTGGCCGATCTCGATAAACAGAGGGCCGAGATTCAACAGTTTGTTTTATCGGCCAAGGACAGCCCGTCCGCGAAGCCGTGAACATGGACACAGGCGATAAGGAATCGCGCAGAATCGGACGAGAGATTCGAGTTTAAGATCGGTCACCCATGATGCACCTTTACAAGTCCGCGGCGGCCGAGGACCCCGGCCGGAGGCTCGCCTTCAGCCGTCGCGATTTTTTGCGCAACGCCGCCGGCTTGGCGCTGGGCAGCGCGCTGCTCGGCTCCGCAACGCTGGCGCGCGCGGCGATGCCGTCTCGGAACAGAAAGGTAGTCGTCATCACGTTCGGTGGGGGAGCGCGCGACCAGGAGACGTTCGCGCCGGAGGGCCAGGGAAACATCCCGCATCTCATGGGTGAACTCATTCCCCGGTCGACTTTCTTCACGCAGGTGGTCAATCGCGGAATCCTGGGCCACTATGTCGCTACCGCAAGCCTGGCTACAGGAGTCTATGAAACCATCAACAATTTTGCCGCGCTTCCCCCGGAGCACCCGACGGTGTTTGAATACTTTCGCAAAGACCGCAAGCGCCCGGCGTCGGACGCATGGGTCGTTGCGCCCAGCAACGGTTTCAATCGCATCGGCGAAAGCAGCCACCGTTCCTATGGCGCAGGCTTGGGGGCCAGGGTAATTCTTCCCAAGCATCTGCTAACCGCCGCGCTCTCGAGCGGCCACAGCGATTACCAGCATTTGCTGCGTGACAATTATGAAACCCCGTTCTACGTGCCGGAGCTGGGAGGCGGCGAAGTTGAGCTGGAGCAGATGGAGAGGATATTGAATCTGTCGGTCGATGACTTTAAGGCCCACGCGCGGACCCTGTCGAGTCCGGACGAGCTCTCCGTGTACGTCGTGCGTCAGTTAATGCGCCAGGAAGCCCCCAGCCTTTTGTGGATCACCATGCACGACATCGACGTGGCCCATGCCGGGGCCTACTCCCTGTACATTGATGGCATCCGCCGCACCGACCGCCTGTGTGCAGAACTCTGGAAGGTGATCCAAAGCGAGCCCGAGTACGCGGGCAAGACCACGCTGTTCATCCTGCCCGATTTCGGACGGGACTCCGACGACGACTCGGGAGGCAACGGATTTCAGCACCATCGCACCGGCGATGCGCTTTCCCGCACGACCTGGATGATGGCCTTGGGTACGGGCGTGCGTGAGGGCGTGGTGGTCGATCGCCCGATGGAGTCGACCGACCTGGTCCCAACGATCGGCGCGATGCTGGATTTTTCTCCGACGCTCGCACGAGGGAAGCCGATTCCGGAGCTGGCTTAGTTTCCATGCTTCCACGCGAACTCAAAGCGGAGCACTTCAATGGTTACCCTCCCGAGGCTAGGAAACTAGCCGTCCGCTACCTCGTGGCATTGCAGGGGTTGCCCCTCAGCTTCGTTCCCAACCTGTTGCGAGAAGCCATTTATTACGATTTCAAGTTTCCTGCGGAACGCAGAGCCCTCGAAAAAGAACTCGCAAATTTGCAATCGCTTTCTGCCGAACCTTCCGCCGAACCTTCCTCCGGGCATCCCGCAAAACATTTCTCAGAAGCACAGAAAGACTGGTTCCAGGGATTTGCTCAAATCACGCTTTCTCCACAGCTCGAACAGATGGACTGGGTCAACTCGCCGGCTCTGTTTGTCGAGCAACTGTCGGCGCACCTTTGGGCGACCCACCAGTTGGATGCGTTCCGAAAAGCGGCGACCGATTATGCCGACCGTTTGCATGCGGCAGTTCCGCCAGAGCAGCCTCCCATCCCTCGCCTCGGAATTGCCGTGATCGGCCAGGGAGTCTCCGGCTACGACGAACCTCTATTTCGCAAACTGCGGCCGCACGGAGGTTATTTCGGCCGGGTCAAGCCGGAGGGTGGGCTCAGGCTATTGCTCGATGCTATAGGCGCTCGCGCCCAATCGCATCCCATTCCATACGGCCATTGGTACGTCGATGGCGGGGCAGAAGCGGAGCATTCTCCGGAACTGACCTGCGTCTCCTACCGCGCTCTCGAACCAGTGCGCGCTGCGCTACTGCGCAAAATGCGCGGGGAAATTGAGACACCGGGGATGGGACCCGAGGCCTTGCGGACGCTGCTGGCACAGATGAATCCCTCCGAACTTGGTCTCCAAGGGGGAGATCCGGTGCTCGACCGCTTCCAGGTTAAGCTTCTGACGGAGGGCTCCGGAACCCAGATTTTCAGCACTACCTTTGCCCAATGGACAGCACGCGAAGCGCTGCGCCGGGCCCAGCCCTGCACTCTGCTCGTCCGCTTCGCTCCCCGGCAACGGCAGAAGCCCATGAATGAACTGCTGTCGGAAAAGCAGGATCAGGCGGAACTCGATCCCCTGGGTTCGTTGATGGATGCTGACCTGGGGGCTTACTACAACTGGATCAATCAGCAAAGGCTAGCGGGCGCCGATCAGTCCGCATTTCTGGTGTGGTTTGAGAATCATGGTGAGGCTGTCGCGATCGGCCCCTCGATGCCCCGGGGAACCGAATCGACCACCCCCACCGATCTACGCGAACTGCTCTCCTTGATAGCCTTAGCTTAGAGATAACATAGCTGGAAGCGCATCTTGGCTCATCCCTGAGCTGCTAGGGCTGAATTCTCGCCGCCCACCCCCCTCCCGGCGCTAAATGAATGTTGAGCTTGGTGGCTTTGGTCACCTGGATCTTTTGTCGCTTGTAGTCGCTGGCATTGCGGTCGGCATTGACGCCGTCCGCATACTCGTCGAGTGAGAACGTGCCTTGGGGCAAAAAAGAAAAGTCGACCACCAGATCGCGCGGGGTCCAGTCCGTCATCGCCCCCAGATACCAGTCCTTGCCATTTTTCCGGGCAACCAGTGCGTACTCGGCGATTTTGGCATCGAGAACTCTGGTCTCATCCCAAGTGGTAGGAACGGCCGCCAAAAACTCCAAGGCGTCGGGTTCGCGCAGGTAATTCGACGGGGTATCGGAGAGCATCCCCAGCGGGCTGTCAAAGACCACGTACATCGCCAGTTGGTTCGAGCGCGTGCCCATTGCCATGGGCTCGGCCCCGATCGGAGCAAACGTGGCGCGCGTAGCGTTGCGCATCGCGCCCGGCGTGAAATCCATGGGGCCCAGAAACATTCTGGTAAAGGGCAGCGTCATGTTGTGTTTGGGCTCGGACTCCCAGCTCCATTTGCTCCACTCCATGCCGCGAACGCCTTCCGTGCCGATCAGGTTGGGCCAGGTGCGCGTCATGGACGCCGGTTTCTGGTCGCCGTGAAAGTCAAGGAGCATCTTGCGTTTGGCCGTCTCGCGAGCGACCTTGTAAAAGAAGTTGATCATGAGTTGGTCGCTGCGCTGCATGAAATCGACCTTGATGCCCTTGACGCCCCAGGTGGTGTATAGATCGAGCGCGGGGATCAGTTGATCGTCGAGCGTCTTCCACGAAACCCAAAGCAGGATGCCCACATTTTTTTGCTTCGCGTATGCGGCCAGTTCTTCCATGTTTAGATCGGGAGCTACTTCGAGAGCATTGCCCAGCTTGTACCAGCCCTCGTCCAGAAGGATGTAGGGGATGCCGTACTTGACGGCGAAGTCGACATAATACTTGTACGTCGCGGTGTTGACTCCGGCCTTGAAATCCACGCCGTAGAGATTCCAGCCGCCCCACCAATCCCATGTAGACATGCCGGGCTTAATCCACGAGGTATCCTCGAGTTGCGAAGGTTTTTCAAGCAACCACACCAACGGATTGGTGAGCAGATCGCCGTCGTGTTGGGCGATGCCCACGAGCCGCCACGGGTAAGTGCGCGTACCGGATGTAACCGCAATATAATCGGCGGCCTCGGCGACCCGGAAATCGCGGTCGCTGGTTTGCACTTCTTTTAGCGGATAGGGAGGGAACGCCGCAACCAGCCCGGGTCCGCCCGTGCCGCGCAGCCACATTCCGGGATAATCCTCGACGTCTGATTCCGCGATGGCCAGCTTCGCGCCTTCGGCGGCTTCCGCCACCGCCGGCAGGGTGGCAAGAAACTCCGGCAGGATTTCGCTGGTGCGCAGCGGAATATAGCGCCGTTCATTATGCGAGTAGAAGCTATCTTCCTGCGGATAGTAGACGAGAGTATTCACTCCGGGGAAATTGAAATGGACTTCTTCCCCGTAAACTTTCACTTGTGCCTGCGGGAGAGAAGTTTCGAAACGGTATGCGGTGCCTTCGTTGTAAGCGCGAAATACCACGGCATAACCGCCATCCATTTCGAGCCGCAGCTCGTTATAGTTCTCCTGGATCGTCGCCGATTTCTGATGCACGACCGGTTCTAGCACCTGATGGGAGCTGCGTTTGTGGGCAGCCAGCACCTTGGGCTCGAGCCCCAATGGTTTGTGATCGATGTCGAGAGAAAGTGGGCAGTCCCGCAGTACCTCGGCGCCATTGAGCACCACGTCGTAGCGAATTTGCTGGGCCGTGCGGACGCGCAGTTCGATGCGGTTGTCCGGCGAGCGCACATCATAGCTCGATTGCCCGAGGCAATGGCCCCCGAGCAACAACGCCGGCACCATCCACAGAATCGCTTTTTCCAGTTGCATGTTCATCGAGATTGATCCCTTCCGATTTGTCCATCCCATGGTGGTCACGATTGTAAACGATTACAGCCTTGCCCCAAAAAAATCTACGGCTTACGACGGCTCGGGAATCACTTCGATTCGGCCCAGCAAGAATCCGTAGCCCGAGATGCCCACGACCAGAAAGGCGGCGGCCGCCCCAAACGCCCAGAAAAAAGAGCGCGTGGTCTGGGCGATATAACCCGTTACAATCGGCGCGGCGATCGCCGCCAGTTGATTGCCGAAATTCAGGATTCCCCCGAGCGTTCCCACGCTCTCCCGCGGGGCGATCAATGACGGTATGGACCAACCCACAGGTGCGGCGGCGGACAGTCCCCCGATGGCCAGACTGATCCAAAAAATCGCGGTGGTCGTGCTCTGCGCGTAGGCTGCTCCTACCACTCCCAGGCCCAGCGTNNTTTGTCCACCAGCCAGCCCCCCATGACAATGTCCGTCACCGTTGCAAAAAGCCAGGGCACGCTGGTGTAGAAAATGGAATGCCGCAAATCGATGTGATGCGTCGACGAGAGATAGGAAGGCAGCCACGTCAGCAAGAGGTAGAAAGTGTAGTTGTAGGAGGCAAAGCCCAGCACCAGACCCCAAACCTTTTGCCGGCGCAACAAATATCCAAGCGGAGCACCCTTCGCAGCCCTCACTCGGTCCTCGGGCTGGGCTCCGCCCTCGAGAATAAAGTCCCGCTCCGCAGCGGACAGCGATCGATCCTCGCTGGGATTCCGGTAGAAGATGGTAAACAGAACAAAATAGAGCAGACTGATCAATCCGGTGGATGCGAAACTCCATCGCCATCCGAAGCGCAACAGCAGCAAGCCAAGAGCCGGGATACCAAGGGCAGGGGCCAGCTTCGCCGCGGAATCAAAGACTGCCGTGGCCAAACTTCGCTGTTCGGCGGGGAACCAATACCCGATCGCTTTCGCATTGGCTGGAAACGTGGGCGCCTCGCCCACTCCGAGCAGAAGCCGCGCGGCCAGGAAGCCCGCCAGTCCCGTCGAAATCGACGACCCAAAGGAGGCCACACTCCACAAGAGAGTGCCGATGCGTCCTATCAGCTTCACTCCGAAACGGTCCAGCAAGAGGCCGGAAGGAAGTTGAAGCGCCGCATAGGTCCAGCTATAGGCGCTCAACAAATACCCGAAGGTCACGGTAGAGATGCCGAATGAGTTGTGCAGCGCTTCTTGCGAGACGGAAAGATTCACGCGGTCGAAATAGTTCACCAACACACCGAATCCCAGCAACCAGGCGATCATCCAACGCCGGCGTGGGACGGGGTGCCCTCCCGTGTTGGCAAGCGGCGTCACGATTTGGGCTCGGATTCGATTCTCCTGGATATCATTCGGAATTCCCTAAACCTCAGCCGAAAAGGGCTAACGCGAATCCTCGGGCGGATTTCCACCCCGTGATTCGTACAAGACTTAACCATCAAACCTGGCGCAGACCTAGACGGTCACGATCGAAACTCCAACTTTGGAATCCGTGCGTTCGTAAGTACCTGGTTGCTGCGGCTGAGATTGTAGCGCAGCCGCTGCCTTGCGGCGCGTATTTATGTTCCGTTATCCGGCGTGAGATTTGCTCCGGCGTTCCGTAGGACAAGCCGGTCGACCGGCGACATTCGTTTCCCATCCGTACCTGAACTGTGCTAACGTGACGCCGTCTAAGTATGCCCGGATGACATCCGACGTGGCGCAGAAGCTGCCAATCCAGGTAAGCGATGAATCGACGAACCTTTACTCAACAACTTGCGGGAACGGTGGTTGGAGCCTTCAGCCTCGGTCACAGCTCGGCTTTATTCAGCGAGGAGTCGAGATCCATGGCCAATCTAGGTGAGGTATCGGCAGCGCCCTTCAAGCTGTCCGTCATGCTGTGGACAGTTTTCACCAATCTGCCCTTCGACCAGCGTTTGGAAAAAGTCGCGGAGGCCGGATATCACAATGTCGAACTAGTCGGCGAATACGACAAATGGACGGAAGAAGATCTCAAACGCGCCAATGCCAAACGAAAAGAGCTCGGCATCAGCTTCGACTGCACCGCCGGATTAAAGCACGGCGTAAGCAACCCAGACCACCGGCCGGCACTGCTTGCCGAGCTGCGCCAAGCGCTGCCGGTCATGGAGCAAATTGATTGCCCGAGCATGATCCTGCTTTCCGGCGACCGGGTTTCGGGAATGCCTCGCGCGGTCCAGCATCAGTGTTGTGTGGACACGCTGAAAGCCGCCGCCAAGCTGGTCGAGGGCAAGTCCATCCATGGCGAACCGGTCCGGCTGCTGCTTGAAACCATTGATCCAGAGGAAAACCCGCAATACTATCTGACCGAAATTGCCGAAGCGCTGGAGGTCATTCAGGCAGTCGATCACCCGCAAGTGCAGTTGCTCTACGATTTCTACCATGAGCAAATTGCCGCCGGCAATCTGATCGCCAAGCTGGAGAAAAGCATGCCGCATCTGGGACTCGTGCACATTGCCGACGTTCCCGGCCGTCATGAACCAGGCACGGGCGAGATTAACTACCAGAACATCTTTGCTAAATTGGCCGAGCTGAACTACACGGGAGTGATTGCGATGGAATTTCATCCCACGGGCGATCCGGTCACGCAGTTGCGGGCGGCGCGCGAGCTGGCCCTGGGCGCTCGCCCTAAGAGGTTGGGCAAGGAAACGAATCCATGACTCCGTCGCTAGAACGATATCCTGAGCGCCCGCTATAGCGTGAACGCGACCGGACCAGGAGAGCAGGCAGGGCACCGAGGCGCGACAGCTGCGTTGACGACGGCTAGTGGGCCGACACTCGGTACAGCACACAAGCGTGTGAGCCCAGCGTCAAATCCAAAGATTTCGCCGGCCCAAGATCTTTGCGTTCCCACAAATCTCGCACTTTATATTCCACCGAGGCAAGGCCTAGCTCATTCCAGCCGTAGTGAATTCTTTCAGCGCCAGGAGATATGTTGAACACGGCCAAATAGTTCCCACTTCCCGATGCCGGTCTTGAGTGCCAAATCACCGTTTTCTCGGTAGTGGACACCGGACGGCTGCCTGTCGAATGCTGATCGACTTCGA
Organism: Acidobacteriaceae bacterium; assembly: GCA_003156615.1. The sequence goes on along the minus strand of PMHI01000676.1, from coordinate 6,846 downwards.
TGACCTCCGGATTCGAGAGCAAGGCGGTCGTCCACTCGTCATCGGACTTCAGATCTCCACCCACCATAAGAGGCGAACCAAAGATCGACCATAGCGTGAACAGAGTGCGCTGCTCGTCATGCGTCAGCTGGGTTTGCCGCGGCTTGCCCCAGCCGGGGGCGGGCCCGAGATAACCGACGGGGAGCATATCGGCATCCGGCCAATGTCCCGGTTCGCTTGCTCCTGCCCATTTGGCTACGTTGGCAAACTGGTCGCCCAACCCTTGAGGATAGTCGACGGTGCTGTGCCACAGGTCCCAAATGTCATTCGAGATGCGCCACATCTGGGCGTACTTCCGCATCTCCTCCGTCTTTTCCATCGGAGCTGGACCCGGAGACAGACTTAGTAGGATGGGGCGGTTGGTCTTGTCGAGCGCCTCGCGCAATAAGCGAATATCGTTCCCTTTGTAAGGCCGGCTGCTGATGCAATCAACCTTGATCAGATCAACCTGCCAACTGGCATAAAGCCGGGCAATGGAATCATAGTAGGCCGACCCTGCCGCTTTGTTGGCGTCGATTCCATAGTTGTCGAAATTCCAAGGGCAGGTGTCGGAGACGTCTGCGGCCTCGGCGGCATGATAGGTCGAGCCTTCGATCTGTAGGTTCTTCTGGACCGCTTGTTTGGGGATCCCGCGAAGAATATGGATACCAAACTTCAGGCCGAGAGCGTGCACATAGTCGGCCAGGGGCTTGAATCCTAAACCGCCGGCGGCCGAGGGGAACCGCGTCGTGGGCGGCGTGTAACGGCCATAGCCATCCATGGAGTATTGGAACGTCTGCGAATTGCCTTCCGCTACCGGATTGGTGACGAACCATTCCATGTCGACCACCACGTACTGCCAGCCGTAGGGCTTCAAGTGTTTGGCGAACCAGTCTACGTTGGCCTTGAAGTCATTCTCCTGGATGGTAGTGCCGTATCCGTCCCAGCTATTCCAACCCATCGGCGGAGTGATAGCCAGGGATGGTGGTTCTGCCGCGGGAGGCCGAGCCACGCCATCGAGCGTAGTCACAAGCACCAGGACCGCCACACAATAACGCGACACGGGCCTGCGATTCTTCACGATTCTCTCCTCTTCGAGCCTTCTTCTCCACAACCGTTTCAATTTAGGACGGACTTGTCGCGGATTAATGCGGCGATACACCGGTGTGCAGGCCCTTTCCGCGTACGCTAGCGGGAGGAAATATTACCATGCGGCCGCAGGATTACAAGGTTGCAAATTGACAGGACATGGGAATAGTCTAGCCAGCGCCATTGAAGTACATGATTCGAGCGTTACATTACCGTGTGCCTCGGGGAAAAGCATTCCCTGAGAAAGCGTGGTAGGAACGCAAACTACGGCCAGACCAAGGACCAGCCATGACGCTACTGCTAGCGGCCGAAGTGCCAACCCGGCTAGTACGTCTTTCCTCTGTAGATGTCGTCATTGTAGTTTTCTATTTTGTTCTCGTGCTCTCCATCGGCTGGTACCTAAAAGGGCGGGCCAACACCGGCGAAGACTTTTTCATGGCGGGGCGGGAGATGACGGCATGGGTGGCGGGCCTCAGTTTTCTCTCCGCCAATCTGGGTGCGCTCGAACTGATGGGCTGGGCGGGTTCGGCTTACCAGTACGGCATTCTGGCGACCCACTGGTACTGGATTGGGGCCATACCGGCGATGCTGTTTCTGGCCTTGGTGATGATGCCGTTCTACTACATTTCCAAGACCCACTCGGTGCCGGGATATTTGAAGCTGCGTTTTGGCGAACCCAGCCGGGCCCTGTCGGCGATCTCGTTTGCCCTGATGACCGTGCTGATGAGCGGGGTCAACATGTTTGCCATGGCCAAGGTCATGCAGATCGTGCTGGGCTGGGACATTAATTTCAGCATTTGGGTTTCGTCTCTGACGGTGGCGATTTATGTCACCCTGGGGGGGCTGCGCTCGGCCATCTTCAATGAAGTGCTGCAGTTCTTTCTCATCTGGGCGGGTGCCCTGTTGATTCCGATTTTGGGATTATACGAAGCCGGGGGATGGAACAACCTGAAGTTACAGGTGGTGCATCGAGCCTCGGAACAGTACGTGCATCTGTGGTCGGGCCTGGGCTCGTTCAGCAACAATCCCATGGGCATCAACTGGGTCGGCATTGTGTTCGGGCTGGGAGCAGTGATCTCGATGGGCTACTGGACCACGGATTTTCTGGTGGTACAGCGCATTCTGGCGGCGAAAGACATTCGCAGCGCGGAACTGGCACCCATCATCGGGGCCGGCTTCAAGATGTTTGTCCCGCTGATTGTGATCCTGCCGGGACTGCTGGGCCTGGCGGTGCTGCCGGAGAAGCTGGTGCCGGAGTCGGTGGCGGCGGTCAGCGGAGGCCATAGCTATAATGACGTTCTGCCGTTGATGCTGGCGCGCTATTGTGGACCGGGGTTGCTCGGACTGGGAGTAACGGCACTGATAGCCGGGTTCATGTCGGGCATGGCGGGGAACGTGAGCGCCTTCACCACGGTCTGGACCTATGACATCTACCGTCCGCTGATCCACCGCCAGGGCAGCGATCGTCATTACGTAAACATGGGGCGTTGGACCACGATCGTGGGGGTGCTGATCAGCGTGGGAACGGCGTATTTTGTGATGCAGTTTGCCAGCATCATGGATTACGTACAAAATTTATTCAGCTTCTTCATCGCGCCCCTGTTCGGAACGGTGGTATTGGGGATGCTGTGGAAGCGAGCGAGCGGAGCGGGGGGATTCTGGGGATTGCTGTGCGGGACGTTGTCGGCGATCGGGATGTGGACGTGGATACGGATTGATCCTACGGCGCTGCGCTATGTGGCGCTATCGGTGCACGCCAAAGGCTTGGCCCAGGATATGTTTCAGGCGCTGTGGTCATTTGTGGTGTGCGTAGCCGTGACGGTGGGGGTGAGTTTGGCGACGAAACCGATGCCGGAGGGGGCCTTGAAGGGGCTGGTGTA
>PMHI01000676.1:1177-3830 GCA_003156615.1 Acidobacteriaceae bacterium | reverse complement strand
TCGATCTGGTTTTTCATAGGCCTTTCCCTGGCGGGGAATGGGGCGCTGATCCTGGGGGCGGGGATTTACCAGCTGGTGAAGCCACCGTTGCAGCCTGGGGTGGTCCTATTCCAGTTGCACGCCAATGTGTGGTGGGGGGCGCTCTTACTGGTGATCGGTGCGCTTTATTGCTTCAAATTCGCGCCGGCACGACAGTCCTAGAGAGGGCATTTTTCGAAAGGGAGTTTTATGTCGGCGAAAACAATGACCATGGGCTTGATCGTGGGTAACCGGGGATTTTTTCCCGATCATTTGGCCAAGAGCGGACGGGAGGAAATGCTCGGGGTTCTGCGCGAGGCTGGCATTGAGGTGGTGGCGCTCACTCCGGAGGAGAGCAAATACGGAGCGGTAGAGACGCGTGAGGAATCGCGGCGTTGCGCCGAACTGTTCAAGCGCCACCGCGAGCGAATCGACGGAATCATTGTGACACTCCCCAACTTCGGCGAAGAACGAGCCATTGCCGATGCCTTGCGTCTGGCGGATCTTCGCGTGCCGGTGTTGATTCAGGCCACGCCCGACGATCCCAAGAAGATGACCATAGCCTCTCGCCGCGACAGCTTCTGCGGCAAGATGTCAGCCTGCAACAACCTTCGGCAGTACGGCATTCCCTATTCCATCACGACGCTGCACACGGAGAGTCCTGGCTCGCCAGAGTTTGCCAAAGACCTGGCATGGTTTTCCGCGGTATGCCGGGTGGTGAAGGGATTTCGCAACTTGCGCGTGGGCGCCATCGGCGCACGTCCCGCCGCATTCAACACGGTCCGTTATAGCGAGAAAATCCTGGAGTCGCAGGGCATCTCCATCGAGACGCTCGATCTCTCGGAAGTGCTGGGCCGCATTGAGCGTATGAAGGACAACGACGACCTCGCGCAGGCAAAGCTGGCGGCGATCAAGAAGTATGTGGATTCCAGCAGCGTGCCCGCACCCGCGTTGTTGAAGATGGCAAAGCTAGGGGCGGTTGTCGACCAGTGGATGGCAGCGACCGAGGTCACGATCAGTGCCGTGCAGTGCTGGACTTCGATTGAGGAAAACCTGGGAGTTGTGCCGTGCACGGTGATGAGCATGATGAGCAACGAATTGCTCTCCAGCGCCTGCGAGGTGGATATTTGCGGCGTGCTGGGAATGCACGCTCTGCAACTGGCTTCCGGAACTCCGTCGGCACTTCTGGATTGGAACAACAACTATGGATCGGACCCGAACAAGGCAGTCTGCTTCCATTGTTCGAACCTGCCCAAGCACTTCTTCCGTTCCGTCAAGATGGATTTTCAGGAAATCATTGCCGGCACGGTGGGAAAGGAGAACACATTCGGGACCTGTGTAGGGCTGATCAAGCCGGAAAAAATGAGCTTCGCCCGCTTCTCGACTGACGACACCTTCGGCAAGATGCGCGGATACGTGGGGGAAGGCAGATTCACGGATGATCCGCTGAACACCTTCGGCGGCGCCGGAGTGGTGGAAATCCAGAACTTGCAACGGCTGCTGCATTTCATCTGTGAGAACGGTTTTGAACACCACGTGGCCGCCAATCTTTCCACCGTCGCCTCCGCCGTGTATGAAGCCACGACTCGCTACCTGGGCTGGGACATGCATGATCACGGTCGCGACAATGGAGCCTGCTGATGGCGATCGTGGCGGGAGTCGACTTCGGAACTCTGAGCGTTCGTGTTTCTCTTGTGGACAGCGAACGGGGTTTGATCGAATCGGCGATCGCCGACTACCCACTCCACCGCAAACGCGACGACATCGAGTATGCGACGCAATCCCATGACGATCACATGCGGGCGCTGGCTTCCGCAATGCGGCAGGCCCTCGAGAAGGCGGGCGTCGCCGGCGATCAGGTGCAGGCGATCGCACTCGATACCACAGGCTCATCCGTAATCCCCGTCGACAGAGAGCTTCAGCCACTCGGCGAGTACTACCTGTGGTGCGATCACCGCGCCAAAGGGGAGGCGGCCGAGATCACCGAAGCGGCACACCGAGACGGGCTCGAAGCCATCAAGTGGTGCGGCGGAGTCTATTCTTCAGAGTGGGGATTTTCCAAACTGCTGCACTGGCTACGGCATAACCCCGACAAGAGATCAGAGTTCGCCTCCGCCTTCGAGCATTGTGACATGGTGGCGGCCACCCTATGCGGCATTACGGATGCGAAGAAGGTTAAGCGCAGCGTCTGCGCGATGGGACACAAGTGGCTGTGGAACCCGCAACTGGGTGGGCTTCCGCCGGAGAGCTTCCTGGTCATGGTGGACCCGCTGTTGAAGGGAGTGCGCGAGAAACTGGATGGCGAGTACGCGACCTCCGATCAGATTGCCGGCAGGCTCTCTCCGTTCTGGGCTGAACAACTGGGCCTTAAGGCGGGGATTCCGATTCCGGTGGGAGCATTCGACGCGCATTGGGATGCCATTGGGGCAGGTTGCCGCACCGACGACATGGTGAACGTTGTCGGCACCTCCACTTGCATCATTGGAATCACACCCTCGGTAAATCTGGTGCCCGGCGTTTGTGGCGTCGTCGAAGGCAGTGTGCATCCTCTGCGCACGGGAATCGAAGCCGGGCTTTCCGCCGTCGGCGACATATTCAATGCCATCGCGTCTCGCGCCGGAACCGATGTAAAGAC
>PMHI01000676.1:961-1107 GCA_003156615.1 Acidobacteriaceae bacterium | reverse complement strand
AAGCGCGTGATCAACGCCGGCGGCATCCCTCAGAAGAATGATGTCCTGAACCAGGTCTATGCCAACGTGTTGGGCCGTCCGGTGCTGGTTCCGAGCAAGAGCGTGGTGAGCCTGGGATCTGCAATCTTTGCTTTTCTGGCTGCCGG
>PMHI01000676.1:0-915 GCA_003156615.1 Acidobacteriaceae bacterium | reverse complement strand
GGCCAGCGGGGCAGCGACGGACTGGGAGATATCCTGCCAACATTAATTGCGGTGGCAAACTCCGCCGCAGGTCAGGCAACGTAGCCAGAAAAACCTAAGGAGCAGCGATGAGAGTGCAACAGATCCTGCGAACAATGGTGGTCGGAGGGTTGTGGTTGGCGCTGTTTTCAATGACGATGGAGGCTAAGACGAAAGTGACGAGCCAGCCCTTTGGAAAGATGCCGGATGGAACTGCGATAGAGATTTTCACACTGAGCGACGGCGCCTATGAAGCTCGAATCGCGACCTACGGCGGGATCGTGGTTTCCTTCAAGGCGCCCGATAGTAACGGCAGGGTCGCCGACGTAGTGCTTGGGTTTGATGATGTCGACGGGTATGTGGCTAACTTTAACGGGCCGGCGGACGCATTCTTCGGAGCCATTATTGGCCGTTATGGGAATCGCATCGCCCATGGCAGCTTCACGCTCGATGGCAACAAATACTCTCTGCCGCGGAACAACGGCGAGAACACTCTTCACGGCGGCCCGCACGGCTTCAACAATGTGGTGTGGAAAGCGAAGCCGGTGGCCAACGGAGTGGAACTCGCTTATCTGAGCAAAGACGGCGAGGCGGGATTTCCCGGCAATCTGTCGGTGGTGGTTCGCTACACCTTGGAGAAAGGGGATTTGCGAATCGAGTACTCGGCAACGACGGACAAAGATACTGTCGTCAATCTGACCAATCACTCTTATTTCAACCTCGCCGGACAAGGCGACATCCTGAATCATCAACTCACTCTTCATGCCTCCCGCTTCACTCCCGTGGATGCCGGCCTGATTCCGACTGGTGAGTTGAAATCCGTGGACTCGACTCCGTTTGATTTTCGTAAAGCCACCGCGGTTGGAGCAAGAATCAACGCGGACGAGGAACAGATTC
>PMHI01000764.1:24981-27694 GCA_003156615.1 Acidobacteriaceae bacterium | reverse complement strand
GAGCATCTCGAACAGACGAAAGGACATGTCAAGCGGTTGGAAGAGATTTTCCGACTCATGAACGAGAGTCCCAAAGGGAAGAAGTGTAAGGCAATGGAGGGACTGATCAAGGAAGGCTCCGAGATTACCGAGGAGGATTTCGAAGGTGCTGTATTAGATGCCGGCCTGATCGGCGCGGCGCAACGTGTCGAGCATTATGAGATGGCTGCTTACGGCACGGCCGCTGCTTTCGCCAAAGTACTCGCAGAGTCCAAACACGCTTCGCTTCTCGAACAGACACTCGCGGAGGAGAAAGACACAGACGAGAAATTAACCAAATTGTCCGGCGAGATCAATCTCGAAGCCAANNGTTTTGCTGGGATGTGGGCCAGCGATGAGCTGATAAAAACTTAGAAAAGGAGAACTCATGAACAAGGAACAGATTTCAGGCAAGGTCGATCAGGCAGTTGGAAAAGTCAAGCAAAGCGTTGGCGAAACGGTTGGCAACCAGGACTTAGCCAACAAGGGCGTTGTGGATCAAGCAAAGGGTGCCGTAAAGGAGACTTGGGGCGACGCCAAGGATGCCGCAAAGCAGATTCACGAGTCGCATAAGAACGCTGCTTCGGACAAAGCTGATGAGACGCGAGGAAAGATCAGCCGCTCCGTCGAAGACACCAAGGAAAAGGTAAAGGACAAGATCGAGGACCTCAAAGAACGGCATAGGGCGTGAAATTGTGATTCGGGTATGAACGGTCGGGGGGCGGGCGGTTTAAGCACCCCGACCCTAAATTTCGTGTGTACCAGCGCAGTGCGAAGGGAGCAAATATGAGCCAATCCGCGGTTCCACGCCCGGTAATAGAACGTCAGAGTTCGCTGGCCGAGATCCCAGTGAGGAATGAGGCATCCTCGTCCGGTATATCTTGGGCGGCGGTCCTTGGCGGCGCTTTTGTTTCCGCGTCCCTAGCGTTGATCCTGCTCGCCTTGGGTACAGGTCTCGGATTTTCTTCGGTGTCGCCATGGTCAAATCTGGGCGCCTCGGCCTCGACGGTTGGAAAGGGAGCTGTGGTATGGCTGATTCTTACCCAAGTCTTGGCCTCGGCAATGGGCGGCTACTTGGCGGGCCGGCTGCGGACAAAGTGGACCCACGTCCATACCGACGAAGTCTATTTTCGTGACACCGCGCACGGTTTGCTGGTCTGGGCGGTCGGGACGGTAATTACGGCGTCTTTGCTGGCGTCTGCGGCGACCTCTCTTGCTGGTGCAGCAGCGCAGCAAAGTACCAACGCCACGACGGCGACGACTGGGGCAAGCGATGGGATGCTCAATCCCAATGCCTACTTTGTAGACACCTTGTTGCGTTCGAATGGATCCGTTCCAGACCGCAACGACATTTCAGAGCGAGGCGAAGTGTCACGTGCGTTTGCCCACGCCCTGCATCAACGAACTGTTCCGCCCTCCGACAGTGTTTATCTGTCACAAGTGGTATCAGCACGAACGGGACTCAACCAGACGGATGCCGAGAAGCGCGTGTCCGATGTCTTCGCAGCGGCTCAGCAATCTGAAGAAAGCGCACGGAAGGCACTGGGACACCTTTCCCTGTGGCTGTTCGTGGCCTTGCTGAGCGGAGCGTTCTGCGCGAGCTATGCTGGAACAATCGGTGGCAGGCAGCGCGATCGTGTCGCTGGTTAGCGGTTAATCTAGGATTTCTTGCATTCGTTGAACCGTGTGTCACCCGAGGAGGCTTACAATGCGTTCGATCCTACTTCTGCTACTTGGAGTGCCCATTCCCATCGTCATCTTGATCGCGCTCCTGAGTCATTAGCGAAGAAGTTCCAGCCCTGCTTCAGGTCTCGTTCACTGCCCTGATTTGCGGGCAGGCAAATTCTTGACGTCGCTTTTGGTGTGCCCGTCTCAGTTGCCTGTTTGCCTATTACGAGATTCATCCCGACTGACCTCTATGGCCCGTCTTGTCTCCATCGGCGATTTCCCTTNNNNTTGGTGCCTTTGAAGTGGGCGTCGATGCTGTAGCTGTACTCGGTGCCGCGAGGCGTGTCGCGTCCGGGGACGTATTCCTTGGAGCCGGTGCGGCCGGTGGCATAAAGCTTGGCGGCGCCGTCGGCGTCGATCTTACCCTCAATCAGCAGGGAGCTGGGCTGACCCTCGGTGCCGTGCAGGCCGCGGAGGTTGCCGTCCTTGACGTCGCTGACGAAGCGGAAGGAATAGCCGAGGGCGTCGCGGGCCGACTCGCAGGAAACAGTGGTGAGCCACTTGCCGTCGAAGGGCTCTCCGGCGAGCGAGACGCTGGGCACGATTAGCAGAATGAGAGCCGCCAGGAGTCGAGTTGTGGTCGGGATTTGGTTTCTGCGCAGGGTCACAAGCGTCACCCCTCGGAGGTGAATTATACGCAAAAGGAAAGGCAGACAATGTTTCCGTGATCGGCCTTTATGTATGTCGAAGGCACTGCCAGAGCCTTCGCGCATGCGCATTTTGTTTTTGGAGAACAGCCGTTTCTATGACCGAACTTCCCGAAATTGCACACTGCCCGCAGCTGCGCGACGACGCCGAACGGCGCTTCTACATTTTGAGCGATGGGCGACGTAGGTCTTCGCTTCGGCGCGATCTTCCGCTCGCGGCCTCAAAGAAAACGCACTTGTTACTTTACTGTCCGACCGCCCGGTAAAGGCCAGAAATTCCCAGCGGTTGCTTCCGTAATCTTCGAGCAGGAATTGGAGAA
>PMHI01000764.1:21381-24972 GCA_003156615.1 Acidobacteriaceae bacterium | reverse complement strand
AGGAGTGACCCTCATGAGTAGTGTTGTGGGAAAATTCAAGATGACATTGCAAGCCGATGGCCTTCGTGCGGCAATGCGATGGCTTAACGACAGAGTCCCCTACCGCTTCACGGCCATCTTCGCGTTCGACGGGGATATGCTTCACAACATCTGTTTGATCGACAAGGAGAATCAGAATATTGCACACTGCGCCGATCAGCCGATCACGGAATCCTATTGCATGTACATACACCGCTCCGGCGAGAGCTTCAGTGTGGAGAAAGCCTTGCTGGACAATCGGGTCGCGGTTCATCCCAAGCGGGAAAGCGTTCAGTGCTACTACGGCATTCCACTGTTTGGCTCCGAAGGGAAGATACTCGGGACGGTTTGTCACTTCGATAACACGCCGGTTCTTGCAACGGACGATGTCGCCACGGTATTAGATGATTTGGCACCCTTGATTGCCGAAGCTGCATTCAGCGCAAGACGTCGCGGCAGAGTCGCCTGATTGATCCGTTTCCGTACAAGCGCAGTCGAAATCAGAGTGTGTAATACCCTGTCTCTAATCGACCATCTCTATAACCGACAGACGTGCGATACCTTTTCCCGAATAGGGAACTCACATTCGGTCTCGAACCCATGAGTGAGTGGGTTCGCTATTTCGTTATGCAGGTTGCTGCGCTTCGCGTCACTGCGGCAGCGCGGAGAGTCCTTCGCATCCACTGATTCCCCTCAGTTGGTCGTGAGTTTTTCACTTATTCCAGTTCGCAAAGCGACAAAGTCAATTTTGTTGCGAGACGCGAAGAGGTCGTGGCCTTCGCCTGCCAACCGCCGAAAGGCGTGAGCGCAGTTCCGGTAGAAGGAACCACCCGTCCTGATGGGCGACTAGCAGCCGAATGTCGACAGCCGGTGGATGCGCGTTTAGCGGAAGCGCCGGATGAAGAGGGTGTGGCGCTCCGAGCGATAATAGCCAACTACGTAAATTGTAGCCTTGCCCACGGTGGAGTAAATCACCTGGCGGATACGCAGAATGGCCGAACCTTTCGGCAACGCCAACATCTCCGCCAGGTGGGTATCGGCGGCGATGGCGTCAATTTCTTCGTCGGCATAGGCCAATTCCACGCCATAGTCGTGCTTCAGAGCGGCGAACAGCGAGCTTTTCCCTAACGTAGCGTTCACGAGCTCTGAAAACTCAGAAGCGGGGAGATAGCAAGTTTCCAGAGCAAAAGGCTCCTCGGCGGTCTGGCGCAAGCGTTCGATTTTTACCATGCGGCTGGCCGGGGCCAGCTGAAGACGCGCGGCAATTTCCTGCTCGTCCGCGATGATTTTGGCCACCAGCACGCGGGAGCGCGGCGCCAGTCCGCGGCTGGACATTTGCTCGGTGTAGCTCATCAGCTTGTTGAAGTGGATCTTGGGGGCGGCTACAAAGGTGCCGGCGCCGCGGCGGCGCTCGACGACTCCTTCGCGCTCAAGGCCGGCCAAGGCGTGGCGGGCTGTCATCAGGCTGACCTTGTGGGTCTTGGCCAGTTCGCGCTCCGAGGCAACCGCGTCCCCGGGATTCAGTTCAGTTGCATCAATCCGTTTACGAATGGCGTTCTGAATCTTCTTATAAGCGGGTGTTCCGTCGCGGTGATTTCCAGACATAATCGTTTTTCCAGACTACCGGACGGCGAACGGGAATGGGCGCTCTGGGGCGTGCCCCTCCAAGAGCGGCATGTTTCCATGCGTATTGTGCTATATAGCCTATTAGGCGACTTCTGTAAAGGAAAAACCTCACCGGCGGTCTCATGCCGGGTTCTTCCGATCCACAATTGCTATAGAGCGGACTCAGCCGGAGCCGCGTCCGTTCCAGGCGTTGGGTGGTACGAAGATCCAGGAGTTGCCATTTCATCATTGATTTGGCTGCTTATCCGCGGAAAGGAGTCGGCCGTTCGGGAACCGGCGGATTTCTGCCGATGGCGTCCCAAATCGGGGCGCACAGAAGTGATATAGAGCGTTGTGGTAAGCCGTCCACAAGATTTCCACAGGCGGATGCATTTTTTTCTTGACCGGCATGGGCCATGTGCTATATAGCATAGTGCGATTGTATTATTGCGCGCCGATTTGTAACGCTTCGGTGGGGATGCTCTGAGGAGGCTGTGCGATGAAAACAGTAGCGTGTGGAGTTCTGGTTTTTCTGGCGCTCATTGGGATCGTGGGGACTCGGACACCCGCGTTCGGCCAAGAGGTAACCGCCGGCATCGTGGGCACAGTAACCGATTCGAGCGGCGCACCAGTCAACGGGGCCGTGGTCACAGCGCGGGACACGGAGCGCGGCACGGTGTGGAACACCACCACGAGCAATGCAGGCGAATACAACATCCCGCGGCTCCCGGTGGGAACCTACGAGGTGAAAGTTGTGGCTCCCGGGTTCGAGACCGTGATCCATCCACCGTTTGTGCTGGTCCTCAACCAGACGGCGCGGGTCGACGTGGCGGTCAGAGTCGGCAAGGCCACCGAAACCGTCGAAGTGACGGGCGAGGCGCCGATTCTTCAGACCCAGTCTACCGAGGTGAGCACGCTGATCGACTCCAACACCGAGGTCAGCCTGCCGCTGGCTTCACGCGACTACCTTCAGCTGACGCTGCTCGCTCCCGGCGTGACCAACGTCGACCCGGACGGGATGCGGCAGCCGCAAAGCATGACTGACTCCGGCCGGCCCTATATCAACGGTAATCGGGAGCAGGCGAACGAGTATCTAATCGATGGCGTTCTGAATAGCGAAGACAAGAATAACGAGGTGGGCTACACGCCGGGTATCGACGCCATTCAGGAATTCAATTTGATCACGCAGAATGCCTCCGCCGAATTTGGCAACTATCAGGGTGGAGTCGTAAGCGTCAGCACCAAGTCGGGCACGAACCGTTTTCACGGCGACCTTTTCGAGTTTTTCCGCAACGATGCGCTTGATGCCAACATCGCCTCCGCCGGGTGGACTGCAGGCGTCAATGACAACATCAACAATTCAAACCCCGGATTCAACGCGCAAGGTGTCGAGCTCAAACCTGAGCTACGCTACAACCAGTTTGGCGGCACCATCGGTGGCCCGATCGTCAAGGATAAATTGTTCTTCTTTGCCGACTATCAGGGCCAGCGCCTGGTGAATGCGGGTCAGACGGGAGCCCAGTTGTTGACGGCGCAGGCGCGAACCGGAGATTTCGGGCAGCTTTGCACGGATTTTGGTGGAGCGTTCAATAGTTCTGGAATCTGTACCGGAGCATCCGCCCCACCCGGCGTGACGACGCAGCTGGTTTACCCAACCGGTCCACCGAATGTGCCGATTCCCTTTAACAATCTGGCCTCAGCTGGGCTGACCGAAGACCCGGTGGCTGCCAACATATTCGGCAAGACCCAGTATTATCCTCTGCCGCAGGCCAATACGTTGGCATCGAACAACTATTTTTATAACAGCGGAAACCATCTGAACAATAATCAGGGCGACTTGAAGATCGACTATGCCGCCTCACAAAAAGACCACATTTCCGGACGATGGTCACAAATGGACCTGAATCAGCCCACCTTCACCGGATGCATCTTCTGCAACGCCGGCGCTACCGAAGGCAGCGACGAACC
>PMHI01000764.1:19779-21349 GCA_003156615.1 Acidobacteriaceae bacterium | reverse complement strand
TGGGACTGCAAAATCTCATCCAGGTTTTTCACGATACCCAAGCCCAGGTTGAAGACAATCTCATCTTCACGCACGGGCGCCATCAGCTCAAGGTTGGATTCCAGTATGTACGGGAACGCCAAGATTACATCTATGCCGGAAACGATGGAGCCCTGGGCCTATTGAGCATCGGTGACGCAACCGGGTCCGGTTTAGCCGACTTCTGGCTGGGCAACGTTGCGGGTGGAACAGGTTCGCCCAGGGATTTCGGCGGCCAGGTGAGCGATCCCGCCAAACTTCGGGGCAACGTGTTTGGGGTGTTTGCGCAGGATGACTGGCGCGTCACGCATAATCTGACGGTAAATCTCGGCCTGCGCTTCGAAGATCACACTCCGCTTGCTGAAATAGACAACCGCGCGGTGAACTTTGGACTGTATACGGGTACCATTTATACCGCAACCGGCATTGATGGAACCACGAAGTTCCCCAACCAGGCCCTTTATAACAACTACACGGGTATCGGAGATTGGCTGCCGCGAGTAGGCATTGCCTGGTCCCCGGCCATGTGGCATGGCAAAACAGTAATCCGGGCGGGGTTCGGAATCTCCGAATTCATGGAAGGCGGAGGCAGCAACGAAGAACTCAACATGAACCTGCCATTCGGCGTTCTGGAGCAATACGCAGCCGGCGGCCTCGCCACCCTGGCCAATGGTTTCGGGGGTTCGACCAGCGCCGCCGCCTGCCCGCAAGGCATCGTTTTCAGTTGCTACGCGGGAAACCGAATCAGGGTATTTGATCAGAACTTCAGGCCCGCCGTGGTCAATCAATGGAACCTGACGATCCAGCAACAGTTCAGTAACTCGCTCACCTTCCAAATGGGATACGTCGGTCAGCGGGGCGCGCACTTGCTGAACTTTGAGGACCTTGCTCAGTCGGTCCCATTGGACGCAGCAGGTAAGATTGCCGGAGCCGGCGACCCCATCGTGACCCGGGTTCCTGGGCCGTTCCTGGGCGGCGGAACGCCAGGATCGCTGTACTTGGCCGACAACCCTCAATTCAATGCTCCGAATTGCGGAACAGCCGGCAACCCGGCATGTACTGGCGTCGAAACTCTTGCCGGGGCCAACATGTCGAACTCCGACCAGAGTTACAACGCGCTTCAGGCTGTTCTGCAAAAGCGCATGGGCAACGGGCTGCAAGGTCAGGTTGCCTATACCTGGTCGAAGTGCGTGAGCAATTCACCCGGCTACTTCGGCACCGGCTGGGGCAGCACGAGCGCAATGAGTTCTGGCGGGCAGCCCGGCTGGGAAAACGACTACAATCCGCGTTTAAATTGGGGGCCGTGCTACTACGACCAGAGAAATATCTTGACCAGTTATGTCACCTATGCACTGCCCTTTGGACACGGCAAGCAGTTTGGCCATGACATGAACCCGGCGCTGAATGCCGTCCTCGGGAACTGGGAGATCGGCGCGATTGTTACCCTGCACAGCGGAAACTCTCTGACCTTTAACAACTTCGGAGGATGGGGGGTGGGCGGAAACTCGGACAACACCAACGGCATCGGTCCCGAAACATTGTCCGATCTGCC
>PMHI01000764.1:17098-19725 GCA_003156615.1 Acidobacteriaceae bacterium | reverse complement strand
GCCCCCAACACATTTGGGACGTGCACCCCGGGAAATGCTCGTGGTCCGGCCTATGAGAATTTTGACCTGAGCCTGCACAAGGACTTCCTGATCACTGAAAGCAAGAGACTGGAATTCCGCATCGAGGNNCCCGTGAGCAGCAATTCGAACTTCGGCAAATATTCGGGTGCGCAGGGAGCAAGAGAACTCCAGTTTGGGCTGAAGTTCTATTTCTAAACCCCAAGAACTTCGTTCGCAGATCGCAGATTGATGCAGAGGCAGGCGCTACACGGCGCCTGCCGTTTGTCTTGTTGCCGCAGCGTTCGAAAATCGATTGAATCTCGAGGTTGCGAGACTCCGGTGGGCAATGATTTCGGCATATAATCGGCGCATGAGTGTGGGTTTGGAGTCTTCGTATCGTTTCTGCATTCGCTCTTTCCTGTGGTTGTGCGTTCTTGCCTGTGCCAGGTTCGGTGCGGCGCAAACGCCGGCAAAGACCGCACCCGCCAGCGAGGCCGAGCGGGCTGTCAGCCTTGCCGAGAGCGGCCACTGCGCGGAAGCGCTGCCGCTGCTGAGAAAGTCGATCCGGCAGGCGGCCGCCGTCGACTTTAAAAAGCGGATCGGGCTGGATGGCCTGCACTGTGCCATGACCCACGAAACTCCGTATGAGTCGCTGGAGTTTCTGGTCGTGCTGAGCCGCGACTTCCCGCATGATCCGGAGGTATTGTACGCGGCAACCCACGCCTACTCTGACCTTTCCATGCGCTCTTCGCAGGATCTGGCGCGGGATGCGCCGTTCTCCTATGAGGTTCATGAGTTGAACGCCGAGGCGCTGGAGATGCAGGGCAAGTGGTATGAAGCGGGCGTGGAGTACCGCAAGATTCTGGAGATCAATCCCACTCTGCCGGGAATTCACGCGCGCCTGGGCCGCACGCTGCTATCGAAGCCACAACCGACTCCGGCTGAAGTGGAGCAGGCGAAGAAGAATTTTGAAGAGGAACTCGAAATCGATCCCAGGAATGCCGCAGCCGAATACGTTCTGGGCCAACTGGCAGCAGATGCCAACGATTCCGCGACGGCGATCCGCCACTTTACCCGCGCGACGAAATTGGATGCGACTTTTTCCGAGGCCTTCTTGGGACTGGGAACGGCGCTGAATTCGGCCAAGCGATTTGCCGAGGCAATTCCCGCGCTGGAGACCTACGAAAAACTCGCGCCGGATAGTCCCACTGGACACTATCAACTGGCATTTGCGTATGCAGGAGCGGGACGCCGCGATGATGCCAACCGTGAGGCTGGGCTGCAACGGCAAACTGCGGAGGCTTTGGAGGCGGTTAAGCGCAAGGCAGCCATCGCGCAAGAAAAACAGCAGGCTCCTGACTCGCAGGCCCCGGAGCCGAAATAGCGATGTCGCGGCAGTCCGGCCTCATTGCAAGGCGAGAGTTTCTGCGAGTCCTGGGAGGAACGCTGGTTCTCCCCGATGTGTCGCGCTTCGCGTCGGCAACCGATTCCGCTCCTTATCCTTTCTCCGAAATACCTCCTTCTGCCAGCGGCGTCACCTGGGTGCACACGGCCGGACTCTCGCCTGAGAAATATCTGCCGGAGTCGACCGGCCCGGGCTGCGCGTTTCTCGATTACGACAACGACGGCTGGATGGACATTTACCTCGTGAACAGCGGCAAATGCGACATATTTACTCCGGCCAAACCTCTTCGCAACGCTCTTTACCGCAACAACCGCGACGGCACTTTCACCGACGTTACCGAGAAGGCCGGCGTTGTGGGCGGAGGCTATGGAATGGGGGCAGCCGTGGGCGATTACAACGGCGACGGCTTTCCCGATCTTTACGTCACGCAATACGGACGCAGCATTCTCTATCGCAATAACGGCGATGGCACGTTCACCGATGTAACGGAGCAGGCCGGAGTAGCCGCTCCGGGGTGGGCTTCGAGCGCCGTGTGGTTCGATTATGACAACGATGGCCGGCTCGATCTGTTTGTGGCACGTTTTGTGGACTTCGACAAATCGAAACATCACAACTGCGGCGCTCCGAACATCCCCGCGATCAAGGGGATGAATGAATATTGCTATCCGCGCGTCTACACGCCGATGCCCAGCTGGCTGTTTCACAACAATGGAGACGGTACGTTTACCGACGTCAGCCAGAAGATGGGAATCTCCGACAACCCGGGGAAGTCCTGGGGAGTGGTAGCAACTGACATTAATAATGACGGCTGGATGGACCTGTTCGTAGCCAATGATACGGTTGCGAATTTCCTTTTCATGAATCGCGGCGGCAAGCGATTTGACGAGGTTGGATTCACCGCGGGCGTTGCCTTCGGAGAAGGTGGAAAGGCGCGGTCCGGGATGGGCGTCGATTCCGCCGATTTCAACCAGGATGGCTGGATGGATTTGTTTGTCAGCAATCTGAACTATGAATTCTTCGGGCTATACCGGAACCGGCACGATGAAACCTTCGACGATGTCGCCGCGCCTTCCGGAATTGCCAACGCCACCAAGCTGATGAGCGGCTGGGGATTGAAGTTTTTCGATTACGACAACGATGGTGATCTGGACTTGATCATCGCCAACGGACATCCCGACGACCTCATCGAGAAAATTTACGATAACGTGAAGTATCGCGAACC
>PMHI01000764.1:0-17077 GCA_003156615.1 Acidobacteriaceae bacterium | reverse complement strand
GTTCTGGTCTCATGCAACAATGAGGCTCCGGTCCTCCTCCGGAATAACGTTGGCAGCCAGAATCACTGGCTTGGCCTGAAATTGGTTGGCCAGAAGGCGAATATCGATGCTGTCGGCGCCCGCGTCACCTACCAGGCCGGCGGTCTGAAAAGAGATCGAATGAAAGTGGGCGGCGGCAGCTATCTCTCATCGCATGATCCGCGCCTGGTGCTGGGCATCGGCAAGAACGCGAAAATGGATTGGCTCGAAATCAATTGGCCTCAGCCCAGCGGACTGAAGCAGCGTTTTACCGATCTTCCCATCGACCGCTACATCACGATTCGCGAAGGCCAGGAAAAAGGAGAGTAACCTCGGCCCGAATCCAGTTGCGGCAAGAACCCGCAGATTAGTTGGGATAGGGTTTGCCGGGAACGACGATGCGAATCCAATGGTCGGTGAAGGTCGAGTGCTGCACCGGTGTCACAATTTTAGGCATGTGGCAGGTTGTACAGTTCTTCGTGCCAACGCGGCAGGCCGCGCCGCGGTGATCGGCGCTTTTCCTGGCGCTCGGCTGAGTGACGTGGCATTGCAGACAGTGTGAATCGTAGGCTGCCGCATCGTGCTCCAAGGGCTGATGGGGGTCGTGGCAGGCCACGCAGGTCAGCCGGGCGTCTCCCTTGCCCCAGCACTTGCTGTTCTCCAGGCGGTAAGGCGCGAAGCGGACATTGTAGACTCCGACTCCAGTAAATCCGTTGGCCACCACATCTTCCCAGGTGCGATGGCAAGCGCCGCAGAAATCGACCGAATCAACCGGATCAAGCCGGCGGGGATTCATGATCATGGCCTCGCCCTGCTCCCCCATTCCGGATTTCATTGCGGCTGCGTGATTGGCTCCCGGCCCGTGGCAGGCTTCGCAGGTCACGCCAAGCACGGCGGCGTTCGGATCGAATTCATCCTTAGCCGTAGAAGCGGTTGTGTGGCAGCCAAAACACCGGCGAGACTCGGCAGGAGTCAGGCGGCGGCCGGCAGCGTCTTCAATGTTGCCGGGGATGGCGAGCGAGTGTTCCGGAGTTATGTTCAGACTTTGAGAAAAAGCATAGAAACTGAGCTGGCTTTCGTAGAAGCTGCCGTTTCGCTGGTAGATGTAGGTTTGACCCATGTGGCCGACACCGAATGCCCAAAGCAACTCGGCGGAAAGCGACGCCGCTTCGTCGCCGACCGTCAGAACGCTTTTCCCGCCCTTAGTCACGATCTCCTCGTTGTATGTTCCCAGACGAAACGACATGTGGTCATGCTGGTGCAGGATCACCGCATCTGCGGCTCGGGTTGCAGCTTGCTCCATCGCAGTAGGTGGCTGGGCCGCAAGCTTCGAGGCATGGCACTTTACGCACGCGGCAGCGCCCACGTAGGCATCGCGTGAGGCGTCCCCTTTCGTAGGCCACCAGCCGGGCGACTTCACCCGCAGTTCAGTGGGCAGAGATATACCGCTGGGAACGGAATTTTGAGCGAGGGATGGGGATGCCGCAACAGCTTTTGTGCGGACAGCGGAGGGACTGTCGGGCGCATTGCCTGCGACTTTCAGAACTTTGGGGCCGGCCTTCACGATGACTGGGTAGCGGATCCCGGTGGCATGTGCGCCCGCGTCAGGGGCAGGTGGGCTGAGAATGTGCCCCTGCAGGGGAAGCAGGCCGGCGGTCGGACTTTGCGTAGCGGGGATTCGAGTAAACGGCAGGGAGGCAAGCAGTGTGCATACCAAACCGAGTTTGCGGTGCAGCCACATGGCTGGATTTGCCCGCGGGCAGGTTCAACCACTATATATCGTGGGTCTCAAACAAAAGGTAGGGGACAGCTTCGTTCCGCCCTAACTCGAGTACTCGGGCCGTGTGACTGTGTGCGTGCCGCGCCGTCCGAGAGCGAGAAAATATNNGACTCTTGTCGAGTCGATCACCACCCGATAGAAAGTTTTCTCGGCCGACCTTTACTTATTTGCATCAGTCGTCGTTTGACTGAATGGGTTGCGCGACCGGCGGGGTTTCAGCGCGAGGTTGCGGGATCATCTCCATGGCCCACACCGCGGCCGGACGCATGTACATCGACGCCCGAAAATTTCCGTTCACGTCCCACGCTTCCGGGGTGCGGAACCAATATCCTTTGCTCTCGTAGATAACATGGTACAAACCCCAAGCGGTGCGGTAAGCCTCGTCCCGCATGCCTTCGCTGAGCAGGAGCGCGGCGAGTCCAAAGCTGGTTCCTACCCACACTTCCGGCGCTTGCTCGTTATCGCGAATAATGGAACCATCCGCGGCCATGCCGTTGGCCGCCCCCATTTCCCCGCCGCCAAATTTCATGACATTGAAGTCGAATATTTTTCTGGACGCTGCCAACTGCATTTCGTGAGGCACCAAGTCCCCCAGACCCGTCATATTGGCGTACCACTGCCCGGCCAGCTGATCGGCTTGGACGCTGTCGCGATATTCGCTATCCGTGTCATAGCGGAAATATTCGCCATTCCAAAGCTTGCTGACGTATGTGTTTTGAGCTTTGAGAAATAGTTCGTGGTACTCCGCGGCCGCGTCGTTCTCGCCCAGCGTGTGTGCCATCTCCCCGGTGGCGCGCAATGCCGCCAGCCACAAGCCACCGCAGTATGCGCTCACTCCTCGTACCACCCAGGAATCGTAGGTTTGATCGGGGTAACCGCCATTTTCAGGAATGCCGCCGCCATGATCAAATTGCCGCAGATAAACCATGGCCTCGCGCACGGCGGGCCACATCTGGCGAAGGAAGGCGGTGTCTTTGCTGCCCGTCAGGACATAGTCGCGATACACCATCAAAACGAATTTCGAATTCAAATCTTTCCAATCGTTTGTATCCTGCCAGCCGGGCTCATTTACGGCAATGAAAGGATCTCCCTCGGGGACGCCGAGATCGTGCGGCACCGCACCTTTCTTTTTCCGCATGTGCAAGCTGGGTTCGCCCGTCAGTTGTGACTTCCAGACCCACTGCCCCTTTTCTGGCCATTCCTTCGGGACGGTGTCGGCAAATTCGCGCAGCACCTGCTTGTCGATGTCGGGCCAGAACTTCAGCAGCGGCATCGAAGCATAGAACCGCACATCCAAAGTTCCGTAATACGCATAGTCGAAGCATTCCAGTAATGCAAAGGAAGGGGGAGCTTTGGTATCGCCGCCGACTGGACGGCCCCAGAACGATCCTCCATCCGTCAGCGTGTAAAGTTCATTGAAGAGCATGCCTCGATACCATAGAGGCTTGCTTTCATCATTTACATAGGGAGCTTGCCATCGGTCGATGGCGTCGCTCCAGGCGGAGGCGTTGCGCAAACCGTCGCGTGCGATAGCCCAGGCGTTGTTCCCGCTGGTTCCATAGAAATCCGTGTAGCGGCGATTCCACTGGCGACCCTCGCCAAATTCCACGACCGGAAAGTCCCATGCAATGACCATGGGAATGACTTTCTTCTCTCCGGGTTGAAGAGTGAAGCGCACGGCCACCGCACCCGCCAACTTTTCGCTATCGCTCACCCAGGAGAGATCGCTGTTTGACAATCGGCCATCTTTGGCAAACGGCGTCCAAATCGCTTTTCCATCTCCTTCGGAGGGGAATGTAGTCCGGTAACTTACTTCAACACCGGGCGACTCCAGAGCGGCGATTGCGAATTGTCCATCAGCTTCCCGTGGAACGGCGCTCGCGCGGTTGCGGCCGAACACCACTCCTTTCATCTTTCCGGCGTCGACATTCTCGCTTACGAATTGATTGTGGTTCCCCTGACTGGGTGCACCTTGAAAATCGCGGGTAAAGGTACGAAACCAGCCGACCATGTTTGTCCATGAGAGGAGGATGGAAACCGTGACCGCGTGCTGAGTAGGATTTTCCGCATGCCAGCGATAAACGGCAACCGGATAGCTTGATTCTCGATAGTTGTTTGGCAATACTGGAGAAAACTGTTCGAGCACGACGTGGGCAGGAAATTTATCCCATTTGTAGTCGTACCACGACTTTGGATACAGAGCCGCATATTCCCCCGCGCCCACCGGATAATCCCATTGCCAGCTTGCCAGCGTCCCGTCGGCTGGATGATCCGTCATGAGGACTCGTGCCGTGCCTTGAGCCTCGCCTTCAGTCTGCTGAAACATGGCAAATTGATTGGCATAAACGGGCGCGTACTTGTGAACTCCCGCTTTTATATGCCAGCGGGCGAAGTCCCCCCGGTAAGTGCGCGAGAACGTTCCAGAACCAAAGCCACCCACTGGCGCGCCTTGCCAAAACCCGTCGTCGATATTGCCGGGGACTCGAGTAACCCCCGGTTTCACAAGCGGAAGGCCAAGGGGACGTCGCCACGCAGCTTTCGGTATCGCGTCTCCAGCCCAAGCTGCGGTCGCTGCCAGCAGCACAAGTGTCAACTTTGCCAAACTCAATGCAAAGTTNNGAAAATAAGACCATCTTCAAATCATGACGCTTCCGATACACGCGGCGATTGTGCGACCAACGGACACTATGGCACAGACCAGTACTTGTTAAATCCTTCGTAGTCCGAGGGCAAGCTTGCCAGGATGACTCTTCGCAATTCCAACATATCGACTGATCCCTGTTTCTGATACAACACCTTGCCATCCGGGGCAATCAGGACGGTATAGGGCACCGCCGACTCCCATTTCGGGTCAAAGGCGGCCTGCAGTCCGGCGGTGTCGTCTGAAGCAAACAGCAGATTGCGGCTGGTGGCGTGC
Source organism: Acidobacteriaceae bacterium (assembly GCA_003156615.1). The sequence goes on along the minus strand of PMHI01000764.1, from coordinate 12,362 downwards.
ATTTTCTCAAGCACGCGCATTACGGTGTTCTTTTCGTCCGGCATGTTGGCCGCCACTGTGACTAACTCAACGTCGCGCACGCCGTACATTCGGAAAGTGTCTTCGAAATCTGGGAATTCGTGAATGCATGAGCCGCACCAAGTGGCCCAAAAACTGACCAACAGTGTCTTGTGCGTCGGATTTGTTCGCAAAGTCTTTAAGTCCGCAGCCGATGCCATCTCCAGTTGGACCGGTTGCGATTCGATTTTGCGGAGCGTCTCCAGACGTGCGGCCTGTTTTTCTTTCCACTTCGTCGAACAACCGAAAACGCCGGTATGGGTTACCGCCACTTCTCGATGCGCCAGGAGAGCATCGATGGCATCGCGCGCTTCGTGAGTCTTCACCAGTTCGGCGCGGTAGCTATTGTCCATACGTCCTTCATAACGGAGGCGGCGCTCGCGGTCGAAAACAAATACGTGCGGTGTGGCCTGCGGTCCGTAGGCGTTCGTGACCGACTGTGTTTCCCCATCGTAAAGGTAAGGGTATGTCAGGTGCTTGTACTGGGTCCGGACCTTCATTTCTTCGAGGCTGTCGCTGATGTCGGAGGAATCCAGTTCGTCGATGGTGATGGCCTTTGGATCATTGGGTTGAATTGCCACCACAGCAACACTGCTGTCCTTGTAATCCGCCGCAAGTTGTGCGATACGCTGCTCATACATTTGCGCGATAGGACAATGGTTACAGGTGAACACCACAACCAGGACTTGACTTGCGGAGTAGTCGGCGAGCTTATGAGTCGCTCCGTCAACGCCCGGGAGTTCAAAGTTTGGCGCAGGCGAACCCAGCGCGAGAATCGGGTGTGCTTCCTGTGCCCACGTGGTCAGCGCAAGCATAGCCAACGCGAAGAGTTTCCACATGCCATTCTCTCCTCGAAATCTCTCAGTGAGACGGACTCGTCGGAAGCGTTTGTCCATCGATCACCGTCAGGCCTGTTCCAGCCAGGTTTGTGACGAAGGCCGTATGGGTTGCACTATCCACGGCAATCGCGTAGGGCCCGTTACCGGTTTTTATCGTCGTCGCCACTGAGTTGCTCTCACCATCGATGACAGAGACAGTGTTATCGTGCGTGTTCGCGACGTATACCCTGTGATTGCTTGGGTCAACCGCGATCGCTTGAGGGCGCGCTCCCACTTTTACAGTCGTGACGATTGAATTTGTGACGCCGTCAATCACCGTCACGCTATCGCTGCCGTAGTTCAGGGCATAGACTCGGCCGGTCGAGGGATCCACAGCCAGCGCGCATGGGATGTCTCCGGTATTCACCAGCGTCGTGGCATTCGTTTTCCCATCAAGCACCGTGACATTCGAGCTGCCTGCATTGCTCAGATACACTTTGTTGCTTATGGGATTCAGCGCAATTCCCCAAAGATGGTTGCCGGCGGCCACCGTTGTTGTGCTGTCGTTCGTGCCATCGATTACGGTCACGTTGTTACTCTCATAGCTTATTAGGTAAAGTCGGTTTGCTTCCGGATTCACGGCAATCGCATCGGCGTGCACTCCGATCTTCAGAAGGCTCGCCACATTGGTGGCTCCGTCAATGACGGTCATACTATTGCTGAACGTTTTTGAGATATACACCTTGTTGGTGACCGGGTTCACTGCAATCACGTAGGGAAGGTTTCCTACGTCTACGGTTGCAACGACCCGGTCCGCTGCTCCGTCGATCACGCTGACATTGCCGCTGCCTGAGTTTGCCACGTAGACGCGGTTCGTGATCGGATTCACGGCAATGGCTTCGGGTTCCATTCCCACCTTAATTTCGGCGGGAGCGTGGCTGGCGTTACCTGCCACGGTCACCTTGCCCGAAGCCGTATTCACCGCATAGACTCTGTGGGTTCCGGGATTTAACGCGATGCCGCGAGGACTGATTTCCGTTCCGCTCGGTGGCGGAAAGGCTGCATCGGCTCCCATCCCGAGCCAGTTCACCGCATTTTCTATGAGCTTATTCTGAATGGGACTCGTGAAGACCTTATCTCCGTGCCCCATGTTCATATAAATCATTTTGTATTTCGTATTTGTCCACACGACCGGCACGTCGCCACCGGTGAGAACGTCCTTGAATCCCAGGGGATAATTTGAAGGATCGAATGTGACCAGGACGCGCACATCTTTATTGAGGCGGGGACTCGGTTTCCAAACATACCACTCGTTGGCGGGCGATTCGTAGGCGTCGGGGATTCCCCGGGCGACTGGATGAGTTCGGTCATCGATGACGAGCTTGGCTGGTAATGGCGGCCAGCTGTTGATATGAAATACGGCACCCCCCAAAAAATCGACGAACCAAGGCCAGTTCGTATCCTTATCGTTATATCCGGAGAAATGGAAACCCAACCATGCGCCTCCATTTTCCATGTAGCGCTGAAAGCTGCGCCGTTGTTCCCCATTGGTGGGCGAGTCGTTAAGCCAAACCACCACTTGGTACGCACTTAAATGCGCATCATTCATGCGCTCCCAATCGGTGGTTGCGTCAAATAGAAAGTTGTCGCTGGCTGCGCGTGCGGCAAAGAATTTCAGCGCGGCATCTGCAAACTGCACGTGGTCGGGTTCAACGCTCGTAGAATAAAATGCGAGCACCTTGAACCGGGGTGGTTGAGCGCCGCTGGAGATAGCGCTGTGCAGAACGACCAAAAACAAGACTAGAAGAACTGAGTAACTCTTCATTGCTGGGCTGCCCAGAAGATGGAATTTTTGAAAATGGTTGTAAAAGCGGGATTCTGGAAGAGTTCGGGATGGTGGCCCATGAAAATATAAACATTTCGAGCCCGGTAGTGCTCGTTTGTCCAGATCACAGGATGATCTCCCATCTTAGTGCGGGTGTCTGGCGAATAAGTGGCTTCATCGACCCGCGCCAAGACATGAACGTTGGGACGTGGGGATTTGTCGTACGTGTACCACTCCTCCTGATCCACGACAAAAGACGCGACCACATTCTTCATCACGGGATGCGAAGGATCTTCGACGACGACGGTCGCGTTGGCGAACTTCGGAATGTAGTCGGTGAATCTGATTCCACCCATAAACTGGGAAAACCAGGGCCATATCCCATATCCGTCAAATTCTCCAAGCAAGGTAGCGTGATGGAATCCAATCCATCCGCCTCGCCCTTCGGTGATGTATTTCGTGAATGCGGTGACGGCTGTCGGTGTCCAGCCATAGGGAGGATAGTTCAGTTGGACGAATACCTGGTACTGGGCGAGGAATGCGTCGTTCATATGGTCAGTATTCTCGATATAGTCGACCGAAAAGTTATTTTCAGCTGCTAACTTTTGCAGCCACACTTTAGCGGCGTCGACAAAAGGCCGATGGATCCCGCCAGCCTCTGCCAGAGCAATGACCTTAAATCTAGGCTTGGAGTTCTGGGCCATGCTCGCGCCGGTAAAAACGAGCGCGAGGACCGCTACGCCCCATAAGCAACGGCGAAAGCGGAAATCTGACACCAGTCTTGACAGGAACATCAGCCCTCCATCTTCGGTTCAGGAGTCGTCCGTGCAAACGCGCTGGGCAGGCGTCACGCGGCGTTCCGTGCACATTGTACGTCAAAGATAATTATTAAGCATTACAATGTATGGAGGGCTCGTTTTGCGTGCCGGGTTTGCCCCCGGATTTTAAGTAGCGAGGCTGCCGAAAGTCTCGAATTTCGCCGGAATCGGAAAATGCCTTAACATGATGGACACCACATCCCGATCATGTATCCAAAGGTCGCCGGTGATTTCACAGTGACGAAAGAGCCCGTACGAATCGGAAGGCCCCCGCTTCTCCGCCAAACCAACGCGCAAATCCTGTTGCGGCTACTTCGCGAGGCGGGGCCGTGCTCCAAGGCTGATCTTGTTCGAGCTTCCGGATTGAGCGCTCCGTCGGTGACCAATGTGGTAGCCCATCTTGCGCTCGCGGGCCTGGTCGAGCTCATTGGCGAGGGAGATTCCACCGGCGGCAGGCCGCCTGACATACTGCGTTTCAGGGCCGAGCGAGGTTGTGTGGCGGGGGTTGAAATCCGGTCGGACTCCCTTCGCTTCCTTCTTGCCGACCTGGACGGACGGGAAATCGGACAGGCGGGAGTTTCACTGGAGAGGCCGTCGTCGTCCCCTCCTTTAGTCTGCAAACGGATCGGCGCGGGAGTGCGCGAGTTGCTGCACAAACTGAGCCAACCGGAGGAGCAATTATTGGAACTTGTCGTGGGAGTGCCCGCCATCGTCAATGTGCAAGAGGGCATGGTGATGGCACTGAGTGCTCTGAAGGATTGGAGCAATGTGCCTCTCGGAGCCCTGCTCGCCAGGGAGTTTAAATGCAATGTGACGATAGAAAATGATACCAACCTTGCGGCCCAGGGCGAATATTATCGGGGAGCAGCGCAAGGAGAAAAGAATTTTGTGTTCATTATCATCGGCCAGGGTGTCGGGGCCGGCATTTTCGTGAACGGCAGCATTTATCGAGGATCCCAGTGGACCGCGGGAGAGATTGGATACCTCCGCGTACCCAATATTTCAAGGGAGCATCCCACCATTCACGATTATGGGAAGCTTGAAAAGCTATTGGGCGCTCCGGGAATTCTGAAAAGCTGGCAGGCCAATCGCCGGGGATCCCGCAAACATCCCCAGGTGAACCGCGCGGCCGACGTTTTCGATCTGGCTGCCGCAGGAAATGCCGAGGCCAAACGATTGCTTAAGCAGCGAGCCACCCTTTTGGCGGACATTGTGCTGGACTTGGCCCTCATTCTCAATCCCAGCGTGATCCTGCTTGGAGGCGAGGTGGGCAACCATCCGCGTCTATTGCAAGAGGTGGAAATCCTCCTGAGGGGCAGTGAATTCGGGATCGTGCGTGTGGGATTGGGCGCGCTGGGTCATTCCGCTGTGTTGTGGGGCGCGATTTCTTCGGCGCTCGAGCCCGCCGTTCTCGGCTTGCTGCAGCCATCCGATTCAACAGGTTCCTAAGCACGCTCGAAATCGTCCTTCCCGCGCACGGGAAATTCCCGTTTGACTGACTTCATAAAGAAAGATAACTTAGTCTTGCAGGCAATCTGCCCTAGACATGTCCAAAACGCCTATCGCCATCTCTTTTCCCCGACCAGCGCAGCAGCGGCAGTTGCTGAAGAGAATGGACGCCTGCGAAGTGCTGCGGCAGCTGCGGGAACATGATTTCGACTCCCGCGACATGTTAGAGCGACACGCGGGGCTATCCTCCTTCCGGCTCTCAGCAGCTGTTTCCTTCCTGGAAAAGAAAGGCTTGATCGAAAGGACTTCCAACGGCAAGTCCAAAGCCGGTCGACGAAATATTGCCCTTCGCATGAATGCGGGCTACGGGCATGTGCTTGGCGTGGATATAGGCGGAAGCAATTTACGAATTGCCTTGGCCGACATGAACGGGAAAGTGTTGGGCAAATGGTCCGCTTCCACCAAGAAAACATCTTCTCCCGACATGGTTATCGGACAAATCCGCAAGGGTGTCAAGAATCTGCTGGAGCACGCCTCCGTGTCTCGCCGTTCGCTGCTGGCCGTCGCTGTGGGCGCACCCGGTATTACGGACGGAGATGCGGGTGTTGTGGTCACGACGTCCAATCTAAAGGGCTGGAAAGACGTCCCGCTTCGTAAGTTGCTCGAGTCCGCCTTGCGCATCCCCGCGGCGGTGGAGAACGATGTAAGAATGGCAGCGATCGGAGAGAACTGGAAGGGAGCCGCGCAAGGCGTCGGTAATTTTGTGTTTCTTGCCATTGGAACGGGGATTGCCGCAGGTGTATTTGCCAATGGGAGGTTGATCCATGGCACGGATTGGACTGCGGGAGAGGTTGGTTACATGCATGTTCCGGGGGTCCCGGAAACCGCTGCCAGGCGAGGCGCACCGGGATCGCTTGAGAGTGTAATCGGCGGCCAGGGCATTCGAAGGCAATGGCTGCGCTCTTGTAATGGAACCGGCGCTGGGGTAACCCGCAACCTTACGGCGACGGAAATCTTTGAACGTGCCAGCGCCGGAGATTTGGTCGCCAGGGGCGTCCTGAATCGCTCGGCCAAGATACTGGCTTATGCGGTGTACAACATATCTTTGGTCCTAAACTGCGGGCTTTTCATATTGGGCGGCGGCGTCGGGATGAGCCTGCCTTTACGGGACGCGACGCAGCGGTTTCTGGAGAAGTACAAAGAGCCCGTGCAGCCAAAACTGATCGTCAGCGGTCTGGGGCAGGACGCGCAACTAGTGGGAGCGATTCGACTAGCGCTGAGCAAAGCAGATCAGCGATCGGTCTGAGGAACGCCCGAAATTCAAACCATCCGGTTCAGCTTTGCCCGGGAAGGCTGATGCTCTCCAAGTCGCGTCCGCGCGTCTCGGGTACGACAAATCGTATGAAGACGAGGGTAACGATACTGAGGGTTCCATAGATCGCAAACGTGCCAGCGCTGCCGAGGATATTAATCAGGGATAAGAATGTCAGGGAAACGGCAAAGTTTGAGATGCCTGAGAACAGCGTTCCCACCGCCACCCCGCGTCCGCGGACTCGTAATGGAAAAACTTCAGCAACCAGGATCCAGGCGATTGCTCCCAGGCTGAACGCGAAACATGCAATGTAGACCACAAGGCAAGTAATCGCTACCGACCCCAGCGACGACCCCAGCATTCCCTGATGGCCAAACGCGAAAGAAAGCGCGAAGAGCGCGACCGTCATCCCGCTCACGCCTAGGTAGAGAAGTGGTTTGCGTCCAATCCGGTCCACCAGCACGATGCCCACGACGGTCGCAACCACATTCACGATGGAGACGATCAAAGTCGCGAAGATCGCATTGGCGTGCGACGCGCTTCCCGCGAGCTCAAAAATTTGAGGGCCGTAGTAAATGATGGTATTGATCCCGGTAACCTGCTGCAGCACGGTAAGGCCAACTGCGATGAAAAGCGCCCCCCGCACGGCCGGACTCCAGAGGGCGCTCCAGTTCTGCTCCATCGGCGTCTTAAGCCCTTCTTCGATATCGTCGAGAAATCGTTGTGCTCCCACGGCATCCGTGTAGCTATCGAGAACCGCCTGTGCCTCCTGCAATCGGCCGTGCGCGACCAACCAGCGCGGACTTTCGGGAACCGTAAGAATTACAGCCAGGAAAAAGATTGTCGGCACTACGGCGATGCCAAACATCAGTCTCCACGCCTGTTGCGCAGCCAGCCAGTAGCCGGCGAGATTCGCGAGCATAATCCCGGCGGTCAAGGCAAACTGATAAAGCCCGATGAGCATGCCGCGCGACTGGGGTGGGGCAAGCTCGGAAACATACACCGGCGCGGTTACCGAGGTGAAACCGATTCCGATTCCGATGATGGCGCGCGCCGCGATCAGAACGAAAACGTTGGCCGACAGAGGCGCCAGCAGCGAGCCCACAATGAAAATGCCTCCCGCCCATACCAGCGTAGCGCGACGGCCGATGCGATCGGCGACCGATCCTCCCACGATCGCCCCAATCATGGCCCCCACCAGCACGATGCTGACCACCCATTCCTCCATCCATGTGGAGAGTACAAATGTCCGTTTCACGAAGATCGCCGCGGCAGCGATGATGCCCATGTCGTAGCCGTAGAGCACGCCTCCCAGTGCGGCGATTGACGAAATGCGCAATATGAATCCGCGATTCACGCGAGGCGGAGCAACGACACCGGAATCGGCCACATGTTTACCTCAACCCCATAATACTGTATAGTTCATAACGAATCATTACAAACATCCGACTGGTCGTTTGGCCGCGAAAGTCACCGGGCAATTATGGAGAACCAGGGGAGCCAAGAGTCGCGCTGGATCGCGGGGGTCGAGCCGCCGAAAGAGATGCTGACCCGGAGCATGACATCCATTTATGAAATGGAATGTCGAGAACAGCCGGAGCGTCTGGCTCGTTTGTTGCAGGCTTACCAGGAAGACCCGTCGATTCAGGAAGCGCTCGAACAACTGCGGCGGCTATCGCTTCCCGCAGGCCCCGTGGTGTTTGTCGGAATGGGAGCCTCCTACTGCTCCTCGATTACGGCTTCCTCTTTCCTGCAATCATGCGGGCGGTCATCATTTTCCGTAGAAGCCAGTGAGTGGCTGCACTACTCGCAGCCACTATGGAGCCAGGCTCCCGTTTCCTTCCTGTTGACCACCTCCGGCGAGAGCGCGGAACTTGTACAACTTTGCCAGAAAAGTGCCAACAAACCGATCGTCCTGCTTTGCAATAACGACAAAAGCACTTGCTGGTCGCTGGCTTCCATCAGACTTCCGATCCTGGCAGGGCCGGAATATGGCAATGCTACCAAGACCTACACCAATGCCACGGCTGCGTGCATTGTGCTTGCTTCCCACAAGTTGGGACGGGCATGGCGGGAAGATTCCGAGCGGGCACGTGTAACTTACGCCGCAGCTCTCGATAGGGTATTTGGTCTTCGAGGCGAGCTGGAAAGGTTTTGTCGCGGAGCGAAGAACATTGAAGTGATTGGGCGTGGTCCAGCGTATGGGGGCGCCATCATGGGTTCGCTGTGCATTCGCGAGATGACCGGCCATCGTGTCGCTGCTCATTCAGGAGGCGGGTTCCGGCACGGACCAATTCTTGACGTCGATGAGTCGCATGTCGCCATCATTTTGGCGCTGGGACGGGCGGCCCAGTTGGGAGTCGATCTCGCGCATGATTGTCACGCGCGCGGCGGCAGAGTGATTCTGGTCGGATGCGAAGAGCGGGAGGCTTCCGCCAGATTCTTGCCCGTAACCATTGGAGCTGTAGCGGAACCATGGGAAGGAATCACTTCCGTCATTGTGCCCCAGGCGCTGACCCTGGCGATGGCCGAACGATTTGGAGCGAAGCTGCCCCCTCGTTTTCAGTACGGAATTATGAAGGAGTAGACAGTGGCGTGCTAGCACTGGGCAGATTGATATGGGATCAGGCATGCGATGGATTGAAAAGGAGACGAAATGACACAGACAAAAGCGTCCTTGATAGTCGTGCTGGTGGTAAGCATGTTCGCGACATTCTTCACTTTGAATCCCGCCTGGGGGCAGGAAGTTACAGCCACTATCACCGGAAGTGTGACTGATCCTTCCGGAGCGCCCGTGGTGGGCGCATCGGTGCTGGCTCGCGATGTGGAGCGCGGCACTACCTACCCGACTCGAACCAACGACGTCGGCGCCTTCAATCTGCAGCTCTTGCCGGTCGGCAACTATGAAATCAAGGTGGAGGCGAAAGGTTTTCAAACGGCCGAACAGTCCGCAATCGCACTTGTGCTGAATCAGATCGCCCGCTTCGCCTTCCAGCTCAAGGTGAAGGGCGTGAACCAGGTGGTAGAAGTTGTCGACCAGGCGCCGGCACTGCAGACGGATAGCACGCAACTAGGGACGCTGATCAATTCCAAGACAAACGACAATCTGCCGCTAGCCTCGCGAAACTTCGTGCAATTGACCTTGCTCACTCCAGGCGCGCTTACCATCGACCCGCAAACGATGAACACCGGATCTCAAACCGCGCAGCAGATCGCGGGAAACGGTGGCGGGCGTCCGTATATCAACGGCAATCGCGAACAGTCGAACGACTTTCTGCTCGACGGTGTGGACGACAATCAGGCTTCGGAAAACGCCATCGGTTTCACCCCGTCGCCCGACGCCATTGAGGAGTTCAATGTCATTACCCAGAACGCATCCGCGGAATTTGGCAACTTTCAGGGAGGTGTCGTCAGCGCCTCGATAAAATCGGGCACGAACGCCTATCATGGCGATGTTTTTGAATTCATCCGCAACGACATCTTCAATGCGAACTCATGGGCAAACGAGTTGACAACTCCAGCTCTCCCGAAGGCAAAGATGCGTTGGAACATGTTCGGCGGAACGGTTGGCGGTCCCATCGTAAAGAACAAACTGTTTTTCTTCGCTGACTATCAAGGATCCCGGTTCGATCATCCCCCGGCAGCAGACTTTATTACTGTGCTGACTGATGCGGAACGCGGAGGAAATTTCAGCGCGCTTTCCTCTCAGATCTACGATCCGTGCGTCGCCGGCACGGGAGTCAGCGGCACACCCTGCGTCCTTTCGCCAACCCCAGTACCCTTTGCCCACAACATCATTCCCACCAATCGCTTGGACAACGCGTTCAAGGTGCTCATGGCATCCCCCCTCTATCCGCAACCGGTCAACGACAGCCCGACCCAAAATGCTGTGGTTTTGAACGGGAGCCAGTACAACGACGATCAGGAAGACTTCAAAGTTGACTACAATGTTTCCGGGAAAGACCGCCTTTTCGCACGCTACTCGCGGGGCAAGGAAATCGATCCTCAAACGACTTCCTTCTTGCTCGGGGGGAACGAGAGTTCGGAAGCGCATATCGACAACACCGCTTTCAATGAGACGCACACGTTTACTCCCTCCTTGCTCAACGAATTCCGCGTCGGAGTGAACTACGTTTTGCCCTACGGACCCAACGTCAGCTTCGACCCCTCGGTCGNNAGCGCATCCAGCGCCGAGGCCGGAGCTTCGGGCGAGTACGCATCCTTTGGCAATGGCGCGATCATTCAGAAGTTTGCTTCTACGGTCTGGCAGATCAGCGACAGCGTTCTATGGAGCCACGGGCATCACAACGTCAAGTTCGGCTACCAGATGAACCGCTACCGCTTGAATATCACCTATCCCGGAAACTACGGAGTGCTCGGTATCATCGGCTTCAACAACAATTACACCTCTGAGGCAGGGGACGGTTTGGTCGGTGGAGACCCGGGAGCGAGCTTTGCTCTGGGACTGCCGAACTCCGTTGGCCGCGGTGCGCTGGGCGGCGGTTTCCATCAGCGAGACTGGCTGCTGGCGGGATTTGTACAGGACGATTGGCGCGTAACGGACGCGCTGACCGTGAACCTCGGCCTGCGCTATGAGGCTCGTACTCCGTGGATTGAAACCGACAATCATCAGGTAAATGTGAATATCACAACTGGCTTGGTCGAGTTTCCCGGGAACGCGGTAGTTCCCACCGGAGTGGTGGGTACGAATGGATACAGTAGAGGGCTCTATAGCAGCGCGTATGAAGGATGGGGAAACTTCCAACCGCGGATCGGATTTTCGTGGGCTCCGGCATTTCTTGCCCGGAAAACCGTGATTCGGGGCGCCTACGGTGTCTCTTCTTATCTGGAAGGCACGGGGACCAACCTGCGCCTGCCCCGGAATCCTCCGTATACTCCCACCGCCATTGAGGGGACAAATGTCGCCACATCCGACAGCACGCCTTATAGCACGGAAGCTGGATCCACGGGTGGCGCAAGTCCCGCTCCGGAATCGGTTTTTGGGGCTACGATGTTCGCGTGGAACCCGGTGGTGCAACCGGCGATCGCGCAACAGTGGAATTTTACGATCCAGCATGAATTGGCTAAGAATCTGACCATGCAGGTAGGGTATGTTGGACAGAAAGCGACACACTTGGTCGTTCCCCTGGATCTTGGTCAAAACCAGCTCGACGGAGCTAGCACGCCTTTCATTGGTGGCTACAATGGCCCCCAAATTACGAACAGTGCCGGAGATGTAACCGGCGGAGGCTACGGCCCGAACTCCTTTGCCGATGTTTACGACACGGCCTCCGTCGGCACTATGCGCTACGACGCCTTGCAGGCGGTGCTGCAAAAGCGATCGAGCTGGGGACTGGAGGGACAGATCGCTTACACTTTTGGCAAGTGCATGACCAACAGCAGCGGGTACTATGGAACTTATAGTCCGAATGCCGAGACCTCAAGTTCTTCCGCGTACCAGCAGAACCTGTACGATTGGCGGTCGAACTGGGCGCGCTGCTACTACGATTCCAAGCAGGTTCTGAGCGCCTACGCCTTGTACGAACTGCCGGTGGGGCGAGCGAAGCCGTTTGGCCAGAATCTGCCCGGGGCCCTAAACGCTGTCGTCGGCAACTGGTCGCTGGGCCCCATCTTCTCCTACCACGCGGGCTTTCCTCTGGCCCTCTACGGCTCCGATGTATCCGGAACCTTCAGTCCTGACGATGGCCCTGGTCCGGGTTCCGCGCGTCCGAACTGCAATGGTCCGGTTCACTATGTCCACCAGGTGATAGACGGTCAATATGAATGGTTCGCGAACGATAGTTCATTTTCTCCGGAGGCGCCAGGTACATTTGGCACGTGTCCAGCGCAAGGTCCGGTGATTGGTCCGCATTATGTCGATGTGGATTTAAGTCTGCAAAAGAACTTCCGCTTCAGCGAATCGAAGCGCCTGCAGTTCCGCGCCGACTTCCTGAACACCTTCAACCATCCCAACCTGGCCGCGCCGAATACGAGTTATAGCCCAACGTCCACGAATTTCGGCTATATCACCGGCAGTCAGGACCCCAGGAATCTTGAGTTTGCCCTCAAGTTCTATTTTTGAA
>PMHI01000551.1 GCA_003156615.1 Acidobacteriaceae bacterium | reverse complement strand
GACGAGGTCGAGTTTGACGTCGTCAGCCAGCATCGCGCGGACGGTGTCGAAGTCTCCGATCTTGAACCCCTCTACATACGTGATCAGTCGGGCGCGCATTCCATCGGACAGCATGGGCAGTGAGACATCGGCGGGTTCCTTGGCAAACTCGCGCAAACGGACACGCCCCCGCTGGAGCGCGGATTTCGCGGCGGCCTCGCTCGCACCGGTAATCGACGCCACCTCCTCCAGGGAATGGCCCAGCACATCCTTCAGGATGACCGCGCTCCGCTGGAGCGCCGGAAGCCGCATGAAAGTGCGAAGACTCATGGTGGCGGCCTCGTGATCCTGATCGGGGGAATCCGGAGCGGCAATCATGTCGAGGGCCTCTCCAGGCTGCATCATCGGACCGCGCGCGCGGCGACGGAGAAAATCAAGCGCGGTGTTGTGGGCAATACGGAACAGCCAGCCTTCAGGGTTGTCGATGACACCGACACTGGGCAAGGCGGCAAGGGCTTTCATCAGTGCGTCCTGGACAATATCCTCGCCATCGACAGCAGAGCCGGTCATGCGGGCGCAGTATCGATGGAGCTTGGGACGAACCTCACCCACCAACTGCTCGAACTGATCGCGCGCATCATCAGTCATTGACTATCGCGTCCTCAAAATAGCAGTGTTCTTTGGATCATACGTTACGTCGAGCGGCAAAATGTCACTTTGGCTGCGAAAGCCGTAGGCGATGCCGTACCTATAACGCGGATCGCCGAGCAGCTCAGCGACTTGTTCTCCAACCTGCGCTGGGCCGAGGATCGAGCCATACCGTTGCATGACATACTCCTCGATGCTGACACCCTCGATCGCCGCGCAGGCGGCCGCAACCTGATGGCCGAGCGTGGTGCCGGGAATCAGCTGCATTGGCACGAGCACCTGAAAATGGATCCCGAGGTCACGTTCGCGCGAGACCGCGTTTGCACTGTGAGCCATGAACCACAGCATCCGTTTGGCGCCTATGTAGCCTCCCGAGAGGCTCAAGTTTTCGGGCGCGATGAATGGCACCGCCAGCACCATGGCTGCTCCGCTCGACATGACCAGAACACGGCCACCTCGCTTCATCGGAGTGTGGAGTGCGGCCTGAATGCCGACCAGTCCTGCCTTCACATCGGTGTTCCAGACGGTCGAGAACTCGTCCCAGTTCTGCTGGTCGATCGGCTTTATCGGCAGCCGCGCGCCGGCGTTGAGGATCAGCACGTCGGGCACCTCCGCGCGGACGACCTCGTTCATGAGGGTGGCGTCGGTTGCGTCGCCGGCAATCACCGTAGCACCGGCATGCTCGGCCGAAGAGAGGTTCGCTCGATCGCGGCCAATTGCGATTACTTTTGCGCCGCTGGCAGCGAGCGCCTCCACCATCGCGAGCCCCAGCCCCTGGCTGCCGCCGGTGATGACCACACGTTCTCCGTTCAGGTTCTGCATGTTCATTCTCTTTTCTCCCGGCATCAGGCGTGGTGGTTGTAGACGACGTCGCCAGCCAGGCTGTCGAACGCGGCGAGCGCGGCGATCCTCGGGAAGTAAGCCACCATATCGGGGTCGGTCTGCATCGCCTCTACCGATCGAAGGTCGCGCCACTGGGAGTAGATGAGTACATGACGCTGATCCGTGGCGGCGATGAAGCTGGTCGAGATCCAACCATTGAGCTTGCTGACGACACTTTCCGTATTGTCACGCAGGAGCCTGATGAGCTTTTGCTGGTTCTCAGGCTCGACGGTTAGGATGTTGATAAGGGTGGTGACCTTTTTCGTCACCTCTATGGTCGTGTTCATGATGTTTCCCTCCAAAAGCGTTGTTCTCTGTCCTTACACCATGAAGACGATTTTGTTAGTCACAACGGATCGGTCGGGCAAAAAGATGTCGATTCTTTGTAAGAGTCCGGGTATCGCACCTGTTCGAAGAGTCGGGGTTTGTGTTCAAGGAATGGATGGACGGAGAACAGCTGGTAGGGGCGCCGATGTCGTGCCATCAACGCGATTGTGCGACAGCAGCAATCGGCAGAGACGGGCACGGTTTCTTAGAGCAGTTCCCTCCGAAGGCGCCGGGATTTACACTTCAACGTAGCCAGTAACGCCGCGCCGTGAGCGAATCGAACACCCAAGACCGCCCCCTAATATCTGTGGCCATCAGTCCGAGGAGCAATGATGACCGCGAGAAGTTTCAGCGAGCTCTGAGCGATCTCACCCAACAAGATCCGACCATCAAAGTTAAGACAGAACCCATAGTGGAGCAGACCATAGTCAGCGGGATGAGCGAGTTGCAACTCGAAGTCATCTGCAGCCGCATGTTGCATGAATACAAAATCCAGCTCGACGTTGGTAAGCCCAGGGTTATTTTCGTGGAGACCATTCGCAAGCAAGCGCAAGCGGAAGGCAAGTACATGCGGCAGACGGGAGGCCGCGGCCAGTATGCCCACATTAAACTCAGGCTGGAGCCCAGAGAACCGGGAAGCGACTATCAGTTCGTCGACGAAATCACAGGGGGTGCGGTTGCCCCTGAATTCGTGGAGCCGGTCAATTTCGGCATTCTGGAGGCCATGAAGGCTGGCATTTTAGCTGGCCACGAGATGGTGGATCTGCGAGCTGTTCTTTACGACGGCAGCTATCACGATGTCGATTCGAACGAAATGGCGTTCAAGATTGCCGGTTCGATGGCGTTCAAGGAAGCTGCCCGCAAGGCAAGCCCGGTCATCATGGAGCCGCTCATGTCGGTTGAGGTGATCACGCCCCAAGATTTCGTGGGCAGCATCGTGGGCGACCTGAGCTTCCGTCGCGGCCGGATTGATGGCATCGAGCATCGTTCCGGTTCGCAAGTGATTACCGCCGTCGCGCCTCTCGCCGAAATGCTCGGTTATGCGACGCAAATACGTTCGATGACCCAAGGACGGGCCGAGTATTCAATGCAATTTGCCCGGTATGAAGCGGCTCCTCGCACCGGCGAGTCTGGAGCTGATGAAGCCGGTGTTACCGCCGACAGACCCAAAGGTCCAAAAACAAGCAGTGGCTTCGCTGCTGCCAAGCTGGACGCAGAATCCGAGTGATCGCAAGTGCGAAGGACATCACGCCAAGTGCTATCCCTAGCGCGATCAATGGGTATTCGCTTGAGAGAACAGAACCTCTAAGCAGCCCCACGCTGTAGTTCTGCAAGAAATCCGTCCAGATTGAACGGCAATCGGTTCTGAACGACGGCGACCAGCATCCAATCCAAATCCATCCTGGCAGCGACCTTGAAGGCATTCTCGCTTTCTCCGCCGGTCCAAGCGGGTCTCACCATCATCTCCAACAGGCCCAACATGCCGCAACGGTAAGAGACGGCTCGAATATTCGCGCCGGGACTGCAAAGCCGCCTCCAGATACCCACTTCGACAGCCACCCCTCCTGGATGCCGCGCTTTCAACTCTTGGCAGTGGGTCCACATTACCTTTATGTCAGCCACATCCAGTTCCACAGGAACTGGTCCGCCGGCCTTGCCGGTCAAAACTTCGATTTCGCTCAACAAGAAGAAAGAGGCAGCAAAGTCAATGCGAGATTGACCGATAGTAATTCCGTTGCCAGTTACTAGATCGGTGGTCAATGGTCACCGTTGTGAAGCGCGTTTCTCGTTATTTATGTTCCGATGCTGGATTCGAGAGGCTGCAGCCAAGCGGAGTTGTGGCGGAGATGCTCGCGAAAGCCAGGGGATGCGATTGAAGCTTCCCTATTGAGTAGCGGTCGCTTCATCGTAGGCGGCTCGTGCGATGTGAGCTATAACGCCTTCACGAGTGGCTTCATCAGCACTGCTATCTGTAACCAGAACGGCGATAGCGAGCGCACGTCCGTCGGGCAAGGTGATCAGTCCTATGTCGTTGGTGGCGGCCGTGATCCCTCCATGAGTCCCGGAACTGCCAGTCTTGTGTGCGAGAACAGTACCTGCAGGAAGTCCAGCGCGTAGCCGGTTGGGGCCGGTCACAGAGGCGGTGAGTGTCTTTACGAGAAGATCATTAGCCACCGGCGATAATGGAGGATCGTGGATGAGGCGCTGAAGCAGTTGTACAGCCGCGGCGGGCTCGATCCAGTCTCGATACTGAAGAGACTCGTCTCGATCCAGATCATGCTCACTGTCGATTAGTTGGAATGCGTTTATTCCCAAAGAGTGAATATAGCTCTGGACTACTGAAGGTCCTCCGATGATACGGAGTAGAGTTTCCGTTGCACCATTGTCGCTTTCTCTAGCAGCAAGCTGGATGAGTTCACGCAATTGTACATCGACGTTCGCATTGGGATAGCGATCCTGGAGGGGACTGTAAGCGTTGGGAATGCGATCTTCAGGGAGGAATCGAACCATTCGGTCCAGGGTGACATTCACAGGCTCTCCAGACCGCTGGTTGGGAAATAGCTTGCCCGTATCGGCCAGGTGAAGGACTGTCAGGGCTAGCGGATACTTAAACATGGACTGCATGGGCGCATGGTTATGTGGATTCAGATCGCAGTTGAGCATGGTGCCCGGCAGAAGACAAGCGACGGATACGGTTCCACGTGCATCTTGCGCGATAGCAGCGATTTTGGCTTGTAGCAACGTCTGCGTGAATGCAGTTGAGGGAATGATCGCGAGAAACATAGCAAGCCAGCGCATTTGCTAATTGTAATAGGCGTCAGAAACAGTCAAATCCGTTGCTGTTGGCTACCGGCACCAATTGAGAATCGGTCACGAAATACCGCCTCGTGGGTCGTTAGGCTTCCACGAACCCGGCCTTGGTAACTTCTACCCGAGTGGACGTTCGTAATTTGAAAGTGTGTTTCCGCCGTAGTCAAATCAGTTTGCCCGCCACTTTGCTAGGCAACTTTGGTCCATCCACGGGCCGAAGCACGCCTTTGCCAAAGAACAGCCTGGTCGGAACTGGAAGTGTGGAAACGGTTATGTCCGAGCGGAAAGCAACAATTCTCTGCATTGACGACCACTGGAACGGGCTCCTCGGCCGCAAGATTTTGCTCGAAGACAATGGCTACGAAGTCCTGGAGGCAACCGGCGGGGATGAGGGGCTGAAGTTGTTCCTCTCGCACTCTGTGGATGCCGTCGTCCTCGACTACCAGATGCCCGGTATGAACGGCGACGTGGTTGCTGCAAAGATGAAGCGCGCCAAGTCACACGTCCCGATCATGCTGTTATCCGCCTACGGACCATTGCCGAAGAGCAAACTAGCGACGGTAGACACCTTCCTGTCTAAGTCCCAACCGCCAACGATTCTCCTGTCCACACTGCAGGATCTGCTGGACCATCGGCCCCAGCCGTTCTTCAGCCGATGGCTCGATACCTGGAGAAGTCGCAATGAAGGAGTAAGGCAATGAACTTGTTGAAGCGGTTTTTCGGACGAGGTTGTTCGCATAGCTTCAGTTGGCCCCGCATCGCCACCAATGGCCAGAACTATCAGATATGCCTGCTTTGTGGAACTGCCTACGAATATGACTGGGGATTGATGCGACGGACTGATCGGTTGCTGGCGGCAGATGCCCGTCACGGGTAAGAGGGACCGGTGCTCGTACTAGATTTCAGTTTCCATGACGTACCTCTCCCCACAGCAGGCATCACTGCGCCCCCCGCGGACATGCTTCTCAGAAACCACTCCCGCTGTCTCTAGTCAGCCGCTTGTCAGGCTTGTTAGGGCGCGCGGTTGCCCCCCAACCGATTTGCTTCTAGAGTAGAGAAACTTCGCACATGATTCATCACGCTGCCCTTCGCGCGGGAGATCGTCGTGACGTAGGTCACCAATGGCGTCAAGCCCCCTGCTACATCGACCTCTTGAACCTCAACAACCCCCCGGCCTGGCCACCGCCAGGGCACGCATCCAGGCCTACGTCGAGACCTTCGAGCCGGACGGAACGCGGATCACCGAAAAGCATTTAGTCGTTTAGAGCACAAGGAGCTATCTCATGAGATCGTTCGAGCAGGAAGTAGCCGCGACCCAGGACTGGTTCGACAGCCCCAGATTCGCGGGGATCGTTCGCCTCTATAACGCGCGCCAGGTGGTTGAGCAGCGCGGCACGATAGCCTCCGACTACACTGTGGCGCGCGAGGCCGCGGCGGCATTCCATGACCGCCTGCGCCAGCTCTTCCGAGAGCGCAAGTCCATCACCACCTTCGGCCCGTACTCTCCAGGGCAGGCAGTGGCGATGAAGCGGATGGGGATCGAGGGGATCTACCTCGGCGGCTGGGCGACGTCCGCCAAAGGCGGAACCAGCGAGGACCCGGGACCCGATCTCGCGAGCTANNCCGCTCAGCCAGGTGCCCGACGAAGCGGCGACGCTCGTGCGCGCCTTGCTCACCGCGGATCGCAACCAACAGTATCTGCGCTCGCGGATGACCGAGGCACAGCGCGCCGCGACGCCGGCTCACGACTTCCGACCGTTCATCATCGCCGACGCCGACACCGGCCACGGTGGCGATCCGCACGTTCGCAACCTGATCCGCCGCTTCGTGGAAGTCGGCGTTCCCGGCTACCACATTGAGGACCAGCGTCCGGGCACCAAGAAGTGTGGCCATCAGGGCGGCAAAGTACTTGTGGCACAGGACGAGCAGAACAAGCGCCTGAACGCGGCCCGCTTCCAGCTCGACCTGATGGGCGTTCCTGGCATCATTGTTGCCCGCACCGACGCCGAAGCCGCCAACCTGATCGATGGTCGCGGTGACGAGCGCGATCAACCCTTCCTGGTGGGGGCGACCAACCCGGACGTGCCGGCCTATAAGCCGTGCTTCCTGGCGCTGATCGAGCATTTCCACAAGTTGGGAGTCGCCGAACTCAACGGGCATCTGCTGTACGCCCGACCGGCCGCAGAGCACGCCGTAGCCCGGAAGTGGCTGGAGCGGCAGGGCATTCTATTGCAGGCCACCGAAGCCGTGGCGTCGTCGCGGGAAGGGAAAGGGTCGTCGATCGAAGCGATGTTCGACCGGACCGCCGCCCGTTTCCTGGACGCATGGGAGGACGAGGCCCGACTGAAAACCTTCTGCGAGGCGGTTGCCGAAGTAATCGAATTCCGGGCCAGCGAAGGTGAACCGGTCGAGATAGCTGTCGATGACTGGCGAAGCTTCGCCGCGCGCGCCTCCTTCTACACCGCCCGCGAGAAGGCGCGTGAACTCGGGATCGACGTGAACTGGGACTGCGAAGCGGCCAAAACGACCGAAGGGTACTACCAGGTGCGCGGCGGCATTCCGTACGCCATCGCCAAGTCGCTGGCGGCGGCACCCTTCGCCGACCTGCTCTGGATGGAAACCAAGACCGCCAACCTCGACGACGCGCGAGAGTTCGCCGAGGCCATTCACGCCGACTTCCCCGACAAGATGCTGGCCTACAACCTGTCGCCATCGTTCAGCTGGGACACCACGGGGATGAGCGACGAGGACATGCGGCGCTTCCCCGAGGAACTCGGCAAACTGGGCTTCGTCTTCAACTTCATCACCTACGGCGGTCACCAGATCGACGGCCTCGCCTCCGAGGAGTTCGCCACCGCCCTCAAACAGGATGGCATGCTCGCCCTCGCCCGCCTGCAACGAAAACTCCGCATGGTCGAGTCTCCCTACCGCACGCCCCAGACCCTCGTCGGCGGACCGCGCGCGGACGCCGCATTGGCCGCTACGTCGGGGCGCACGGCGACGACCATGGCGATGGGCAAGGGCTCGACCCAGCACCAGCACCTGATACAGACCGAGGTGCCCAAGAAGCTGCTCGAGGAGTGGCTGGCGATTTGGACGCAGCACTATCAGATCCCCGGCGCGCTCCACGTTCAGCTGCGGCCCCACCGCGCCGGCTCGGAGTTGCTCGAACTCGGCATCTACGACAAGGGGGAGGAGAAGCTCGCCAATGTCGTGTTCGCCCCCATCCACGACCGACGTGGCCGCAGCATCCTCTCGGTGCGCGACCAGAACACCTTTGCGGAGTCGCTGCGCAAGAAGCGCCTGATGACCCTCGTCCACCTCTTCCTGGTGCACCGCTTCAAGGCCGACTCAGTGCACTACGTCACCCCCACCGAAGACAACCAGTACCAGGTTGAAAAGATGAGGTCTCACGGTATCTTCCGCGAGGTCAACACCGAGGTTGGCCAAATCATCGTCGCCGACGTCGACCATCAGCGGGTCTCCGACCTTTTGGCGCCGGATCAGGAGGCGTTGGGGAGGCTGATTCGCAAGGAAAGCTAGGGGTCTGGTCGAGGGCACTGACGGACCGCAGATAATCTCCGTTGCGATCAAACGGTAACGGGTACCCGTACAATAACGGCCAAACAGTTTCGCTGGCCAATGCGCTGGCGCGGGAGATCACCCATGCTCGTAATACGAAAAGCCACCGCGGCGGACGCAACTCTCATCGTGGATATGATTCGTGAACTGGCCGATTTCGAACACGAACTGGAACAGGTCGATGTCACTCCGCAGGACCTGCTGCGCGATGGCTTTGGGGCCAATCCCAGTTTTTACGCTTCGGTTGCCGACTGGGACGGTCAACCGGCAGCATATACACTTTATTTCTTTACCTATTCGACGTGGGCAGGCCGTCCCAGCTTGTTCGTAGAAGACCTATTTGTGCGAGCCCAGTTTCGCAGCAAGGGGATTGGCAAGGCGCTCTTGCAGCACATGGCTATAATCGCGCGCGAGCACAACTGCTACGGTATGCACTGGGAAGTGCTTGACTGGAACGCGACTGCCATCGACTTTTATCGTTCGTTCGGCGCAAGAATTCGCAATCGGTGGCTGCCGGTGCTACTGACGGGGCAAGCCTTCGAGGAACTTGCGTCGCCAGAACCACTCGGTTGATGTGGGAACTGTGTCTCGCGATCACTGTCGAAATCAGGCCTTTCTACGTTTTGCCCCTGGTCATTCAGTGAAATCGCGATATATTTCGACAGCAACCCAGATCGTTTCCAGTTCTTAATCAGAAACTACAATCGAGAAACCTCCTCTGAAGAGACAGACCTCCTAGGTCTCATTTACCCGAAGGTTTCCACTCCGCCGCCAGACGTTCCCCTTTCGCAATTTCCTGCGGCGTCATCTTCGCGGCCAGCTCGTTACGAGAAGACCCAATATCCATTCCATGGGAGGCAAGGGTCGTCCACATGTACGCCAATACATTGTCCCGAGGCACTCCCTGCCCCACGGAGTACAAGTAACCGAGTTCCTGCTGGGCGAGGGGAAGGCCCTGATCGGCCGCCATCCGCTTCCAACGGATCGCTTCGCTGAGGTCCATCGACACGCCTTGACCGCCCGAGTACAGCATGCCAAGTAAAAGCTCTCCGTTTGCGTTGCCCTGATCGGCGGCCTTACGGTACCAACGTGCCGCTTCAGCAAAATCTTTGGGCACACCTTCGCCGCTGTAATACTCTAAACCGAGGCTCACCTGCGCTTCTGCATTGCCCTGATCGGCCGCCTTGCGGTACCAACGCGCGGCTTCGCCGGAATCTTTGGGCACGCCGTCGCCTTTGAAGTACAGTCTGCCCAGCCTGCGTTGCGCTTCGGCGTTGCCCTGATCGGCTGCCTTGCGGTACCAACGCG
>PMHI01000627.1 GCA_003156615.1 Acidobacteriaceae bacterium | reverse complement strand
CGGCCATGAGCGCGCCGAAAGTCAGATTGTGGTCGATGTATTCGTTGCCGTCGAGGTCACGGAATTTGCTGCCGCTGCCTTCTTTCACGAAGATGGGCCAGGGGTCGTAGTAGCGATAGTTGCTGGCAACGCCTAGTGGAATACGTTTGAGGTTTTTCTTGTGGGCTTCGGCGGATTTAGGCGTGCGACGCTCGTAGGTCGCAAGCTCTTTCTGCAGATCGGGGTACATCGAATTGCTCCGGGGATACTCAGGCCAGCGGTTTCCTAGTGAGTCAGCGGGCCATTAGAATGCCGGGACGGACGGGCCGTCCCGGGGCGTGCTTCTTAGTTTAATCCATCCCGCTAGAAAAAGAATTTCAGCGCAAACTGCAAGAGCCGGGGATCGCCAGCGGTTGTGATCTTACCGAACGACGTTGGACCGTCGGAAAAACCGCCGTCGGGGTTCGAGTAATTGGTGTGGTTGAACACATTGAAAATCTCCGCGCGAAACTGCAAGTACCTGGTTTCACTGAGGACGATCTTCTTATGAACCGAGAAGTCGAAATCGATAAGCCCTGGGCCGCAACAGATGGTGCGCTGCGTGCCGTTGTTGAAGCTGCCGAGCGGCGGAACTGGAGCGCCGTTTGGAGTTGCGGCGGTAGCAAAATCATTGGGATTGAACCAGTACCCGGGCGTGGTCAGCCCGAGGTTGGTATAAGTTTTCCTGGGATCGAGCTTCTGGAATGGCGCGACCAGACTTGGCGCCTCGGTACCCAGGAAGAACAGGCTGTTGATCAGTTCGGTGTCGTCCTCAGTATTCAGACGGATGGGAAACCCGCTCTGGAACTGGGTTATACCGGAAACCTCCCAGTCATCGAGCACTCTGCCGGCAAATCCCGAATACTTGCGAACGGGAAGTTCCCAGTCATAGCTGACTACAAAGCGCTGTTTCGAATTGAACAGCGACAGACCGCGGCTGGCGCGGTAGTTGAAGGGATCAAGGGTTTCCTCGAAGGTGGAGCCGTCATCGATCGACTTACTGTAGGTGTAGGCGGCCTGGAATTGCAGGCCGTGAGAGAAGCGCTTCTGCAGCATCATCTCGAGCGCGTTGTAGTTAGAGTTGGCGATGGTGTCTTCGGCGAAGATGTCGGTGAAGACCGGAACTCCGTCTACAGGGCAACCCGTGCCGGCGGTAAACGCAGGCAGCGTGGAATTGCAATTCGGCGAGGAGTAGGGGCGCAGTCCAACCAGGTTCAGAGTTTGCCCGGTGCCCTTGACGATGCTGCCGTTGGGCATATGGAACGGGTAGCCAGCGGGGATGGTTACGCTCCATTGCGCATCTTCGGCGGTAGGACCGCAAGTCGCCGGAGTGGTTTGGTAAGAGCTAACGTTATTTGGATTCAGATTCGCAATATTGATGATATCGAGACAGGTTTGCGGGTTGGAAGGATTGATGTCGTGCGTGGCCAGCAAGCGGTGGCCCTGAGAGCCGACGTAGCCAATCTGGAACATGGTGTTGCCGCTCAGATCGCGCTGGATGGTCAGGTTGTATTGAGTAGTGTACTGCGAGCGCAAGTGAGGCTCGAATTCTCCGTAGAGAAGGATGGGGCGAAACAGAGACAAATCGGTGGGCTGACCTTTGGTGGGGGTGATGATGCCGCCGAAAGGGTTGGGAGCGGTGTACTCGCCCTGATTCACAAACGGAGTGTTGAAGAATACGTCGGACAAAGAGGAACTGCCGCCGAAAGGCGGCTCAGCGCCAAATTGAGCTAGAACGAGTTCTTCGATCGGATTGTAGAAAAGACCCCAACCGGCTCGAATGCTGGTTTTGCCATTGCCGCCAAACAGCTTGCCTAAGCTTCCACTCGTGAAGTTGGGACTGTAGGCGATGCCCACGCGCGGAGCGAAGGACTTGTAATAGGTGGAGGTCATTCCGGCGGGGACTCCGGGGTCTCCGGGAACCACCAAGCCGGTGGGCTCCGCGCCGGTGCTGGCGCAAGTGATGGGACCTGACTGGCCGTAGGTCGTAAATTGTCCCTGCCAGTAAGCCAACGAAGCTCCCGGCCCGCTGCTGTTGATACCGCAAGGATAGACCGTGGAATTTTGGCCGGGCCGGTAGGTCTCGACGTGGCCGCTGATGTCGGTCAATGGAGGACTGTATTCCCAGCGCAGCCCGTAATTCAGCGTCAGGTTAGGCTTGAGCTTCCAACTGTCCTGAGCGAAAGGATAGACCGCAAAGCTGCGAACATCTTCGCGCTGGCCCGAGCCTTGAGTATAGGCATCAGCCAAACCGAGAAGGAACTCGGCATACTGATCGCCATCGCCCGGAATAATGCCGTTGGGGCCACTGTTGTCGAAGGTGTATTCGCCGTTGAGATCGAAATAATAGTACTGATCAAAGCGGGCGCGGCGGATATCAACACCGAACTTGTAAGTGTGATTGCCTTTCACCCAGGTCAGACCATCGGACCACTGAAAACTGTTCCCCACCTGTGGCAGGAAGCCCTCAAAGTTGTTGCCGAAGGATGCGCCGCCGTAAATGTTGACGTAAGGAACTCCGGTAAGGCTGGAGGGCAACCCGGGCGTGATGCCCAAATTGGCGGCGGTGCCGAACTCACCCGTAATCGCTGAAGAATCGGAAGTGCCGGTAAAGCAGAACGCCGAGGCCGCGCCGCTGCAGATGGAGTTGACTCCAGTGGTAGTTTGGGGCTTGAGATATCCCAGCTGACCTTCCCGCATATAGGTGAAGTGGGCCTCGTTTACCAGCGTGTTGCTGATAGTCCAGGTATGGGCAAAGTTCCACTGCTGGTTGCGCAGGTTGTTGTAGTTTCCGAAACCCGGAGTGTTGGCGCCGGCAGCCTCGAAGCTATCGTAGGGATCGAGTTCGCGGTTGTCGTTGAAGTAGTAATAGGCAGTGAAGCTTTGATGGTCATTGATCTTGTGAT
This sequence comes from Acidobacteriaceae bacterium, assembly GCA_003156615.1. The sequence continues at coordinate 916 of PMHI01000627.1, read as the reverse complement.
CGAGGCGAACGGTAAACTGATCGGCATTGATGGTTCCGACGGGGACGACCTGATTTTGACCGGTCCCGATATTGGCGGCGGGAACGTACTTCTGCAGCAAGTTGGCGGCGACGGGATCCTGGCAGGCCGTGGGGATTATGTTGGTTGGGAAGACCGAAGACCAATCCGTAAGACCATCCGCGTCCGGTGGAAGAGCGGCGACGCTATAGCCCAGCGCAGCGTCGCATCCGGTGCGACCATCCAGCACACTGGCGATAAAACCTCCGGGCTGGATGCCTCCTGCAAAGGTTCCTTGATTGGAAAAATCCCCGCTGAATTCCCCGGTGGGCGCGGACAGCGATGGCGTACCCGTGGGAACGTTCAGCAACTGCCCCGGCTGTCCGTCGCGGATACGGCGTGCTTCATAAGAGAGGAAGAAGAAGGTGCGGTCTTTCTTAATGGGGCCGCCGAAGGTTCCGCCGAACTGGTTCTGGTTAAGCTGTGGCTTGGTGGTGTCAGGGTAGCCGCGGGAATCGAGAACCGTGTTGCGGAAATATTCGTAGATATTGCCGTGAAAGGCATTGCCTCCGGATTTGGTGATCACGTTCACTACGGAGCCGGAGTTGCGGCCGTATTCCGCGTCGAAGGTATTGGTGATGACGCGAAACTCTTCGACCGCGTCGGGAACGGGTTCGATGGTGGGCGTATTCACGAACTGATCGTTGGCGTCACCGCCGTTTACGCTGAAGTTGTTGGCGCGGGTGCGGCCGCCGTTGACGGAGACTGAACCGGGGTCGTCGGAACCGGCGAATAGGCTGCCGCTCGAGCCCAACTGGGCCTGCACGCCGGGTTGAAGTTGCAGGAACTGGTAGGTATCGCGGGTGTTCAGAGGCAGTTCGTTGACCGAGCGGTCGTTGATCACGGCGCCCAGCTGGGT
>PMHI01000531.1 GCA_003156615.1 Acidobacteriaceae bacterium | reverse complement strand
TCCTTCTCGCGTAACCAACTCTGTGGCGTGGGTGCCGCGCATCTGCTCGAAAAGCCGCGTGTCGCCGGCAAGTCTTACGTCGGGCATCCGGTCTCCGGGGTGCAGCCGACCCAACGGTTTACCGAATGACAACGTACTGGTTCGGTAATGGAGTCTGAGCTGATTCGTCGCTTCTCCGCGTTTGAGCGAGCGGGTCCTGTAGAGTTGCTTGCTTAGTCCCAGCACCGCAGCGGCAACCGGAAGGCGCTCAGCCTCGTAAGTGTCGAGCAGGGACTCAGGACCTCCGCGAAGAACGTGCGCCAGTTTCCACCCCAGGTTGTAAGCGTCCTGAACTCCGGTGTTCAATCCCTGGCCGCCGGTCGGCGGGTGCAAATGAGCCGCATCACCAGCCAGGAAAACGCGGCCCACTCTCAGCTGATCGACCATACGGACCGCAGGCCGGTACATCGAACTCCATGCGATCTGCCTGACCTGGCACCCTGTAGCTCTTAGGATTGCCGCCTCGATACCTTCCACGGGCTCTCGAGGCGACATCAGTTGAAAAAGCGAAGCGTCCGGGAGCGGACAAAGGGCGATGGAGCCTCCTTTTGCGAAGGGCCATACATGCCAATCTGTGTGGTCCAGTTCCTCGAGGTTGACATCGGCAACGAACGCGGCCTCGGTGTGGAGAGTGTCTCCGCGTAAGGCCAATCCAAGCGCTTTCCGGACCGCGCTGTGGCCGCCATCACAGCCAACCAGGTATTCCGCAGTCACCAACTCTCCGCTGGAGAGATGGATGCGAACGCCACGATGGTCCGGCGACACGCGCTCGAATGCCGTGCCGAACTCAACCTGCGCACCCAGCTGTGCCAAGCGCTCTCTCAGGATCTGCTCCGTGCGATATTGCGGAAGCAACCAGAGGTTCGGATAGGGCACGCCCTCTGTCGCTGGCTTGCGTCCGCCCATAGGTCCAAGCCGCAAGGAAAGCGGGCCTATATGTACGCGGAATCCGGGATACTGCGCGCCTGCTTTGAGGATCGCTCGTATGATCCCCAGGTCCTCGAAGACCTCCAGCGTGCGTGGTTGAATCCCTTTTCCTCGCGAACCACGGAAGGGCGCTTCAGCCGCGTCAATCAGACGAAAAGAGATGGAACGCCGCGCCAGTTCGATGCCAAGTGTTAAGCCGGTTGGTCCCGCGCCCACAATCATCACCTGCGTGTCGTACATCGTACGAATAGATTAATGGTACAGTGTACGAATGTCAAGCCCCTCCCCGCTGAACCGTGAAAGGATTGCCGCCGCGGCCCTTCGAATTGCCGACGCTGAGGGCTTCGCATCCGTTTCCATGCGGAGGGTCGCCCAAGAAATGGGTGTGGGTACGATGAGCCTCTATTACTACGTCAGGACCAAGGCCGACCTGATTGCTGCCATGGACGATGTGCTGATGGGTGAAGTGCTGATGCCGTCCCTGCCCCGCAGCTGGCGCGAGGCACTCACCCTCATCGCAACCCGGACACGAGATGTCTTCCTGCGGCACCCCTGGACGCTCTCTTCCATGTTGTCGGCTCCCCCCGGCGTTAACGCCATGCGCCACATGGAACAATGCCTGCAGGCTCTTGCCAGGACAACCATGACCACGCGAGAAAAGCTTGCTTTGCTTGCAATCATCGATGACTTCGTCTTCGGATATGCCCTTCGCGAAGCTACCAGGGACTCGAAAGTCGATCTGACGTTCGCCAGGGCGCAACTCGCGACGGGGGCCTTTCCCCGGCTCAAGGAGGCCTTCGGCAGAGGACGAATGCCTGCAATACCGGACCGTTTTCAAGTCGGTTTGCGGGCACTTCTGGATTCGGTGAAGGGCAGCAGCGAATGAGCTGAACAGATCCGTCACAAGGACGGCAGATGTCCGCGCTAAAGGACCGAAGCCAGTGAGGTAGCTCTGTACCTCCGACGGTCAATACTCGAAACATCCCTCGGTGACGAAACCATGTTGGGCAGGGTGGACGGACGGGAAGTCTTACCTTATCGGTTGGGTAAGGCCGCCTGTGATCCAGGCATAATCCCCAGTCGCAGGTTCATTGCTGCGCCCGTGATCCACTACAGGTGCTAGTCTGACGAAGTGACCGATGAACAACCGTGACCTGCAGGCGAGCTGGAAGTATCACAATGACACGAAGCACTCCTACTGGAGTATTCGTAACAATTCTCACTTCCTCGACTGGGCGAACCGTCCGCAGCCTTTCAAAATCTATCCGAAGATAGAGCCGGTTCCGCTGCCGCGGGACGTNNCGAATACTCGGGCGGAAAAATCTACTTTCGCGCCGCAGCCTGCACCGGAGCCCTGTACGAGATCGAGCTGTACGTCGTGACTGGCGACCTCCCTGGCCTGGATGCCGGCGTGTACCACTTCAATCCGGCGGATGTATCGCTGCGGCTTCTGCGAAAAGGTGACTTTCGCGGAAATCTGGCTCAGGCGACGGCCATGGAACCCGCGATGGCTCATGCGCCCACGACGATCATCTGCACCGGCACCTACTGGCGGAATGCCTGGAAGTATCAGGCGCGCACATATCGCCATTTCGGTTGGGACAACGGCACCCTGCTGGCGAACATGTTGGCCGTTTCTGCGGCTTCGGGGCTGCCGGCCGAGATCGTGCTCGGGTTCGTGGACACCGAGGTGAACCGCCTGCTTGATCTCGATACGCGGCGCGAGGTTTCCTTGTGCCTCGTACCGATCGGCCGTAAATCGGAGACTTCGCTGCCAGCCCGGAGAGAGGCGCCGGCGCTCGGCCTGGAGACGATCCCGCTTTCGGAGCATGAGGTCGAGTATCCGTCCATGCTTGAGATGCACGACGCGTCTTTGCTTGAGTCCGAAGAGGAAGTAGCTCGGTGGCGCGCGAAACAACCGGTGTTCCCATCTTCCCTCCCATCTTCCTCCCCAGCTTCCCCCCCGGCAGGCG
>PMHI01000652.1:3073-4239 GCA_003156615.1 Acidobacteriaceae bacterium | reverse complement strand
TGCCAGTCGTCCCGCTTGTATAGATCAGAGCCAAAACCGCGTCGGGATCGTAAACAGCCTCGGCATCCGGAAGAACGCCGTCTCCGAGCTCGAGTGGATCCTGATCGAGTACCTTTTCGAACGGTAGTCGCGCGGTCGGCGTCGCCAATGACGAGTCCCGAATAATTCCACGAGGAGCGGCATCGACTAACACTCGATCAATCTCCGTCGCGGAGAGTCGAACATTGATCGGAACCGCGATGACCCCAAGCCAACTACACGCATAGATCAATTCAATGTATTCGGGACTGTTTGGCAGCAAAAGAGCTAAACGGTCCCCGGCTTTGAATTCCGTTTCCTTTAGCTTCGCCGCGACACGCGCAACCCGGCCTTCCAGCTCAGCGAAGGACAAAGAGTTGCCATCCTCTGCGAGTGCCGCGCGTTCCGAATAGTATCTGGCTCCGCGGCCAAGTGAGTGTGCATGGATCATCGTTTACTCTGTTTCACGCCCTGAGCGCCTGTTTATCTCCCGCTTTAATTGCTGCTTGTGCTGCTTTTTCTCCTCGCGCACGCGTGGCAAGCAACTCAAGAAGCATCGCGTCTCGCTCCTGTTCCAGCTCATCGATTGAGCGACCGGCAACTTCCTCTGTCACCCCGTTGATGATGGTCTGCTTGACTTCGGGGGTGAAGTCTGTGATGGTTCCGAGATCTTTCCACCACTTAGATAGCGGACCTGTGAATTGATCCATGAAATGCTGAATTCCACCTTGCCCGCCCCCCAGATGAAATAGAAGATTCGCGCCCATAATGCCCCAGCGCAGTCCCGGCCCCCAGCAAACCGCGANNCGAGCACTCCCTGTTCGATCAGATACACAATTTCGCGATAGAGCGCGGCCTGCAAGCGGTTCGCGACATGGCCGACCACCTCTTTGCGAACGTGGATCGGTTTCTTGCCAATCGATTCGTAAAATTTGATCGCCTGTTGCACCGTTTGCGGTGAAGTCTTCGCTCCCCCAACAACTTCGACCAGCGGGATCACGTGCGGAGGATTGAAAGGATGGCCAATCACGCAGCGCTCCGGATGCTTACACGCGGACTGCATCACGCTCATGGTGATGCCAGATGAACTCGACGCGATGATCGAATCTTCCGGAGTTGCAGCGTCCATATCTGCAAACAGCTTGATC
>PMHI01000652.1:448-3055 GCA_003156615.1 Acidobacteriaceae bacterium | reverse complement strand
GCCCGATGACCGTCAGGTCTTTCCACGCCGCGTCCACGAATTTGTGAAGGTTTGCTTCCGCGTTCGGCGCCGGATCCGTCGCAATTACATTGAAACCGCGCGCAAGATATAACGCCGCCCAGCTTGCGCCGATCACACCCGTACCGACAATCGCAATGTTCCGAACCTGTTTGTTGTTTGCCATTTTGATGTTCTCCGTTTTTGTCTAAATGTTTCTTTACGCGACTGCTGGCTTACTGGAGGAACTCTCCACAGCCTTCGCTGGTTATGACCCGTGATGATCCACGATGAGACGAGAACCCCTCTGGTTGGTGAGATAGGTCCAAATCCATTGCAGAAATACTGTGAGACGAAGGCTCGAAGTCGCCAGGAACTGCAAGTGCACTCCAGCCCAGGTGAGCCATGCCGCAAAGCCGCTGACTCGGACCTTATGACTCTGCAAAACGGCGAAGCCTTTTCCCACCACCGCCATCGTGCCTTTATCGAAATACCGAAATGCCTTCGGAGGTGTGCCGCCGGTTATCCGCTGGTGAATCAGTCTCCCCGCGTAACGGCCTTGCTGCATGGCGACCTGCGCCACTCCCGCAAGAGGCTTGCCGTCTTGTTCAAATGTCGCCGTATCGCCGACGACGAAAATCTCGGAATGTCCCGGCACACTGAGATCGTTTTGAATGCGTACGCGCCCGGCGCGGTCGGTTTNNCGCCGTCGGCGTCAATTTGGTCGGCGCCGTGCCCAAGCCGTACCTCCACGCCCAACCGTTCGAGCCGCCGCTTCGCCGCTGCCGAAAGGTCATCGGAAAACGGCTGCAACACTCGCGGAGCCATATCGATCAGAACAATTCTCGCGGAGCCAGGATCGATCCTTCGGAAGTCTGATTTCAACGAGGTTCGAACGAAGATCGCCAGCGCCCCAGCCATCTCTACCCCCGTCGGCCCCGCACCGATGAGCACAAACNNGGTCAACAGTTCCCGATGACGGCTAGGATCTGTCTCGGCCTCAGCTGACTCGAGCGCCTGCAAAATCTTGTTTCGCGCTGCCTCTGCATCAGCGAGGCTTTTCAAACCGGGCGCGTACTCGGCGAATTCGTCGTGACCGAAGTAGCTGTGAGTCGCACCAGTCGCCAAAACAAGATAATCGTAAGGAATGGGCACGTCTTGCTGATCCACGTTACTGGCAGTCACGAACTTCTTATTCACGTCCACACCAGTGACTTCACCCATAATCACGACGACGTTTTTCTGATTGCGAAGAATGCTGCGGATCGGCGTCGCAATCTGGCTGGGAGTCAGGACTGCTGTCGCCACCTGGTAAAGCAACGGTTGAAAAAGATGGTGGTTGTGCCTGTCAATTAAAATTACCTCGACGGGTGTGTTCTTGAGCGCCTTGACGGCGGCCAGTCCGCCAAAACCGCCCCCGACGACAATGACTCTGGGTTGCGACGTGCTCATCTCGATTTACTCTGCTTAATCTTTCTCAGCACAACGTTCCCGACTTACGCAGCCGGCGCTTTTTGCTTTGCTCGCTCGAGGTCTGGCGGACGCTTTTCAAGAAATGCCGCGAGGGCTTCCTTGCATTCAGGAGAGCGAAGCCTCACCGCGTATTCGGCGTTCTCCGTTTTCGCGGCTCGCTCCAATAGATCTCGCGTCGATTGCCTCATTAGTCTTTTGCATGCCTGAAGAGCCTCGACCGGCTTTTCCGACAACTCCTGCGCGATGACNNACTCGATCGTCAGGCGCGACCGCCGTCACAAGCCCCAACTCCAACGCCCGTTTGGCGTCAAATCGTTTCGCCAACAGAATCAGCTCAACCGCTCGCAGATAACCGACGCGTGCGGGGAGCGAATAGCTCGTTCCAAATTCCGGCATTAAAGCCAGATTGATGAACGGCATTTGGAATTTGGCGGTCTCGCTCGCGTAAACAAAGTCGCAGTGCGTCAACATCGTGGTTCCACCGCCGATTGCGTAGCCCTGCACAGCCGCCACGATCGGCTTGTCGAAATTGATAAGTGNNGTTCCCATCGGATTTTTAAGAAAGTCTTCAACGTCATTGCCTGCGCAGAAAGAGTCTCCCGCGCCGTGCCAAAGCACGACTCTCACGTTTTCATCTTTTGCGGTGGAGTTGAGAGCGTCGGCCATCCCGATGTACATAGCGGCGGTCATCGCGTTCTTCTTCGCCGGGCGATTGAGTTGAACTCGCAGGATGTTCCCGGATTTCTCCGTAAGAATTTCTGTCATCGCACTTTTCCCATTGCTTTCAGTCGGCCGCGACCGGTTTCTTCTGGCTGGTNNCCGTTGGTGCGCAGCCCATCGATATCGTTAGCAGTGAATCCCAGTTCCTTCAGCACTTCCTCATTGTGTTCGCCGATTTTCGGGGCACGCTTTGCGGGTACTTTTGCTACACCGTGCACTTGGATCGGACTGCTAATGGTCGAAGTCAGCTTCTCGCCGGCTCCTTCGAGCGGAACGACAATCTCATTCGCCCGCAATTGCGGATCATTCACTACTTCCTCCGGCCCGCGCACCGCCCCGAAGGGCACGTGAACGCCGTTGAAAACTTCATACCAATGAGACATAGGCTGCGAGCCAAAGATCTCATCGAGCATTGCC
>PMHI01000652.1:0-393 GCA_003156615.1 Acidobacteriaceae bacterium | reverse complement strand
GCCGCATAGAGCCGCCTGAATGAAGACACTGGCCGACCAGACGCCTGCCGCGAGCAGCGAAGTCGTGACGTAGGATCCTTTACCCGTGCGCTCCCGTCGGTAAAGAGCGGTAACAATCGCGGCATAAATGCAGACCCCAGTTGCATTGTCACCGCTACCCGACACTGGCCAGGTCGGTGGTTCACCAGCATCGCGCGTCATGAACAACAGACCGCTTCTCGCCCAGAAAGCCGTTAGATCAAATCCTGGCAGAGCAGCGTCAGGACCCTTTTCACCGAAGCCAGTCAGATCTGCATAGATCAGACGCGGGTTCCACCGCACAACATCGTCATATTCCAGTTTCAGTTTCTTTCGCGCAGAATGCGGTGTGTTGACGATGAATACGTCAGCCCA
>PMHI01000124.1:1339-2725 GCA_003156615.1 Acidobacteriaceae bacterium | reverse complement strand
TGAGCGCCTGGCGCAGCATCGCAGGCGTGATGGCCATATCCAGCAGATACAGCCAGCGATACATGCGGGAGAGAGTTTCCGGAAGGTCCCCGTCCGCGTGACGGAGCGAGACCTCATCGAGCCCGCTCGGAATGGGCACATCACCGCCGAGCGAGTCCTGCAACAGCTTCTGATAGAAGCCCTGGACTGTCGCCAGGATCGATAACTCAAACTTAAGGTCCTCGGCCAAGAAACGCTCCCGAGAGCGAGATTCTCCCCGTCGGTTGAGAGAATTCTTTGCGACTGTTCAAGTAAAGACGAAAGTCACCACTACGGCAAGTTACCAGCGGAGCGGTACTGTTATGGCAGCTCGTGGTCCGCGGAAGGGCATGGACTTTCGTGTGCAGCGAANNTGCATGGGCAAAAAAGAGAAAGAGGAGGATCTTCTAAGACCAGGGTTTTCTTGCCGTTGAGAAGAATTCGGTTTTCGACGTGCCCGCGAACGCCACGGGAGAGGACGACTTTCTCGAGGGCGCGGCCTGTGCGGATGAGGTCTTCGACGGTAGAGCGGTGCGCGACGCGGCTGTCGCGGCGGCGTCCCCGCCGCCGCTACTTCTTCAGTTCTTTCAAAATTTCCCGGGCTGCGTTCGAGCCCGAGCCCCCGGTTAGGCCTGCCCCGGGATGCGTTCCGCTGCCACAAAGGTACAAGTTTGTGATCGGGGTGCGGTAGCGCGCCCAGTCTAGCAGCGGACGCATGGTGAAAAACTGGTCGATCGCAAGGTCGCCGTGGAAGATTTGGCCGCCGGTTAATCCGTAGACGTCTTCGAGATCCCGCGGAGTGATGATCTGACGGGCGAGGATCATCTCACCCAGATTGGGCGCGTATTGTGCGAGGGTCTCGACGACCGTTTGGCCGAGAGCTTTGCGCTGGTCTTCCCAATCACCTTTCAGCTTGTAGGGCGCGTACTGCATGTAGATCGACATGACGTGCTTGCCTTCGGGCGCGAGCGTGGGATCGGTGAGCGACGGGATCGTGGCTTCGAGATAGGGTTGGCGGGAGAAGTTGCCGTACTTGGATTCGTCGAAGGCGCGCTCGAGATAGTCGATCTCGGGGCCGATGTGAATGCGCCCCTTGAGCGCGGATTGGTCTCCATTTCTTAGAGCGGTGAAATTGGGCAAGGCGGAGAGCGCGAGGTTGACCTTGGCGACCGTTCCATTGCCGCGATAATGCTGCAGCTTCTGCACGAAGTCAGGGGAAAGATGCATCGGATCCGTCAGCTTGAGGAGCGTGCGTTTGGGGTCGGCGCCGGAGACGACGGCGTTGGCGCTGATTTCTTCGCCGGTGGAGAGAAGCACGCCGGTGGCTGCGCCGTCTTTCACGCGGATCTCAATGACTTCGGCTGCGGT
>PMHI01000124.1:0-1322 GCA_003156615.1 Acidobacteriaceae bacterium | reverse complement strand
GCTGCGCGAATCAGCAATTGCAGACTGCTTCCGGCCGACCATGGTCCGAGGAAGGTTCCGAAGATGCCACGAGCGGCAATGACCGCACGCAATAATTCGGTTTCGAAATACTCCGCCACCAGATCGGCCACGGCCATCGGTCCCCAGCGCAAGACGCGGTACAAATCTCTCTTGCCGAGGTTGCGGAGGGCGCGGCCGGTTTTGAGCATGCTCCAGAGATCGCCGCGGCTGGGGTGATCGATGTCGGGCGGAGTGGTGGCGAGGGCTTCGGCGATTACCTTGCTGATCTTTCCCAGAGATTTCTCAAACTCGGGATACTTGGTTGCGTCTTTTTGTGAGAAGGCAGCGATGGCTTGCGCGGATTTGCTCTCGTCCTGATACAGCGAGAGCGCCCGGCCGTCGGGCGAGAGCGCCGTGACACAGGTCTCCGGCGTGATCAGCCTTAAGCCGTGTTTTTCAAGCTGCAGGTCACGGACGATGTCTGGACGAATCGGGCCCGCGGTGTGCGCCAGCGTGGAGCAACGGAAGCCGGGATGAAATTCGTCGGTGATGGCGGCGCCGCCGACCTGCGCTCGACGCTCGACTACGAGGGGCTTGAACCCAGCTTTAGCCAGGNNCCGCTCCCTTGATGTCTTTGAGAATTTCGAGAGCCGCGAGACGTCCGGGCGCGCCCATGATGCCGCCGCCGGGATGCGTGGCCGAGCCGCACATGTAGAGATTCTTGATGGGGGTGCGGAAGCGCGCGTAGCCCGGCGCTGGCCGCAGGAAGAAAAGCTGCTCCAGGGAAAGTTCGCCCTGGAAGATGTTGCCCTCGCTCAGTCCCCACTCGCGTTCGAGGTCGAGCGGAGTGATGACTTGCCGGTGCAGGATGATGTCTTTGATGTTCGGCGCGTACTGGGCGATGGTGTTGACCACCGTATCGCCAAAGGCTTCTTTCTGGTCGTCCCAGTTCAAACCGGGGCGCAGCTTGTAGGGCGCGTACTGCACGAAGCAGGAGAGCACGTGCTTGCCGGGCGGCGCGACCGACGGATCGGTGAGTGACGGAATCACCATGTCAATGTAAGGGTGGCGCGAGAAGTTGCCGTACTTGGCGTCGTCATAGGCTTTCTCCATGTATTCGACCGAAGGAGAAATGGAAATTGCGCCGCGCAGGTGCGCGCCCGGTCCGGGGATGGCGCTGAAGTTCGGCAGCGCGTCGAGCGCCATGTTTACTTTGCCTGACGAGCCGCGGTATTTGAAGCGGTTGATGTCTTCAAGAAAGTCGGCGGGTAACTGTTCGGCTTCAATGAATTTATTGAAAGTGAGCCGCGGGTCAACGCTGG
>PMHI01000654.1:25786-26034 GCA_003156615.1 Acidobacteriaceae bacterium | reverse complement strand
TTCAAGAGTGGCCAGCTAACGAGCTGAGTTCCATCAAGCAAGCCTTTCCCAACCCCCGCCTCCAAGCCAACCTGACTCCCCGGCGGATGGGAAGTTTTTCGAGTTCCGCCAGTTCCGCCGCTCTGAGGCGACGTGCCCCCGGCTACAACTTCGTACTTGCTTTCCTCCAGTTCGCGCGCCAGAAGAGGCGCAAGAATTCCTTTCGTCTTGAAGCTGGCGGCCAGTTCTTCGATGCTTTTTGCATCAAA
>PMHI01000654.1:20434-25768 GCA_003156615.1 Acidobacteriaceae bacterium | reverse complement strand
TAAGAGACGCGATGTCTCGCCAACCGGTCAGCGTCGAATCATTGCGCCCCATCAGAATAGAGTTCGATGGCGTACAAGCCTAGACTTTCATGGGGGATCAAAAGCATATGCGCTCCGCAAATCGCCACGTCTTGGTGGTACTTGTTCTGTGTTCCTACTTGGGAGTCTGTGTTTTCCAAGGGAGGTTTCCATGAGGTCCCAGGAAAATGTGCATTCCCAGGAGCAAGCGACGCGCTCAACCATCGACAGTTTCAACAAAGTGTTCAATCGGCACGACGCTGAGGGATTGGCAGCGTTTTTGACGAGCATACAGTGTTTGAGGATACGTCGCCCGCTCCGGATGGCCGACGCATAGAGGGAAAGACCGCTGTGGTCGAATTCTGGCGTGGGTGGTTCGCCCGCAATCCCGACGCCCGATTCGAGGCCGAGGAGGTGATCGTCAGCGGAAGTCGGGCCACTGTGCTCTGGGTCTACAGCAAGATGCGCAACGGTCAGCCATGGCGCCTGCGCGGGGTTGACGTTTTTACGGTAAAAGATGGCAAAGTAGCTGCAAAGCTCGCTTATGTGAAGGGCTGAAGACCGAAGGTCGGTGAACTTTGTTGATTTTCCACGAGGTACGGATCGGAGGTTTGCGGGTTTTAAGAGCAAAAGGCGCGCGTGTGCGCGCCTTCGTTTTGGATCATGCCGCTCTGGCGGCGTTGTCATCTTGGAGCATAGATCGAAGCTGCTCCCGCAGTTCCGGCGTGTCCTGGTGCCCGTGAACTGTCGAGGCATGCAGTACTCCGAGTTCCACCACTTCGTCTACGTTGCCAGAAATGGCAATTGAGCAGGGCTTCTCTGCGGGGAAACGGCGACAATCAAGTACTTTGCGGCTTTCGGCCATGTTTTGCCTCCTTTTGAAACGAACCGTGGGCGAATTATAGGCCGGTTCGGGCGCGAGTTCAATGAGTCGCCCAATATGAACACGTCTTTCGCGACTTTGTAACGCCTTTCGCAGCCACCTAGGACCTGGGCTAGAGTCGGATAGTTCAAACCAAAATCTCCACAGCGAAATCGGGAACTCGCCAAAGGTGCCCGTCTCAGGATGGCAATTGATGACCTAGTTCGTCATGTCCTCCGAAATCTCGCTTACGCCGGACATCGCGCACGCACGATCAGGTCCAACGCGAAGCAGGCAGCGTATGGTACAGCGCCCTAATCTTTCGACATCCCACCGAGAGCAGATATTCCCCCCGCTCTGCCCCGCCTATTTTCGCGTAGACGACAGCTCGCGGCACCCTTGCGGAAATCATTGTTACCGGATATATTACAGGATATAAGAGAGGCGGGATGTGTCCAATACAGCCCAAAAGCGTGCGATTAAGAACTACCGAAGCCGGCTTCGGAAACGGGGCATGGCACGATTTGAAGTTCTCGGTCTCGGGTCGGATCGCCATCTAATTCGTTCCTTGGCAAAGCGGCTCGCGCAGAATGACCCGGATGCAAATCGAATTCGGACGGAGGTAATGCGAACAGTCTCCTATACGCCCAAGGAAGAAAAAGGTGGCATTTTGGCAGCTCTTCGTCGTTCACCACTGGTTGGCGCCGAACTGACGATCGAGCGTCCGTTTGATGCGGGCAGAAAAATCAATCTATGACGCGGTATCTCCTCGACACCAACATTATCAGCAACGCCACAAAGCCTCTCCCGTCCCAGCCGCTCACTGAATGGATGGCCAAACAAGTGGACGACGATCTGTTCATTTGTGCCCTGAGCCTTGCCGAAATATATCGTGGCATTTTGGAGAAACCGTCAGGGAAAAAACGCAGGGAACTTGAAGAATGGTTCGAGGGTCGCGAGGGTCCCCAGGCGCTCTTCCGCGGACGCGTATTGGCTTTCGACGAGGAGTCAGCACTCATCTGGGCACGTCTCAGGTCACATGGCACGCACGCAGGGCGACCGAGGAGTGCTCTCGACATGGTCGTTGCGGCGATCGGGGAAGCGAACGACTGCATTGTCGTTACGGACAACGAAAAGCACTTTCCCGGCGTGAACCTCCTCAATCCGCTCCGCTCGGCGTGATCTCAGGCCTAACGTTGGGACCGAATGGGATGAAAACGGCGCAACGGGCATTTTGTCATATCTCATGATGGACCAGCTAAAACCAACGTGCAGTACGGATTGAGCATATACGCCAACCTCGGCCAATCTGGCGACCAACGCCGGCGAGATATGCTCGTCTAGGAGCAGGCGCATGACTACGTGGCCCTACGCTTCCTGTGAATGGCCAGCTGCTTTCTCGGGCGTCCCGGCTTTTCACCAAAGCGAGAAAATAGGCGAGCGTATGCTAGGTCTCGCTTACTGAGGCTGTGAAAATCTTCCACGATCTCGACACCGGAAGATTCCCGGCTACCCTCCAAGCTCTCCGCCGCCAGGTTCCTCGCTGCGATGAAAGCCCGCCGCTGTCTCCATTATTTCCAGACCAACCGAGAGCGTATGCGCTATTCCGAATTCCACGCCCAAGGCTTGTGTACTTCCACCGGCGTGGTCGAGGCCGGCCATTGGCACGCGTCTCAAACGCGCCGGCATGCACTGGACCGTTCCAGGCTCCAATGCCATCATCGCACTACGCTGCTCAAAACTTAGTGGTCGCTTTCAAGACTTCTGGGAGCGCAGATCAGAACACAGCGCTGCATGATCCATCACTTTCTTGGCGTGCACCCAGGACTGAGAAAGCTAGACCTCACTCCTGAAAGTGCCTTTCGCAACTGACGCAGAGCTAACGCTGATCTTGCAGAAATCCATTCATGTCCGAACCTCCTACTCGCAGCGCAGGGTAACGACGGGATCTACCCTCGTCGCCCGGCGTGCCGGGATATAGCAGCCGACGAGAATCAATACCAAAACCATCCAGGGCAGGACCGAAAACGTTACCAAGTCTCGCGGACTCACTCCAAACAGTAGGCTGGACATCAACCTCGAGAGCACAAAGGCGCCAAAGAGCCCCGCGATCACTCCGGCCAAAGCCAGCTTCGCGCCTTGTCCTATGATCAGTTGCAGCACATCCCTCGGTTGTGCGCCCAGTGCGATCCGGATGCCAATCTCCCGTGTCCGTTGCGAAACTGCGTACGCAATGACTCCGTAAATGCCAACCGTTGCCAGAGTCAGCGCCAGGCCGGCGAACGCTCCGATCAGCCACATATCGAAGCGTCGCAACGATCCTGATTCCGCAACCATTTCTTCCATTCCCTTGACATCATAAACCGGTACTGTTTTGTCCACCTCACCCAATGCTGTTCGAATTGAGCTGAGCAAGCCATCTGAATTCGGACTCCGCACGGCGATACCCATATTCCCTTCCAGCAGCGGCAAAGACGCTAAAGGCACTTGTGTGTATGGGTAGTAGGCTGTCGGTTCGATGTCGACATCGGCAGCCCAGTGGTGAACATCGGCAGCCACTCCAACCACCACGCACCAGTCCCCTCCGGGCATTCCGGGTTTCAGTCTCTTGCCCAGCGCATTCTGATTCGGCCAATGCAGTTTGGCCAGACTCTCGCTCACAATTACGACCCGCGTGGACGCTGCAGTATCTTGCTCCGTAAACTCGTGTCCAGCTAATAAAGACGTCTGAAGTCCGCTGAAGTAGTCCGGCCCGATGGCGCGAAGACGCGCGACGATAGGGATCTCCGACGGAGGAGGCGGTGTGCCTTCGATTGTGATCGGCATCGATGGATCCGTCCCGCTCATGGGGAGGTTTCTCGCCAGGACAGCCGATTGCACACCGGGCAGCGAGCGCACCCGGTCCAATACCTGTTGATAGAAAAGTGGTATGCGTTGTTCGGAAACCGTTGGGGCCGCGATGCGGAACGTCAACACTCCGTGCGGATTGAATCCAAGGTTCACCATCTCCGCACGCCATAAACTTCGGAGCGAGAGACCGGCGCCGATGAACAGCATTGACGCCAATGCCGTTTCCATGACGACAAGCACGGCGCGGTGCTTTCCGAAGCCTCCGCTGCTGCCCCGCGATCCGTCTTTCAGCTTTTCACTCACGTTCGCCTTAGATCCTTCCCACGCCGGGGCAAGGCCAAAAAGAATTCCGACAACTCCACAGAGAATGGCGGTGTAGGCAAGCACGGCAGGATCAACAACGATCGCATTTGAGGCGGGAATGCTCGATGGATGAGCCGACCGCAGCGACTTGATCGCAATCTCAGCGAGTACCAAACCAAGCCCGCCGCCCAGCATCGCCAGCAGTACGCTCTCGGTGAGTAACTGGCGGATCATCCGCCAGCGACTGGCGCCCAGCGCAGTACGAATCGAAATCTCGCGTTCCCGCGTAGTGCTCCGCGACAGCAACAGGTTGGCCACGTTCGAACAGGCGATCAGCAAGACAAAGACGACAGCTCCCATCAGCAACAGCAGTACCGGCTTTACAGCTCCGTTCACGAAGTCACTGACCGATTGCAATGTCGCTCCGAATCCGCCCTCCCCTGCAGGATCCTGCACCTTCAATCGCGCTGCGATCGCATCCAACCCGGCTTGTACTTGTTTCTGATTGCTTCCGACGGGAAGCCGAGTGAAAGCAAACAGCCAATGAACGTTACGCGCAGAAGCTTGCGCATCCGTCGATTCCAGTTGAAGGGGAATCCAGAATAGTTCAGTGTCGGCCAGAACATGGAATCCCGGTGGCATCACACCCACCACCGTGTAAGGCGTGCCATCCAAATCCACAACCTCGCTCAATATGTTGCGACGCGATGCGAAACGTGTCGACCATAGCGCGTGACTCAGAATCACAACCGCGCCTGCTCCTGGGCGGTCTTCGTCCAAGGAGAACATCCGGCCAAGAATCGGTTGCACTCCCAGGACAGGCAGTAGGTCGTAGTTGATCTTTCCTCCCGCGATCCGCTCTGGAAGCTCCTTGCCTCCAAGATTTTTCCCTACACTTGTAAACGCGCCGAGATGGGCAAGAAAATCTTCCTGCTGGCGCATCTCCAGAAAGGCTGGGGTAGAAAAGGCATTCGGGTTGCCATTCGACAGCGTCTTCCACAGCACCATCACGCGGCTGGAATCCCGGAAAGGCAGGGAATGAAACAGCACGGAATTGATGACGCTGAACATCGCCGTGTTCGCNNGTAGCGAATATCCTGCAGCAGAGTCTCCCTTGTCATCCTCGTCTCATTCGTAGCGCAGCGCCACCATCGGGTCGACCTTCGAGGCGCGGGGGCCGGAATATAGCTCGCCAGCAGAGCCGCAACAAGCAGAATGGTTGCCGTCAGCATCAGGGTTAGCGGATCCCCGGGACCGATGCCGTAGAGCAAATTCGCCATAAGCCGTGTCAACTCAAACGC
>PMHI01000654.1:0-20349 GCA_003156615.1 Acidobacteriaceae bacterium | reverse complement strand
AACCCGGCGAACTTCCGCAGCATGCGCAAACCGTATCGAACATCCTGAATCAGCGTTTCCATCACTCCCACCTCAAGGCCGTCATCGGATACTGATTCAGCCTATTCACGAGTGCGCGTTCCCTCGTGTTTTGGACTTCTGCTTAGCTAAACGCGAGCTGCGAGAGAAAGTCAAACCAGTTTACTCACCCGGAGATCGTTACGTGGTGTAGTAGCACGAGGTTCGTTCATCCCCACATACCTCTTGTCCCAGTTATGCGTGTAACTGTCCCAGATGTCGCCCACTATCGAAAAAAGCATAGAACCACTTGATAAAGTTGGATTCGATCGAAAGGTAGCAGAATGAATGTCCCGGAAAAACTTTTGACTGGCGAGAACGCAAACCCGGTCAACTCTGCGGCCATCCGGGCGCAGGCCAGCCTATGGCGTCAGGTTTTCTGGGGCCCCAGTGGCATCCGAGCGGGATGGCGCTTGATCATCTACGTCTTCATGTTTGTCGTGTTTGCCCTCTTAATTCAGAAGGCCACTCTTAAAATTCCTGCTCTCGCCGCAATCATTCGCCTTGCCAGCCACGGTACGCTCAGCCCCAACGCCGAATTTCTCATCGAAGGCGTGGGCATCAGCTCTGCTTTTGTTGCGGCGTGGATTATGTCAAGGATCGAAAAGCGAAAATTCGGCGCCTACGGCATTCCCCTAAAAGGGGCTTTCGGAAAGACTTTCTGGCTGGGAGTCACCATCGGTTTGATCTTCGAGACGACGGAGATGTTGGCAATTGCCGCGATGGGTGGGTTTTCCTTTGGAACACTGTCGTTGGCGGACACAACTCTTACGAAATTTGCCCTGCTGTGGGCGGTGGGTTTTGCCTTGGTCGGAATCTTCGAGGAGTTCCTGTTTCGCGGTTATGCGCAATTTACATTAGGTAGTGGTATCGGCTTTTGGCCATCTGCCGTCTTGCTTTCGGCGCTTTTTGGAGCCGTGCACTTGGGGAACCCCGGCGAGGGTTGGGTGGGTGCCCTGTCGGTAATGCTGTTCGGCATTTTCGCGTCATTCTCTCTGGCACGCACCGGGAACTTGTGGTTCGCGATCGGATTTCACGCCGCCACCGACTACGCTGAAACCTTCATCTATTCGGTGCCCGACAGCGGAATGCTGGCTAATGTCCACCTTCTCAATTCCAACTTGCACGGCCCGCGCTGGCTTACCGGTGGAACAATTGGTCCCGAGGGGAGCGTGATTGACTTTGCTCTCTTGCTGGCTGGATTCTTTGTTGTTGCGCTAGTGTTCCCAGAAAGGAAGCAGCGGCCTACGGGCTTCTTAGTGAGTGAATGTCATTGAGACCGGAAGGATGTCCTTGTTTCTATCAAGAAGCGAGGAATGAACTGACCCAAGGAGACCCAGTGGGCGGGAATGGCATTTTCAAGGTCATCGCGTATTCCGGGTGGGGTATTGCTCTCGCCCTACTTGCCTTCCTGGTGCGGATCGAGTTCGGCTACGACAGGGACTGGGTAGAGGCCGCAGGGTGCTCTGAACAGCTTTTGCAGCTTTCCTAAGATTCCAGCCTGCGGATTCAACAAGGGCCAAGCGAGCCGGATAGTACGTGGAGAGTCTTGTATCTCCCGCAAGCTCGCGGGCAGAGCACGGTTTTGCCAACGCTTCCCTGGAGCACGCAGGGTGGTGGTTCAATGGCGGAAGCGACGTCCTCGCCTGCCCGATGGGGAGCGTCGTTTTAGTAGCCTTGACCAGGGGCGAATGGGTTTCGTTCGGACCACAGCAGGTCAATGGAACGACTTCAGTATGGCGATCAATTCCCGGTATCCATTCCTGCCAGACCGTCGAGTCGCAGGCGATGCGGTGATGGGAGTCGGGGAGATTCAACAGTTGCGCAAGCGGATGGCTGTGGAGCCTGCGGAAAACAGCATTGAGCTGCAACTTGCTCAGTTCCTGCCGGAGCGCCGCGAATTATGGATCGATTACCTCACCATCGCGCAGCGACGCTTCCGCGTGCGGTTAAAGGTTTCCGACAGTGGAGGGAAGTTTCTGTTGGTCAATGTCGAGGAGCAAGCCACCATCGCCACCGCAATTGCGACCAATTCAATCCCGATATCCCACTCGACCCGATGTGTGACGCGATCCAATTCACAGACCGCAAGCATTGATTTTCGAAACGAAAGACCCAGAGGCACATTTTCTCCGCGAAGCCTTGAAACTCGGTGTTGCAACCGGAGCGTTCAAAAGGAGCGAATGGCATGAATGTTTAGTGCATCGATGCTGGATTTGAAAGTATCTCATCCTATTCTTGCGATGTGCTTCACCATGCCTGCTAGCCTGGTGATTTCACTTGCAACTATCGTTGTAACGTGACGTAGCGATATCTATCGTCGAGGTTCGGTAATGCGATCTCTGGTCGTCAGTCTCATCGCCGTGTTCATTTTCTCGATCGTCTCCGCCGCACAGATGGTGGGCGAACATGGATCCATTCCGCCGCTTGACCACTTCAACATCGATCAGGTCGATAGGACCCTCGATCCTTGCGCTGACTTTTTTCAATACGCCTGCGCGAAGTGGATTAAGTCGAACCCGATCCCCGCCGATCTGGCAGGCCAGACCGCTTTCGGCAAGCTGGCGATATGGAACATCGCTACGGTGCGCGACACACTGGAAGAGGCTGCCTCCGCGAGAGACCGCTCTCCGATCCAGCAGATAGTCGGCGACTACTACGCTTCTTGCATGGACGAATCCAGAATTAACAAGCTGGGCGTGACCCCACTTCAGCCCGCTCTCGACCGCATAGCAAAGCTGAAGGACAAGTCGCAACTGCCCGAACTTGTGGCCTACCTGCATCAATTGGTTCGCCCCGGTGATCTTGTCTATACCGACACCGAGTACGACGGAATTCTCTTTGGACTTTATCAGCAGCCAGATTTCGACGACGCTAGCATAACGGTTGCGGCTTTCGATCAAGCCGGCATGGGAATGCCCAGCCGCGACTTTTATCTGAAGGACGATGCCAAATCGAAGGAAATTCGGGACAAATATGTGAAGCACGTTGCCAAACTCCTGCAACTCGGTGGAGAGCCCCCAGAGCAGGCTCTGGCGGATGCGCAGTCCGTACTCGTGCTGGAGACCGCGCTGGCCAAGTCCGCCATGGATATCATCCCCCGGCGTGATCCCAAGAACTTGAACAACAAAATGTCCTTGCAGCAGATGCAGGCGCTGACTCCATCTTTCAACTTTGAGCGTTACCTCAGGGCCATGCAGGCACCCTCGTCAGTCCGTTACCTGGTGCTCGCGCCTGACTTTTTCCGGGGATTGGACCAACTGATCGCCTCGGAACCGGTGGGTCATTGGAAGGCTTATCTCCGTTGGCAGACACTTCATTTCATGGCGCCGTTCTTGAGCCAGCCTTTCGTGGAAGAGGCCTTCGACTTTTTCGGCCGCACTCTTGCCGGGACGCAGGAGATTCCGCCCCGCTGGCGTCGATGTTCGTTCAGCACCGATGCCGATCTAGGGGAAGCGGTCGGTCAGGCCTATGTCGCGAAATATTTTCCAGCGGAGCGCAAGGAGCGCGTACTGAAGATGGTGCGCGCCATCGAAGCCGCGCTTAACCGCGACATCGACGCCGCGACCTGGATGTCCGATGCGTCGAAAGAGGCTGCGCACGGCAAGCTGGCGGCACAAATCGACAAGATCGGCTACCCCGACCGATGGCGAGACTACTCGTCGGTTGAGATCAAACGCGATGACTTCGTGGGCAATATCTTCCGCGCGAGCCGCTTCGAGACCAGCCGCCGTTTCAGTAAGATCGGCAAACCCACCGACCGCAAAGGGTGGGGCATGACTCCCCCTACCGTCAACGCCTACGAAGATACTGCGACCAATACCATCAATTTTCCCGCCGGCATTCTTCAGCCTCCATTCTTTGACGCGTCGGCTCCTGACGCGGTCAACTATGGCGCTATTGGGACGGTCATTGGCCATGAGATTATTCACGGCTTCGACGACCAAGGACGCAAGTTCGATGCACAAGGCAACCTGCGAGACTGGTGGACCCCCGAGGATGCGGCCAATTATGACCAGCGCGACAAGTGCATTCAGGACGAATACACACAAGATATCCCCGAAGCGGGCGTAAGACAGAATGGGGCACTTTCGGCTGGGGAAGATACCGCGGACAATGGCGGAATCCACATCGCGCTGTCAGCTCTTGAAAACAGTTTAACGTCAAATGGCAAGACGCTCGACGGCCCCGCAGAGGATGGACTCACCGAGCTACAAACGTTCTTTCTCTCATACTCCGAGGTCTGGTGCAGCGCTCTTCGTCCCGAGGCTGCCCGCACGGCGGTCTTAACGCAAGGCCACTCCTTGGACCGCTACCGTGTAAACAACGTGCTCGGCAACATGTCTGAGTTTGGACACGCTTTCGGCTGCCATGCCGGCCAGCCGATGGTTCATGCCACGCAATGCAGAGTTTGGTAGCGATTCTCTCCCGAATTTGTGCGCGCAACGCTGTCCGTGTGCTCGACTTCGGCTCCGAAATCAACAAGAGCGATGTGGAGGAAATTGTGAAAGCATTTCCGCGGGTGGGGTTCAAAGCTGCGTTCGTGAAGACATGTGCAGACGTCATACGGAAGCATCCGCAGGCGGCGTCCAGTTCTTTTATGCGGGACATCCGTGAGCGGTACATGCCCGAATTTCATCCCCGCAATTTTTGCGATCGCGTCGCGGAGGCTCCCTTCACGGAATAGCGGGTAACGTGGCCCTCAGAAATTCTTTCCCATCAAGTCTTGCAGGTTGGAGCGGTAGCCACGGCTGCAGGAAAGCTCTTTTCCGCTGTGCAGAACCACAACATATTCTCCACTGTTAACGGGTATCAATTCCTTGATCCCGGCAACATTGACGATCATGGAGCGGTGAATGCGGACGAACTGAGACGGATTCAGGCGTTCTGAAATTCGAGAAATGGTTTCCCGGAAGAGGTAGGAATCCTTTCCTGTATTGAGCCGGACATAGTTGGCGGCGGCCTCGATCCAATGAATCTCCTCGAGGTTCAAGAACACGACTCGACCGTTTGTTCGAATTGTCACGCGCTCGTCGAACTGAGGAAGTCGCTTCCCGGACCTCACCGTTGATAGAAGCGCAAGAACGCGATTAGTGAGATCTTGATCCTGAGACTTCCGGATTTCAACACTAGCCCGCGCGATGGCGGCATGCAGCCGATCCCGATCGAAGGGTTTCAGCAAGTAGTCCAGCGCATGCGCTTCAAACGCGCGAATTGCATATTGGTCGTAGGCTGAGGTGAAGATGACCTGAGGCATCTCGCCGGAGGATATTTCGTTCAACACCTCAAAGCCATCCAGGTCCGGCATCTGAATGTCGAGGAGTAGCATGTCCGGTTGACAACTGCGAATCGCAGAAACCGTTTGTCTGCCATTCGGGCATTCTGCCACAATTTGCACCTCTGGCTCGGAACCCAAGAGAATGCGCAGCTTCTCGCGGGCAAGGCGCTCATCATCTGCAATAATGGCGCGAATCAGTGATCCATTCGGCTGCTCGCGCGGTATGCGG
Source organism: Acidobacteriaceae bacterium (assembly GCA_003156615.1). The sequence continues at coordinate 14,785 of PMHI01000654.1, read as the reverse complement.
ACGAAAGACTCGGGCATCGTGGTTGACTCCGCTCGTTTGACCTGACAACGGGTATAGACGGGCCGGCGGCGAAAAGGTTTGCAAGAAATCGGTGACAGGCCGGGCCAAGTCATGAGGCGGATTGTGACCGGCTTCGCCCGGATCGGCTCCGCGAGTACCATCGAATCGCGGCCATGCCCCTGTTTCGCGAGAAGCAAGGGGGAATTGGCAGAACAATCAAGGAGCATAATGCTCTCGGACGACCGAAGCCGGCAACAATCCGGCGCGAAGACCACTTGTGACTCGTGCGGACACGGACTATCGGCTCGCGGAAAGGCGAGTAGTTGCGAATTCGAATGTACTTTTTGTCCGGCGTGCGAAGCGAAAACGCAATATATTTGCTCACATTGAGGCGGTGAACTGTTGCGCAAGTCCAAGTATGTGGGTAATGGGGAATCAAACCCGCCCCAGAATCGTCCTTGGCTAATCTGGGCAGTAAGCTTCGGAGTCTGGTCTCTCGTGGCTCTCGCGGCCGGGGTAACGATCTACAGGTTGTACCACGCGACCCGCTCACCGATGACGTTAACGAGTGCTCTGGGCATGCAATTCTGCCAGATACTCACCTACGCTCCGCTCACTCCATTTGCCTTCGCATTCGCGACCCGTTATCCAATTCGCCGAAACAACTGGATGAGCCGGTCGCTGCTGTACTTAGCTGCTGGGTTAATCTTTACTGCTGTGCACGTAGCCCTGCAATCCGTGACCCCGTTTGGCTTCTGGGATCCGAAATATCACGAATGGAGATCTGCCATCTGGGATTCCCACACTCACGCGTTTGAAGTTCAGTGGTCTGTGTTGCCGGAACTGTTTCTGACAAGTTTGTTCAATGACATCTCCGGCACCTTCATTCCGATCGCACTAGTCGCCCATGTCGTTTCTTACACTCGAACCCTTCGTGAGCGTGAGCTTCGCGCAGCTCAGTTGGAAGAACAGTTGGCCAAAACGCGATTGCAGGTCCTTAAAAGCCAGCTTCAGCCACATTTTCTTTTCAACACAATGCACTCCATTTCGTCGTTGATGCTGACAGACGTCAGGGCCGCCGATCAAATGATGACCAGGCTGGGCGATCTGTTAAGGATGAGCCTCGAATCGGCTGGAACCCAAATCACAACTCTCAGCCGCGAGATCGAATTCCTCAATTGCTATCTGGAAATTGAGAGGGTTCGATTTGCCGAAAGATTAACTGTAACCTTTGACATTTCCCCGACTACGCTCGATGCAGCGGTTCCTCACTTGCTGCTGCAGCCCCTTGTCGACAATGCCGTGAAGCACGGCATTTCACAGCTGCCAGGTGGCGGAGAAATACGAATCGCAGCCACAACTCAAGCCCACCAGTTAAAGATCGAGATAAGCGACAACGGCCCGGGACTTTCGAAAACGGGGACACTTCCGTCGATTGGTTTAGGTTTGAGAATTACCCGCGAGCGGCTCGAATCGCTCTACGGCCGCGACCAACGTCTGGAACTCCTCAGGCCGCCGGCGGGCGGGACCACAGTGCAGGTCTGCATCCCATTTCGGGTGCGAGCCAGAGATGATGGGCGGGACATGCCAAATGAGGCTTAGCACGCCGATTTTCCCGTGCGGCACAACTGAGTAAATCGCTCGATCATCGCGGTACCGCGACAAGGCAGGCAACCTCCGTTGTCGCTGACTCATAATTTTCGTCACGCTCCCACCGTGTATCCGTCCCTTGCTGTACAGCACTCATCCCCGTCTACACCGGACGTCGGCGAGAGGGACTATTTTCAGTGAGTCAGGCCACAGCGAAATGAAGCTGTCGCTCATCATGAGGTCATCTCTGCGGGCCTCATGCACGGAGCCCGGTTCAAGTGCCTCAGGAGGCAAATCATGAAGCGATTTCTTTCGTTACTCCCATTCCTGTTGGCGGGACTCTCTTTCGCAGCAGCTCAACGGCTGCCCGAAGTAGCCGCTCCAGAAAACTACAAACTCTGCTTCACGCCCGATCTCGACAAGGCCACCTTCGATGGTGACGAAACCATTTCCATCCTCGTGCTGAAGCCGACTAAGGAAATCACGCTGAACGCAGCCGATATCGACTTCCATGAGGTGAGCATTACCAGCAGGGGCAGTACGCAGATGGCTTATGTCACGCCCAAGAAGGAAAAGGAAATGGCGGTTCTGTCTACCGAGAAGCCGCTCTCTGCAGGTCCGGCCACGATCCACATCACTTATTCCGGCACCCTAAACAACGAGATGCGCGGTCTCTATTTGGGTACGGACGACCAAGGCCGCAAGTACGTGGCCACGCAGTTCGAAGCTACAGACGCGCGCCGTGCGTTTCCCTCATTTGACGAGCCCTCCTATAAGGCCACGTTCGACATCACTGCCATTGCCGACAAGGGTCTGGTGACCATCTCCAACCAGAGAGTGGTTTCCGATACGCCCGGACCTGGCGACAAGCACACAGTACGTTTTGCCACGACCGCCAAGATGTCGTCTTATCTGGCGGCTCTGGTCGTGGGCAACTTCGAATACGTCGAGGGTGAGGCCGACGGGATTCCTATTCGCGTCTATAATCCTTCCGGAAAAAAGGATCTGGGAGAGTTTCCTTTGGAAGTGACGGAGCGAGTCCTCCTCTATTTCGATAAATATTTCAGCATTAAGTATCCTTATGGAAAGCTGGACTTGGTCGCCCTGCCGGATTTTTCCGCGGGTGCGATGGAGAACACCGGCTGCATTACGTTCCGCGAGGTCCTACTTCAAATCGACGAAAAGCATGCGTCTCCAAGCATAAAGAAGAACATCGCCTCGATAATTTCCCATGAAGTGGCTCACATGTGGGTTGGAGATCTGGTCACCATGAAATGGTGGGACGACCTTTGGCTCAACGAAGGGTTCGCCACTTGGATGGCAAACAAGCCGCTCGAGGCCTGGAAGCCAGAATGGAATTTCGATTTGGACGACGTGAGCGGTACGGGTCAGACTCTCAACGCAGATGCGCTGGCCAACACGCGACCGATCCAACAAGCAGCCGAAACTCCGGCGCAAATCGTGGAACTGTTTGATGGAATCGCCTATGGCAAGGCCGGGGCCGTTCTGCGCATGCTCGAGGCATATTTGGGAGAACAGACATTCCGCGCGGGCGTGAACGCGTATATACAACAGCATCAATACGGCAATGCGACTGCCGCAGACTTCTGGAGTGCCCAGGCGAAGACTTCCAGAAAACCAGTCGACCGTATCATGCCGACGTTTGTGCAGCAGGCGGGTGCTCCAATTATCAATTTGACGTCAAGGTGTTCTAGCAACTCGACCATTGTGACTCTGGATCAGAGGCGCTATTACGCAGATCGTGAGAAATTTCAGGCGGCAAACGATCAGCTCTGGCAGGTTCCCCTGTGCATGAAGTCGTCGACGGGAGCGCAGAAGTGTGAACTGCTCAGCAAGCGGCAAGAGATCTTCACATTGCCGGGCTGCTCGACGTGGGTGATGGCAAATGCCGGCGCGACCGGTTACTACCGCGAAAGCTATCGGCCCGATGCGGTGAAAGCCCTCGCGAGAGATACCAGTGAGCTTTCTCCGGCGGAGCAGATTGCTTTGCAGGAGGACATTTGGGCGTCGGTTCACGTCGGAGGGGAGCCGGTGGGCGATTACCTCGCCTTCGCGCAGGGTCTGGGGAGCGATTCCAATCGGGCAGTTTTGGACGACGTTCTGGCACGGCTCAACTACATTCGCCAATATCTGGTGACGGATGGCGACGGGGAATCCTTTAGGGCATGGCTGCGACAGTATCTCAAGCCCATCCTCAACAACGTGGGTTGGGAAGCCAGGCCGGGCGAAAGCGACGAGATGAGAACCCTTCGGGGTCATGTGTTCAACCAGTTGGGCTGGGATGGCCGTGATCCGGAGGTCCAAGCACATGCCCGTGAGATCGTAGACCAAGTTCTGAGCGATCCTTCATCAGTTGACCGCGAGCTGGCGATTGCGGCCCTCGCAGTGACAGCTTTGAACGGCGACGAAGCTTTTTATGACAGGCTGATGACCGCGCTCAAGAACCCGAAATCGCCGGAAGAATACTACATGTACTTTTTCACGCTGCCTAATCTCGGCGATCCCAAGCTGCTGCAGCGGACCCTGGAGTACGCCATTTCTCCGGACGTGCGTTCCCAGGACTCGCTACAGTTGTTGACGGGTGTAATGTTCAACGCTTCCGACGGGGGCAAGATGGCGTGGGACTTTATCGTGTCGCACTGGGACGCGGTGCAGAAAGCGGGCGGATCATTTGGCGGCGGCACGATCGTGGGCGCTACAGGCTCGTTCTGTGATGCCCACATGCGCGATCAGGTCGCGGAGTTTTTTGCCACACACAAGATTGAATCGGCGGAACGGACCTACCGGCAGTCGATCGAGCGAATCAACACATGTATTGATCTGAAGTCTCAGCAGGCGCAGCAGCTTGCTTCTTGGCTGGGACAGCAAGGCTCGTCGGCGGGTGGGCAATAGGACCGCAAGCCTCCCCGTAGTGTGCGGCCTGGGAGGTGGGTCGGTCTCGACTCGCCCACCACCTGCGACTGCAAAAGTGAACGCGCAGCGGAATCGGAGCCGCCCTGGAGTAACCATGCTTAAAGTAATCTCAGCTGCGATTCTTCTGGCTACCAGCATCGTTCCCATTGCCCCGGCAGAAGACCCCACAGCCATGATCGGGCCAGAAACGGAGCAAAGGGCTAACGCTGCCGCGCTCGCACAACTTCGTGGGCTGGCCGGCGAATGGGAAGGCCCGCTCGAATGGACTGGGGCTCACACTGGCACTGGAAAAGTGAACGCCGGGTATTACGAAACCGGCAATGGCTCAGCCGTAGTAGAGAATCTAACGATGGATGGAGTGGCGCCGTCCATGACAACTGTGTATCACCTGGATGGCGCAGAGCTGCGGATGACGCACTTCTGTGCTGCACAGAATCAACCGCGGCTTAAAGCTAGCCAGATCGACATCGCGAAGGGCGTCCTGAATTTCGAGCTCGTAGACGCGACCAATATCCCTTCTCCGGATGCTCCTCATGTCTATGGACTTGAGATGCTATTGCTTAATCCCGATCACATTACCCTGACTTTCCTATTTGAAGGGAGCGGGAAGCGCGGCAAGGAATTCATCGACCTCAAGCGGATGAGCCATAAGTCTTCCACCCAATAGCAGGTGGCCGGGGGGCGTCTGAGGATTGAGAATCAACCGCTTGAAGGGGAGGGGACATGGGAACGGTGCGGCAAGACGCGAAGTTTGGGGTGCGCATGCTGAAGCAAAATCCTGCGTTCACGGCCATGGCAGTCCTGACTTTGGCGTTAGGTGTCGGGGCGAATACTGCGATATTCAGCGTGATGAATGCCGTGCTCTTGCGCCCGTTTTCGTATCCAGACCCGGGACGACTGGTTGCAATCAACGCGGTCAATCCGCCGGACCGCGCCAATCCGATCAATGTTTCGTTCACGAAATTTACCCAGATCAAGGAACAGAGTAAGTCGCTGGAGGCAACTGCCGCATATTATCCATTCAACGTGAACCTGGCCACCAGGAGCGAAGCGGAACAGGTTGCGGCCGCGAGAGTCTCTCTGGATTTTTTTCCGATTCTCGGGGCAGTGCCGATCCGGGGCCGGGCTTTTCTACCACAGGAGGATCAGCCGGGAGGCCCTGACGTGGTGTTGATCAGCGACGGCTTCTGGCATAGCCACTTCGGCGCCGATCCCGAGTTGCTTGGTAAGTCGATGACGCTCGATGGAAAGAGTGTCACTGTTATCGGAATTCTTCCGGCCACCTTCAGCTTCCCCGTAGTATTTCCTGAACCACACATCTGGTTTCCCCGCGTCTTTGAGACGACCCTGGTTTCGCCGGAACTGGTTCACTCCGGCGCGGGGTATCTGTCAATGATTGCCCGCATGCGGCAAGGCGAGACTCTGCCCCGGGTGCAGGCAGAGCTGGATACGATCAATAGTCATTACAAGCAGGAATTTGGAAGTTACGCAGATGCGTCGAAGCTGGCACTCTCGACAATCTCGCTGGAGGAATCGGTCGTGGGGCCTCTGAGACCTTCGCTGCTAGTGCTGCTGGCTGCGGTAGGCTTTGTTTTGTTGATTGCTTGCGCCAATGTGGCCAGCATGCTCTTGGTAAAAGCAACAACTCGACAGAAGGAGATTGCGATTCGCAGGGCTCTGGGCGCAACCCGGGCGCAGCTGGTTCGTCAACTGCTCACCGAGAACCTTGTGCTGTCTTTGACAGGCGGAATACTGGGAGTGGCGCTGGCTTCAGCGATGATCCCATTGTCGCGCTCGATCGCCCCAGGAACCGTCCCCCGGCTGGACCAGGCCCAGGTAGATCTGCCAGTGCTGCTGTTCTCGCTCGGGTTGTGCGGGGTTGCCGCGTTGGCCTTTGGCCTGGTGCCGGCTCTACAGGTTTCGGGGTGGAATCTGCACCGTGCCTTGAAAGAAGGGGGGCGAGGTTCCTCGGACGGCGCCGGCCGGAGTCGGTTACGTGCGATCCTGGTGGTTGGCGAAGTTGCGATGGCTTTGGTTTTGATGACTGGTGCTGGACTGCTCACCAGGAGCTTTGTTCGGACCCTCGCAGTAAACCCTGGATTTGAATCCCGAAAGGTGATGACTTTTCCCATCGCCCTTCCCGCTGGCCGCTATTCGCAGGCGGAACAGCAGACCGGCTTCTATCGCAGGCTCGTGGAGCAGGTCAAGACGCTTCCAAGTGTTGAAGCCGCGGCGGTCACGACTTATCTTCCTCTCTCAGGGGCGTTTCGCTTCGTGTTTTTCTGCCCTGAGGGTCTTGCGTGCCAGGGGCTGGGCAAGGACCCCTTGGTCGCTGTTCGGGACGTCACGCCCGCTTACTTTCAAGCCATACACACTCCTTTAATCAGTGGGCGTGTGTTCACCGATCAGGATTCGGCAACCAGCCAGCCCGTGGTAATCGTGAATCAAGCGGTTGCCAATCACTATTGGCCAAATCAGGATCCGTTGCGCAAGCACCTGGCGAATTCGCGTGACCAAATTCAGCGGATCGTAGTAGGCGTGGTCGCGAATGTGAAATTCAATACGTTGGCGTCACCGATCGTCGACGAGATGTATTTGCCTCTGCCCCAGAACCCCCGCACAACTGCAACTCTCATCGTCCGATCACAGTCCGATCCTCAATCCTTGGGCACGGCTGTGCGACAAGAGCTGGGAAAAATCGATTCCAATCTGGCAATCGCCGGCATCCAGAGCCTCGACGAAGTAGTCGCCTCATCGGTGGCGCAACCTCGTCTGGTTCTGCAGTTTGTGGCGGTCTTTGCCGGATTAGCCTTGCTCCTCTCGGCGATTGGAATCTATGCCGTATTGGCATACATGGTTTCACAGCGTAAGCGGGAATTGGGTATCCGCATGGCTCTAGGTGCGCAGCGTTGGCAGATTTTGAGACTCGTGTTGAGAAATGGGATGGGCCTGACGCTGGTTGGCGTGGCGTGCGGTATCGCCGCTTCACTGGCCCTGACACGGTTGCTCGCTGGGCTTCTATTTGATATTAGGGCCACCGACCCGCTCGCGTTTAGTGCCGCTGCATTCCTGCTTGTGGTGACGGCGCTTTTGGCGTGCTACGTGCCAGCGCGAAAAGCGTCTCGCCTGGACCCAATCATAGTATTGCGGTCTGAATAGGAGCGGGTGCTACGCGGGCGCGGCGAATCGGCGGCATTAACAAGACACCCACCCCCGCGCCACGATCCCTTGTGGTCCTTCGTTACGAATAGAATTCGCGAACTTTAATTTGTCCCCAGTTTCGCTTTCGTTGTCTTGATCCCGTATTCCAGGTAGCTGGTCTCGATGTAGTTCTCAGAGTGTTCTCGCAAATAATCCAGTGCCTTGAGCCGAGCCTCCAGCGCAGTGCGATTGTTCCCATCATATGCGAGTACAACATCGGTCAGGTGCAGAGCCTCGACCGGCTTACCGGCTTCCAGCTTATCCAGGGCTAACCGCACCACCGGTTCCGGTCCACCGGCCAATTTGACCAGATCCGGATACACCGCAGACGGTGGCAATTCGTACATCGTCGACGGATTCATATCGAACCAGCCAGCGTATCCGTCATAGATCCCCCGCACGGACCAACTGACTTTTCCGAAAGATTCACTTAAGTCGACACTTGGCGGGAGTTTAATTTCGCGCATCAGGGTGAATACATCTTTGCCTGAGTTCATGCCCTTCACAACTTCATCGTGGACGTACTGAATCGCGCTGCGGAACCGCGTAAGTCGTCGAGCAATTTCTGCGTTCCCAATGATCGGGTCGCCGTGTCCTGAAAGTACGATCTCGGGTTTGAGAGCCAGCACCTTGTCAATCGAACTGATCCAATCAAGAGCCCAGCGTGGCTTTGTGCCCCTCAACGCATAGAGGTTCGGAAATGACATGGGTTCCGGTTCTCCGAACCCGTTGTAATTGTCGCCGATGAAAGCAGTCTTGTACGCGGGAATCCAAACCGTCAGGTGATCGGGGGTCTCTCCGGGCGTGCTGAACAACTCGAATTGCACTCCCCCCAACGTAAGCTCGTACTTTTCGTCAAAAAACATTGTCGGGTCGATTTTCGCGCCAAAGTCACCAGCCCATGACCCTAATTCCTCTTGGGGCCGGTTGAACACCGCTGCGTTACGCGGGGCAAAGAAGCCCTCAAGCCGGGCGACGTAATTGACGAGTTCAACGTAATTCCTTTGGGCGATGATCTGGGTTCCAGCTTCCTTCCAAAGACTGATCCCACCAATGTGGTCAGCGTGGCCATGCGTCAAAATGATGTATTTTACTGGCGCGTGGCTTTCCGCGCGCAGAAAGTCCCTGGCATTTGCTGCCTCACTGGATGTCCCCGTATCAATGACTACATTTCCCGACGGCGTCGTTACCAGATAGACATTGGCTCCGAACGGAGCCATGTAGATCGAGCCGTTGATCTTGACTACCTTTGGTTGATCCTGCTGGGCATTCGCGGTCATTCCAGACGCGATGCAAACTAACAGTGCGAAGCTGATGATGCGGGACATTTGCTTCCTCACTTAAAATGTCGCTAACCGCCACGGTAACATTTTGTTGGAATCTATAGCTTTGCATTGCCGCTCAATTCCACCTGGCTCGACTCCTACCGATCAATTCTTGGGAAAGTTAGGATCGGCTTTGATCTCGCGAATCTGTTGAATATGTCGCTCGGCATGCGTGGAGATCTCGAGCATCCACTGCCAGCAATCGATCGGGTCTGTTGTGCCGAAGCTATGGGAACGCAAGTCGTCGTGGGTTGATTTGATGTATTCGATCATGGTCGCGCGCAGCGCCTGGAACTTTGCCAAGGCTGCGCCGAGGTTTTTATAAGTGTCGACCTTCTCGTGCCCGCCGCCAGTCTTCGTATGTACGACGCGATCGATGCCATACCACAGGATGTCGGCATCAGTATTCGCTGATTTCTTGACTTTCATATCGGGGGGCGCCTTCACCGCGTTCATCAGATCGCGCCAATAATCCGGTTCGGCGACGGCCAAATGAGAAACGCATTCCCGGATTGACCAGCGATCGGGGGACGTTCGATATTCCAGCTGAGCCGGTGAAAGTCCGCGCACCTCCTCAGCCAAGACTTGCCCGGTCATTTCAAAGTGCACCAGTAGGTGTTCCCGGTCCTCGTCGGTCATACCGCTCGCGGCGGTCTGACCGGCGGCGGAGAGATGCAAGGCAATCACAAGAAACGGCAACAATCGTAGGATTCTCATTGGTAAGCAAACCTGCCTTTCAACAGTTCAAAGAAAACGGATTCGCGGTGCTAAGGCTCTTTACTTGTTATGTGTGGTCCAAATTCGTAGCAAACGGTTCGTCGGCTTTCCCCAGTTGTTTGACGCACAACACGAAGCTGAAATCATGCATTGCCTTCAGCACCGCGGAGTCTTTGTCCTACTTCGAGGCGGAATCCTGGCCGAAGGCAACGCAAACTAGCATGAGAAGCAATGTGATGGTTTCGCAAGTGGGTCTTCCCTCGCAATTCATCTCTTACCGCTGCGCAGCTTCGCTGAATGTGATCTTCACCAAATGATCCGCCATGTCGTCAAACTGCGCCTGCAGATCCTTATCATTCCCTGCGAATTGTTGGCGAAAGTTTGTCAAATCCATTGAGCCCTTGACGTCGTCTACAGTGTGAGCTCCCGGAAATCCGATCTGGCGAATCCGTGCCCGCACTTGATCGACCACGCTTTCCATCAGTTCAGCCACTAGGTGGAGATAGGCCTTGTCATGCAGGATTGGCCCGTGTCCGGGAACAATCGTCATCGCGTCCAATTCACCCATCTTATGGAGCGTCTGCACCCATTCGGAGGGGTAGCCATCATAGGTGTACGGGATGGGGTGAACTAGCAGGTCGCCCGCAACTATGATTTTCTCCTTGGGCAAGTAGACGATGGCATCTCCCGCAGTATTGCCTCGCCCCAGATATTTCACTTGCACTTCCCTGTTCCCAATGTCGATATCGAGCTTATCGACAAAGGTGAGCGTGGGAGACTGGTACACCAAGGTCTTAGACTCAGCTTCTGCCTGCTCCAATCCGGGCAGAAGTTCCTGGACTTGTTTCTTTTCGTCTTCCGACAGCGCACGGCCACTCTGGTCCTTCCCCTGCTGGAAAGTAGCAATGAGCGCGGCAAGTTCCCCGGGTTGCCTCTCGACGTTTCCGGGCTGGATGAGATCCATGTCTTTCTTAGTCTCCTCCTGCGCGATGATCGCCAGAGAAGGAAATGCGTCCAGATAGGTCTTGTTGCCGTTATTGTGGTCGTTGTGAAAGTGAGTATTGAGCAGATAACCCACGGGCTTGTTCGTCCATTGGCGAATCTGTGCAATATCTTCCCGCGCCGACGAGGGCCGGGAGCTGGAGTCGATCACGAAGACTTCCCGCTCTCCAATGATTACGGTGGTATTTCCGCTGGAGTTGCCATCATTCAAATGCTTGTGCTCGATCGCATACACCTCGTCCGCCAGCTTGGTGACTCGTCGCTCGTTCGCATCGCCAAATATCGGAGCAGCGACAAGCAGCAAGGCTCCTAGGAAGACAGTGGGTGAGCGAAGCGAGCAGCCACCATTAGCGCGTACCATTCCGTTTCCTCCGTGCAACAAATCTGAGTCTCTAGTAGTGCAGTGCGAGTCCTCTCGCCTTACGATCGCATTGGAGGCAAGGGACTCTGCTTCGCTGAAAACCATGCCGCCGCGGTCAAACACAACGTAATCAGCATCGAGAAAGCGATGGGCAGAATAAAGAGGTATCTCCAGCTCACAACCGTGATGGCGGCAAAGCAAAGGGCGAACGCCCACGCAGTGCCACGCATGAGCGCCAGGGTCGGTGCCGGAAGGCTACCCATCTGCCATGCCAATATCGCTGCGAATAGATAAAACACGCCGACAGAGAATCCGGCTGCCACAAAGAGGTCCCAATACGTGCGCTTGAACCCCTGCACATCAAAGCGAATTGACCGCATTGATCCAAGAAGGGCATCAACTCCCCATTTGGGATCAGACTGGCGGAAGCCGAGTGTGTGTCCTAACGCGAAAAGCAGCAGAAGAACAGCAGCAATTCGATAAAACGTAGATGCGTTCATTCCTGGCTCCAGAGATCACGACATCGGGCACAACTACTGCTGCGTAGATTCAATGTCACTTACTCCACGTTACCTATGCTTCGCGTTGACCTAATCTTCAAGTTCGAGAAATATGCCTCTGTATCCGAGCCGGTCCAAAGAGCGACCTGGCCGTGGCTTTCGGGGAGCTTCAGATCGTTCACGATCAGGCAGGGCTGGTCGGCGCCGTTAACGTAGAGCTGTGCTTTGGTACCGGAAACTGCTATCTTGACTCGGGTCCATGCACTCGCGACGAGATCGACATAGGATTCGTACACTCCGGGTTTTTCCTCTCTTAACCGGTTCCACGGGAACTCCGGGTGCGAGACATACTGGGCCGAGTGGTTACGTTGTAGTTGATCGTCGGCGCGCCCGTTCGTCATGCGCAAGTAAAATGCTTCATATCGCGAGCCGTGGTCCTGCACCCGGAACGCGATGCCAATGAACCCTCGCGTACTAGGCTTCGCTCCCTGACGCGGAAAGGCCGCCATTTCCGCCTCGATCGTGCCGTCTTTGAAGTCGGACGTCTTGACGATCGCAAGAACTTGTTCTCCAGTCTGCACGCCTTGGCCCTCAACGTTGACGATATGCACGGCACGGCGTCCACGATAGCTGGCAACTTCGCTCTGGATCTTCACGGGCTCTGCGCCCGGCTCGTTTATGCCCTGCAGTTCCAGACCGTCGATGGAATTCAGGGGAAGCGCCGAACCCTGTATCTTGGTCGTGTGACCGTCTCCCGAGTTCTTGGCGCTGGATACTTGTATACTCCCGGTGACCACAAGACATACCAACACCGTTATGACAACCAACCGCTGCTTCGGGCTATCCATGGTTCTTGCTCCCAAGAAAGTTCATCGCTGACTTCAGGAGGCATTAGCCCCTGCGTTGAGCAAACACCCACTTTGGCAGGGCCGGTTCGGTGAAGCCCAATCTGGCTACACTATCGTGATCCGCCCCAGGGTACTCGGTGTAGAGCGGGTGCCCGCCCGCTTTCCGTCTAGCCGCGATCCGATCCCGCGAAGAGGACACGGGAACGACCTCGTCGGCATCACCGTGGAAGTCCCACAGCGGCGTGGCAACCGACCCAGTGCCGTCATCAGAAGAAACGCCTCCGCAAGAGATCACCGCAGCTGCGAAAAAGTTCGGACGATTCGCGAGCACGTTCCACACGCCCGCGCCTCCCATAGAGTTCCCCGCTATGTAAATGCGACGCTCATCGATAGCGAACTCGCGGCGCAGAGCATCGACGATCTCCAGCGCCAAGCGTGAGCCATCCCCGAAACCGGCGAGCTCCAGCGCCGGCTGTTGCGAAAAATCGTAACGGATCCATCCCCGATCGGTCTGCGGTGCGACGACGTAGCAGGGGAAACGCTTCTGATTTTTCGGGAGCAACCAGACGCGTGTACCGAACCTGTTGCCGAGACTTAGCTGCTTCAGGTTGTCGTCGCCTAAACCTCCACTGCCATGCAGGTACATCACCAACGGCACTTTCCCGTGAAGTGCTTTCGGCCGGAACAAACGATAGGGCATCACCCAGTCACTCTTGTGAGTTCGCGCCCCGAATTTGTCTTGCAGCCCTTCGGAATCCTTTAAGAACGCTTGAACCAAAGCCAGCCTTTCCGGGGAGTTCGGCGAACCGGGCGCAAGCGGAGGAGTAATGTCGCGCTTCGAAGCAGAAGCATTAGCGACCAGCGAAGAGTTGATGCCGATTTGCGCCGCCGCGAACCATGCGGCGGCTGAGGCCGGGCCCAACAGGCGAATTGCATCACGCCGAGTAATCATCTGCGTTGTAGCCTCGTCCTCTGCTGGACTTGGGTGACTACCCTAAAATGGCACGATTTGACCAAAGAATCCTGCGTCACGACGAACCACGCCCCGGTTGAGGACGAACCTAACTGCCGAACCGGATCACGTCGAGTAAGCGCTCGTCAGCTTTGACGCTCCAGCCCAAGAACCAAAGCAAACAATCCACTCTCAGCCAGTCGCGATGGCAAACCGTCCAGGGTGGATTTGGGGAGTTTACAACAGCGACTCCGCGAGGCATTATGGTCTCATCCCCAATAACTGTGTAGTTGTCCCACCTCGGGCTACAGCCGGCTCTTTGGCTGGGAGCCGAATCTCGGTTACAGCTATCTTTTACTGTTCCGTGGAAGTGCTAGGCGTCATTACGAACGCGGATTTCTCAATGAGTTATTAGCGGTGCCTGACAGGACACGGGCCAACCGGCGCCAGTTCGCTAGAGCCTCTGAGCGACCAAGACCCGATGCGGCCTTCCGATTCCGGATCCAGACGGAGCTGTCAATGTCGAAAAGTCTCGTGTTAGCTGCACTAATGCTCCGCGTGCTCAACTCCACAATGCCGCCTGAAAATCGAGCTTCTTTTCGTCAATTGGCCGGGGCCCCTCCGATGCGGAAAGAATTGAGCCCGCTTTTGAACTCCACGTGCTTACCATAATGAGCGTCGAAGTGGGGAAAAGGCGTATGGGTGTCTGCGGCACATGCCGTGTCAACAAAGCAAACACTATCTTGGAATCAGATATGATCCGGGAATGTTCTCGTCTAGCGTTGCTAGGACCGCACCCTTCGCGCTCGCAAGCTTGCTCAAGTGACCATCGGTAATCTGCTTAGGCGCTCTGACCCAACCCGGAAGATGAGAAACATCGTGTTCGTCTGGAAGCAATGTGAGGCGAGCGGTGCTGCCCTCCTTGAGGCGCAGCAACAGTGTGCGCGCTTGAGCGACGGTGAATCCATAGGCCGGGGCTTGGGCTAGCACACGCAGAAATCCGAGCTCGGTGATCGAGCAACTCCCCAACTGCAGTGCATTACTCGATTGGACCCAGGAAGCAACGCGAGCGTGGAATTCGTGATTAATGAACCCGAGGGCGACCAGAGCATTCACATCGAGCAAGTAGATCATGGGAAGTTTGCCAAGATCTCTTCAACTTCCTTGCTGCTTAACGTCGGCGCGTTTGGGCCCGCGCTCAGAGCCGGTAGTCCGGTAACCGGATCCGTCACAAGTCTTGCTCGATGAGCCCGTTTCTTGCGCGGTGTCAATACAATACTCCCATCCTCTATATTGGCGTCCAGCGGATCGCCTGCACGGATATCGAGGCGGCGCCGAAGTGGCCCCGGAAGAAC
>PMHI01000665.1:481-8076 GCA_003156615.1 Acidobacteriaceae bacterium | reverse complement strand
ATCTCGACTTGCACCGGCTTCAAGACCACTTCTTGTTGTTTTCTGGCCAGTTTGTAGGCGGGGACACCGTGGATTTTCTTGGCCGAGAACGGTGGCGGCACTTGCTCAATTAGGCCTTGAAATGCGGCAGCGAGTTTCTGGAGATTCTCTAAGCTAAGATCGGGCTTTTGGCCCGCTGGACAGCCGAGGGCGGCTGTTCCCACATCAATATCTAGAGGTTCGCCATCGGCATCATAGGTGTTGGTGGCGAAACCGAAGCGGATCACGCCTTCGTAGGTCTTCTCAGAAGTGGTATAGAACTGCGCCAGGCGGGTGAGACTGCCGGTGACGAGCGGGAGCACGCCGGTGGCGAGGGGGTCAAGCGTGCCGAGATGACCGACGGAGCGCTGCCGCAGAATGCGGCGCATGCGGTTGACAACGTCGTGCGACGTCCAACCGGCGGGCTTATCGACGATGATTACACCGTTCATGAGAGGATTTGGTAGTTTGGTAATTGAGTAATNNTACCAGATTCCTTATGCTTCCTATTCGCGACGACCAGCCTCGATATAGCACTCCTTGGGTGAACTACTTTTTGATCGGGCTGAACCTGGTTATTTTCTGCTTCGAGGCGACACTGGATTCGCGGAGCCTGGAGATTCTGATTCGACAATTTGGCGTAGTGCCGTCGCATCTGTCGGTGTTTCTTTCGGGCTCGCCGAGGTACTCGCTGCTGGCGATCGTAGTTCCCTTCTTCACCTCACTGTTTTTGCACGGATCGTGGATGCATGTGATCGGCAATATGTGGTTTCTCTACATTTTTGGGGACAACGTCGAAGACTACCTGGGACACTTCAAGTACCTGGTGTTTTACCTGCTTACCGGCGTGCTGGCGATGGCTACGCATATGGCTATGAATCTGCATTCGACGGCACCTGCGCTGGGAGCGAGCGGAGCGATCGCCGGGGTGCTGGGAGCNNTGGGTGCCGGCGTGGATTATTCTGGGCTACTGGTTTGTCTTGAACTTCCTGAGCGGGACGGCGACTTCGCTGGCGGTGCAGGCGCGGAACATGGGAGGAGTGGCCTTCTGGGCGCACGTGGGCGGATTCGTCTCCGGAGCGCTGCTGGTGAAAGCTTTCGGCGAGCGGAAGCTGCGTTATCCGTATGCGGTGCAGTAAGTCTGTGTGAAAAGCTTAAAGTCAAAATCAAGAGCGACGGACGGAGCATTCCCTGAACCGAAGCCGNNAGGCCTGACAGCCGGTAGTAGACGACAAGCTGGCCGTAGTGTTCGCCGGAGTGCTCGATGAAACCGTAGGCCATGTCGGAGATGCGGACCTGCTGGTGTTCGAAGGGATCGACAACCAGGTCAGACATTCCTCGGTCGCCTTTGGCCTGNNTAGGCAGCGATGTCGGCCTTGGTCTTGAATTGATCGCGCTTGGGATTTTCTTCAGCCGGCACCTTCTGGCCCAGAGCGAGATTGGTGAAAAAATAATTCACCCCGGCGGCATGAAGCAGTTGCTCGGCGAAGCTGCGCTGGGCGGGCGTGGGCTTGAAGTCGTATTTGTCCTCGGGGAAATCTTCGGCCATGGCGGTGAGCTTGCGGCCAATATCGTTCCAGGAGTCGAGCACGACCTTCGATGGGCTCTCGACGGGCTTTATTGTGGCTTCTTTCTTGTCTTGGGCGTGGGCGGGAAAAGTAAAAATCGTGACGGCCAAAATTGCTGCGGCGAGAAATGGTGCCTTGCTCATGGCTGGTTCCTCCGGGGGGTCTGAATTGGCGAACGCAATCTTAATCTGAATCTTCGTTGGTGTAAACGTTCCCGCGGGCTTGTTCCAAGGATGATGTTGCATAAAGGGGCGCGCAGAACCTACAATGCCATGCTCGTTAATGAGCAATCCGTTTCTCACCCTGGAGGCAACATGAACGTAAGAAAGGCCGCATTGACGGTCGCAGTGCTTTTGATCGGTACGGTGTGTTTTGCGCAAAACCCGAACATGGGCACATGGAAGCTCAACGAAGCCAAGTCGAAGTTAGCTGCCGGGCTCCCCAAGAATACAAGCGTTACGTATGAAGCCGCCGCCGGTGACAGCATAAAAGCCACGGTGGATGGCGTCGACCCGAATGGCAAGCCCACTCACACAGTGTGGGTCGGCAAGTTCGACGGCAAGGACTATCCGGTGACGGGCGACCCAACCTCGGACACTCGAGCGCTCAAACAGATCGACGCTCATACCCTCGCGTTGACATCGAAAAAGGGCGGCAAAGTAACGATGACCGCCAAGATCGTCGTCGCCGCCGACGGGAGGAGCCGTACTCTCACGGCCAGCGCCACTGATTCGATGGGCATGAAAGTCGAGGGTATGTCCTTTTACGATAAACAGTAACCATTTCGGCTGACCACATGTGCGTGCCCCATCCTTGTCGCGTTCCGTGCGAAAGGCTGGGGCTTTTGATTTATAGCAGGGCACAAAATCAAAGGCGGCACAAAGCAGTGTCTGCCGAACTGGTTGGCGTCGGCTATAATTCTGCCGACACATGCCCCTGACTTCTGGCACGAAACTCGGCCCTTATGAAATTCAGTCGCCGCTGGGCGCTGGCGGCATGGGTGAGGTTTACCGCGCCCGCGATGCCAGGCTGAATCGCGATGTCGCCATCAAGATTCTCCCCACGTCGTTCTCGAGCGATCCCGAGCGGCTGCAGCGCTTCGCCCAGGAGTCGCGCGCGGCCGCGGCCCTGAACCATCCGAACATTCTTTCCATCTTCGACATTGGCGAGGGCTCCATTGGCGAAACCCGCGGAGCGCCCTACGTCGTCTCCGAACTGCTGGAGGGCGAGACCCTCCGCGACCGGCTACGGAACGGGCCGCTCACTTCCCGTAAAGCGATCGAGTACGCGCAGCAGATTGCCAGGGGACTTGCCGCCGCGCACGAAAAAGGCATCGTGCATCGCGACCTGAAGCCGGAGAATCTGTTCATCACCCACGACGGCCGCGCCAAGATTCTCGACTTCGGCCTGGCCAAGATTACCCGCCCGGAGGCGGACGCGTCCGGCAATGAACCCACGCAACAGGTGGGCACCGAAGCTGGAGTGGTGATGGGCACGGTCGGCTACATGTCGCCCGAGCAAGCCCGCGGCAAGCCCGCCGACGCGCGCTCCGACATTTTCGCTTTCGGGGCCATCCTTTACGAAATGCTTTCCGGCAAACGCGCCTTTCACGGCGATTCCGCCGTCGATACCATGAGCGCAATTCTCAAGGAAGATCCGCCCGATCTCGCCGAGACCAACCGCAACGTATCTCCCGCCCTCGAACGCATCGTACGCCACTGCCTGGAGAAAAATCCCGCCGAGCGTTTTCAGTCGGCCCGCGACGTAGCCTTCAATCTGGAAGCGCTTACCGACATTTCGAGTTCGAATCGGGGCGGCGTTCGCGCAATGCCGGAGGAACCCGCCACTCTCCGATGGGTCATGCCCGTGCTCGGCGGATTGTTACTGCTCGCGTCTTGGGCGGGCATCTATCGTTTAGCCCGTCGCGGAGCCGTGGCCGCCAACCCCACATTCCACGAAGTAACTTTCCGCAACGGCGCCATCGGGGCCGCCCGCTTTGCTCCGGACGGCCAGACTGTTGTATACGGCGCCGCCTGGGAAGGCCAGCCGCAGGAAATCTTTTCCACGCGCTTCGACAGCACGGACTCGCGTTCGGTTGACCTGCCGCCCGCGCAGATCCTTTCCATCTCTTCGAAAGGCGAGATGGCGATCGCCCTGCATCCCACAAACTTCAGCGCCTTCCGCCAGATCGCAACCCTGGCGCGCGTGCCGCTGGCGGGAGGCGCACCCCGCGAGGTCATCGACAAGGCTTTTTGGGCGGACTGGACCCCCGACGGCCAGTCCTTGGCCGTCATTCGCCAAAGCGCCAACCGAGGATCTCATCTCGAATTTCCCTCCGGCAAAGTGATCTACGAGCCGCGAGGCTGGGTCAGCCATGTGCGATTCTCCCCCAGCGGAGAATTTCTGGCGATGGCTGACCATGTCCCGAGTGGCGACGACGGCCGCGTCGTCATCGTCGATACACGCGGAAATCCCAAGGCCAGTTCTTCCTTCTACNNGTGGTGCGGCACGCTCCATCTACGCGCTCGATCTCTCGGGTAAGGAACGCCTCATCTACCGCGCGCCCGGCGGACTCACCGTGCAGGACATCAGCCGCGACGGTCGGGTGCTGCTGACCGCGGACAAAACTCGCATGAGCATTTCGGTGCTGGCACCCGGCGAAACCCGCGAGCGCAGCCTTTCCTGGTTTGACTGGTCGCTGCTGACGGACCTGTCCGCGGATGGCAGGACGATTGTCTTCTCCGAAAGCGGCGAGGCCGAGGGCGGGAGCGATAGCATTTTGCTGCGCAAGACCGATGGCTCGCCGGCGGTGCGGCTCGGCGAGGGCGGCTTTGGTCGTCTTTCTCCGGATGGTCAATGGGTGGCGTGCCTCTTGGGGTCTCCCAGGAAGCTGATGCTGCTGCCCACCGGCGTCGGCGAACCCCGCCAACTGACCGACGACCAGAATGATCATGGCAGCGCCGCCTGGTTGCCAGACAGCAAGTCGATCGTTTTCTCGGCCAACGAGCCAGGCCACGGTCCTCGGATGTATGTGAAGGATATTCAGGGCGGAACGCCCCGAGTTCTGACTCCTGAAGGCACTGCGGGAAATCTGATCACTCCAGACGGCAAGTACCTCGTCGCCCGCGACGTGAACCGTCAGGTCTGGCTTTATCCGATTGCCGGCGGGGATCCGCAAGAGATCAACTTCACGGCGGGTCCCAACGAATTTGCCGTCGGCTTTTCGGGTGACGGCAAAGGCCTGCTCGTCGAAGCGTCCGGCGTTCCCATGAAGATCTCACTCGTCGATCTCGCCACCGGCCGCCGGGTGCCCTTTAAGGAAATCGCTCCCGCCGACCCTGCCGGCGTGCAAAGCATCCCCAACATCCGTTTCAGCGCCGACGGCAAGGCTTACGCCTACTCCACTCTGCGCGTACTGTCGGATCTGTACGTGGTGGATGGTATGAAGTGAGAGTCGCTTTTCAGCGGTCGATTCGTTGAGATGAGGCACCCGAATTCCAGGGGTCGCCTTACGCGGTTCCAGGCCAGGACAGCAGCAGCGCCACTGCGATCGAAACGCGCGGCGGTGGCGGGATGGGCGTGTTTTACAAGGCCGAAGACACCTACCTGCGGCGCTTCGTAGCCCCGAAGCTTCTTCCTGAAGACGTCACCCGCGACGCGGGCCTGCTCAGCAAGCGCGAGGCCCAGGCCGCGTCGGCGCCGAATCATCCCAACGTCTGCACACTACCCCCTGGTTGCGCTTATTGCGTATGCCTAACGTCCCACCACAGCGGGCACAAGGTCGCACAGGATAACTCAGGGCGCGCTTTATAAAAGGCCGACGGTCGGGAGGATCTCCAGCGTTTCGACGGTGGCGTTTGGCGGAAGAAGAATGGCGTTGACGACGGCTTCGGCGACGGTCGCCGGCGACATCATTTTTTTCCGCGAAGCTTGCGGCCACAGAGTTTTCCAGATATCGGTGTCTGTGGCTCCGGGCAGAAGAGCGATGACGCGAATTCCCTTGGGGCGCAATTCTTCGCGCAGAGTACGGGTGAAACCCAGCGCACCGTGCTTCGAAGCGTTGTAGGCAGAGCATCCGGCGAAGACGCGATTGGCTGCGACGGAGAGATTGTTCACGATGGTGCCGCCACGCTTCATGATGGCGAGCGCGGCCTGCGTTACCAGAAATGTGCCCGTCAAGTTGGTATCGATGACATCCTGCCAGAGCGGCAGGGGCAGCTTGTCTACTGTGAGATTGGCGTGGGCGATGCCGGCGTTGTTGATGAGGATATCGAGGCGCTGGAATTGGCGGCGGAGGACGCGGAACAGATCGTCGACCGATTGCGGATCGCGCACCTCACAGGACTGCACGAGGATTTGAATCTTTCGAGAAGCCAGTTCCCTGCTGATGCGGCGCAAGGCTTGCTCATCGCGGCCGGTTATAACCAGATTGCAACCTTTGGCGGCCAGCGTGCGGGCGATGGCCAGTCCGATGCCGCGGGAGGCGCCGGTGACTAGGGCGACCTGCTGGCGGAGTTCTCGGCTGCTTTGATTAAAGGCTCTGTCTGGCACGAGTCAATATTACAGAATCCAAAACAGATCACAGGCAACGTCAAGGTCAACGTCAAAAGCGCCGGACAGGGGTGTCCGTCCCACGCTCTCTGGCCGGAGCCTACATCCCGTTGGCGCGTTGGCGAATCAGCGAGAGGAATTCCGAGCGCGTTTCGTTTTCGTTGCGGAAGCAGCCCAGCATGGAAGACGTGACGGCGGCAGAATGCTGCTTCTCGACGCCGCGCATCATCATGCACAAGTGGCGGGCCTCGATGACTACGGCTACCCCTTGCGGTTCGATCACTTTCTGGATGGTCTCGGCAATCTGCGTGGTGAGGCGCTCTTGAATCTGCAGGCGTCGGGAAAAGAGTTCGATCAGGCGCGGAACCTTGCTCAGGCCGATCACCTTACCTTTCGGGATGTAGGCGACGTGCACTTTGCCGAAGAATGGCAGCATGTGGTGCTCGCACAGACTGAACATTTCGATGTCTTTGACGATCACCATCTCGTCGTAGGTGACGGTGAATAGCGCGCCCTTGAGCAGGGCCTCGGGATCTTCGGTGTAGCCGCGAGTCAGGAATTGCAGGGACTTGCGAACGCGTTGGGGAGTGAGCTGGAGACCTTCGCGGTGCGGATCTTCGCCCAGGCGGACGATCATTTCCTGGACGAGGTCTTCGAAGCTGGCGCTGGTGAGAGTTGGCAGTTCTGTTGTGGGTTTCATAAGGTTACTTTCGCAATCGGTGTAATTGAGTAATCGGGTAATTCTTATCCGACTAAGTCTGATTTACCTGCGTACTCGAACGAATTCATCATAGTTTCTTCAAGCCTTACCCTTTCAAGATGCGCGTGGAGGAAGCCGCGCTGCACTATTTCGTAGATCTGAATGCAGAGATTTTCGGTGGTAGGCACCTCTTGGGAGAATTCTGGGAGCGTATTCAAATTCTCGTGGCCATAGCGGCTGAGCACTTCCCTTTCGATGAATTCGTCGAGATCGGTGAGGTTGCACACCATTCCGGTCTGCTCGTCGACCGGGCCGCTGACGGTTACTTCGACGGTGTAGTTGTGGCCGTGCCCGAACGGGTTGTTGCACTTGCCGTAAGTCGATTGGTTCTCCTGCTCTGACATGGCTTGGCTGTGCAGGCGATGAGAAGCGGAGAAAAGATACCGGCGTGAGAGGTGAGCTTTCATCTGCTTGTCTTATGCATCTGATCTGGACGCTTAAACCCAAAGACCTCTACCACCTTTCGAATCCGCTCAGGGCAGGCGCCGGGCACA
Organism: Acidobacteriaceae bacterium; assembly: GCA_003156615.1. Next base: position 685 of record PMHI01000665.1, on the reverse strand, counting down.
GGGGCACACAGGGTAGTAGTCTTTTTCCGCATCATGCTTCTCCGTAGAAATCGACAAACAAATCTGGCGTCTCGTAAACCCGCACTCGGTGCAGTGTCGCGTGTTCAAGCTTGGTGGCCAGACGCTGCCAGATGGCAATGGCTATGTTTTCTGTGGTGGGGATTTGGTGCAGAAACTCCGGCACCTCTTTGTTGAGGAAGCGAT
>PMHI01000665.1:0-389 GCA_003156615.1 Acidobacteriaceae bacterium | reverse complement strand
TTGTCAGTTGCCAGTTGCTAGTAAACAAGGTTCATCCGAATAGGTTCGGCCTTTCCAGTGCACACTCCCTTTCGCGTGCGCGCTCTTCGAGCGCAGCAGGAGATATGAGAATAGAGGAAGACCGAACACGGCGAGGACATTTGCGTCCCAGGAAAAATGCGCCCCGCGGATTCGCATGAGAAAGAACGCATACAACACCACGCAAAGCGTCCCGGCCACAGCGGCGGGCTGCCGGTGTCCGTGAAGGGCGGCGACGAGGCTGATTGCGAAGCTGGCAACGATCAAAACAAACTCAAGGGCCCGCAGCGCGGCCAGCAGCACGGGCGAAGTGAACAATAGAGCCAGATTCTTGGTCCAGCCTTCGCGCAGTTGGGCGAAACTGCGATACA
>PMHI01000104.1:4203-5768 GCA_003156615.1 Acidobacteriaceae bacterium | reverse complement strand
TTCTTCGTCGCATTGACGCGCGGATAGATCACGAACGGCGTCGATCCTGTGAGAGAGTTGTCCTGCCAGATGTTGGGTGGAATCACAGTGATCGCTCCCCCTGCGTGCACATGCACGGCTTGCGGCGCATTCCAATTCACCTGCACACGGGGCCCCCAGCCATTCCAACCGGTCTGATAGCCAGGCTGAGGATTGATCAAATACTCCTGCCCGACTCCGGCCGGCGGAAAGGCTTCGAGAAAACCCGCTGTCCGTTTTGCCCGCTCCGTGATCGGTGTATATACCTCATATCGCAGCCCGTAATCGAGCACCCAATGCGGGTTGATTTTCCATGTGTCCTGCACATAGGCGTTCACGTCATTCCTGTTGATCGCCGCCGGGCCAATGTGTGCTCCGTTCGACAAATAGGGCGGGGCAACCGCGATCGTGTACCCATACGGATACCCGATCAGCAAACTGCTCAGCGTGTCCGGCAGGGGATCGCCTACCTGCACGTTGTGCTCTCCGGATGCAGAAGGAATAAATAACGGCGAATAGACCGTTCCACCGCCAAAGTCGTATTCCCCGTTCGGGCTGATGCCGAAATAGGTCGTGTCTCGATTGAGGCGTGCCTCGACACCCCACTTCACCGCATGGCGCTGTGTCGTCCTGGCGAAATTCAGCTGTCCGTGGAACAGATTGCCGAATGCGGACATTACTGATCCCGCCGCTGAATTAAATGCCTCGTAGAGGCCATCCGTGAACTTCAGTGCCGGGTCGGTGTAGTTTTGTGTCGGAAAGGATGGAGTGGTCCGCGTAATACTCAGGGATGAGGACCAGAGAAATTGCGGCGACACGATGCGGGTATAGGTGAATACTACGTTTCGCTGTCTATCTACATACTTCACACCGAAGGTCGGATCGAGCAGTGTCTGGTCGGGATTGGTCGTGGGTCCCGTCAGGTTGTCGTAGTTGAAGCGACCAAGAAACTGCCCCTTCGCTCCCAACTTTTGATCGATGCGAATGGAGAACTGATCTGCATCTGTGTTGACCTTGGACGGCGCTGCGTAGGTGCGGGGCCCATATGCGCCAGTCGGGTTGTTCGGAAGCGGGTAGCGGGCGAGTGCAGTCGCGATCTGAGGATTTACATTCACGTGCAGAGTGTCGGTGCTACCGTCCGGATAGGTCACCGTGTCCAGGCCTACCCGCTCCCCTGCTGTCGGCACGGCGAGCACCTGTGTTGTTCCGAGGACCTGCCGGAACCCCTGATACTGCCCAAAATAGAACGTACGGCCGCGCCCGTCGTAGACGTGGGGCAGGACGACTGGTCCACCGTTGGTGAATCCGAATTCATTTCTTCGGAACGGCGGGATCCTGCCCGGCTCCGCAATGGACGGGTGATCGAAATAATTTCGTGCGTCCAGGGCGGAGTTTCTTATGAACTCGAAGAATGATCCGTGAAACCCACTCTGACCCGACCGTGTCACGATGTTTGTGAAACCGGCACCACCCCGTCCGATCTCGGCCGGCATCCAGCCCGAGCTTGATTGCAGATCCTGAATCGCATCCACGTTGAAATTCGTGAA
>PMHI01000104.1:2561-4132 GCA_003156615.1 Acidobacteriaceae bacterium | reverse complement strand
TCGCCGCCCTTCTGATCCGTCTGCTGCTGCGTAGCCACTGTGATTTCACGGCTATTCGACACTGTGATCACTACCGCTGGTGAGTCCGAGGTCAAAGTAATGGTCTGCGCGTAAGTGGCGGTCGTTCCATCCGCAACAATCGTGAGCTTGTACTTTCCGGCTGGCAAAGCAGCAAGAGAAAAGCTCCCATCGGCCGCCGTGGTTGATTCAGCGGTGGAAGTTCCTTTCAGCCGCACTTTGGCTCCCACAATCGGAGTTGCGACGCTGTTTTTCACAAGACCACGCCATATCGCGGAGGTACTCTGTTCCTGTGCGAAAAGTGGTACTGCTAACGCCAATACAAGGATCAGGATCCGTCCGGCAGAGCATTTTTTAGAAATTCGACCCATCGTGTTTTCCAATAGCCTCTCTGCCCTGTGATTCATCAAGCCAGGGACCGCTTAACGATTGAGAACTGGCGTGATCGCAAGTGCACGTTTGACGCTCGCTACCATAGCTGCTGATTCTGTCGTTCCGCTTGAAATGATCTTCGTCTCGTTGTGGCCAGGCATTCCGAGTGTTCCTCGGGTTCAAAGTGAGCTTGCGTTGAGCGCATAGACCTTACTTCGAGTGTAGGCAGCAATAAGCCTAAGCTCGCAAGCTTCCTATCCTAACGGCAGTACTTCTCGATCTCAGCAGACCTTTTTAGCGATTGAAAGTCTTCGAAAATGAAATCCGCCCCCACACCGAGCAATTCATGGGCTGCGAAGGTTCGAGTCAGGGCCGAAACGCAGCATCCTGCATGTTTGGCAGAAAGGACTCCCGTCAGAGAGTCTTCCACCACCAGGCATCGGGACGGCTGGAGCGCAAGACGCGAAGTAACGTTTAAGTAGATCTCCGGCGAGGGTTTGGGCTCAGAAACATCTCCCAGATCAGCGACGACTTCGAAAAGGTTTGCTATGCCAAGACGGATTAGATTCGTCATTCGATTGCGCGGCGTTGCCGAGGTTGCAAGAGCCAAACGATAATGCTGAGCCGCCCACCGGGCGAACTCAATCGCACCGGGAACTATCTTTATCCCTTGTTCTTCTTGTTCGTAGATCCGCGTCTTTTCATTCAGGACCGTCGATCTTTGCCCGTCAGTCAGTCCGTATCGAGCTCCGATCTCGTCGATCATAACGGCATCGCTCCGGCCTACATAGGAGCGCAGATCAGCATCTGACAACGCGATGCCTGCGTGCGCAAAAGCGATGCGCTTCGCGTGTGCGTGCAATTCTTCGGAGTCGATAAGCACCCCGTCCATATCGAAGACAATGGCTTGAGTTCGCGTCATAGGCTTTATCCTGCCCGCTCGTTCAGTGAGAATTTTCTGCCGTCACATGTTTGCCGAAGATCGGCACGCACGCCAGAAGGGCTGCCAGAAACCAGAACGCGTTGTGCAAACCGATTTCTTTGGACAAGAAGCCAATGGCGGCTGGTCCCGTCAGCATGCCCGCGTAACCCGCCGTAGTGAGGGCGGCAACGGCCAATCCCTTTGGCATTGTGCGTTGCGTACCCGCGAGTCTGAACAAGATAGGCACGATGTTTGCGGC
>PMHI01000104.1:1939-2438 GCA_003156615.1 Acidobacteriaceae bacterium | reverse complement strand
CGCGAAGATAGCGATGACGAGCACGACACCTCTCGGGATTGCAAAGAGAGGCTGCTTAGTTCTCTCTCGATTCGAGAGCATGCGCGGAAGAGCCAGAACAATCAGTGAAACAAGAATAATGGAGCTGAGAATTGTGCTTGAACTGAGTGCGATGCCTCGAGAGAGAAGAGCTGTCACGATTCCCGACCCCAGAAATCCACCAACACTGAAGAGTGCGTGAAATCCAGACATCAACGGCTTCTCAGAGACACGCTCAACATCGACAGCATGCAGGTTCATTGCAACATCTAACGATCCCAGAGAAGCCCCGAAGGCGAACAGCGCGACTCCAAGGGCGATCGGCGACGATACGATGCTCAAGAGCGGCAATATGAGTGCCAGTCCTACTCCACCTGAGAGTACGACCGGCTTACTACTGAAGCGCGCACTTAGGTTCGCAGCAAGCGGCATCGCAACGATGGAACCGGCGCCCAAGAGCAGAAGAACCAACCCCATGGTG
>PMHI01000104.1:438-1885 GCA_003156615.1 Acidobacteriaceae bacterium | reverse complement strand
GATGACTTTGGGGCCGGCATTGGAAAAGGTCGAGACAGTCTCCTCCGATGTACCGGACTCAAGAACGACATGGTTAAGGACTGCCAGTGCGGCCACCTGAAACGGCGCCCGAGTCTCAACTTTGTCCATAGTGACAAGCGCTGCGATGCGATCACTTCTCGCAACGAGTGTGCGTTTGAATTCGGCATCTGCCATGTGGAACGCGCCAATTCCAAGAGAGACGGAAACGGCGCAAGCTCCGAGGAAACACAGATCAAAGCTCAAGCGTTCGGCTTCGCGGATCGCAGACAGCCCGATGGCCGCGCCGGTTTCACGATCGATCTCTCCTCCCAGAACAATGACTTTGAAATTCTTTCGCTCGAGGAGGGCGCTTGCGATTGAGATCGAATTTGTGGCGATTGTAAGAGAGCGATCGGGCGGCATCTCTCTGGCCAAGGCCAAGTTGGTACTGCCGCTGTCGAGGAACACCGTCGAAGCTTCAGAGACTAAGGTCAGGGCGGCCAAGGCTAAAGCGCGTTTTTCTTTCGAGTCGTTCAAGAGTCTGTGTTCAAACGGGCCTCCATCCGGCGATATCGGAAGCCCGCCACCGTAAACCCGTTTGCACTTGCCCTCGGCGGCTAACGCCCGCAGATCTCGACGGATGGCGTCCTCGGACACCAGGAACTCCTTCGCGAGGGCAGTGGCATTGACGGGAAGGCCGCGCAACAGTCGACTTTCAATCTCGTTTTTTCTTACTGCCCCCGATGAACCATGCATAAACAAGAAATTACCATGCATAAACATGAAATTACCATGCATAAACATGAAACGCAATAGATCCACTCTTCAGCGGCGACCTACCCTCCCGGCGGGTCTTCATCTGATTTGACCAGCCAGCACCTTGGCGGCAAAACTTGCCGTGGGAGATGTGGATGCCTTCATGGAAGTGGATGGTTTGTCCGAGGACGGTGCTGTTGCAGCAACTCTAGAGTGCTTCCCATCCGTTCCGGGTGGTGCTGNNCCTTGAGCAGGATAATTCTTGATGAGGGTGTACCGAGACAGGTAGGTGATCACCTTCCCCGTCATTCGGTAACAACCGTGCCGATCGAAGGCTGGGCTTCTGTAAAGAACGGGAAGCTTCTGGCACTGATTGGAAAGGCGGCCTTTAGCGCCTTCATCAGCGCAGACAAGAATCTGGAAACCCAGCAGTCACTCCACGGTCGTCCATTTGCGACACTCCTGCTAAGTACAAATCACTGGCCATCCATCAGACCGAACGTCNNGAGCCTGGATCGGTCACGAATGGAACAATCCAGGTCCGGAGCCTCTGGTATTGATTCTGTTTTTTTGCCCTGGCGGTCTGGACGATTTCCATAAAGAAATTGGACGCCCAAAAATGGCGGGCGAAGCCGCGCCGGAGCCCTTTCCGCGACCGGACAATATCGCTGAGATTGAAGCGCGCTCCGTT
>PMHI01000104.1:0-389 GCA_003156615.1 Acidobacteriaceae bacterium | reverse complement strand
TGTTGAAGCCATCGGCGATCGTAGGTGAACGTTCCGTCTGGTCACTAATTTTAACGTCCTTATGTTGCCCTAAACGTGCAATAGGTAGCTGTCACCGGGTTACTCCAACAGGAAGCCGGCGCGGTTCATTGACGTTCGGCTCCAGCCGCTCAAGGTGCCGCCGGCCGAGGCCGTCATGAGTCGGTCTATATCTTTTTATGATATAGTTGTGAACAAATGCCGTCTATATTGATACAGCTGGACGAACCGCTCTTGCGATCGCTGAATAAGGTCGCGCCAGCCGCCAAGCGGCAGCGCGCTGAATTCATCCGACAGGCCGTAAGAGACGCAATTCGGAAACGCGAATACGAAGCCATTCGCGAAGCATATCTGCGGCAGCCCGATTCGGC
>PMHI01000090.1:3040-3289 GCA_003156615.1 Acidobacteriaceae bacterium | reverse complement strand
CTAGACTTGCCACCTTCGCAATGGTGCCGGTAAAGAGGGCTTGAATGGCGTTAAAGCCGGTGTCGAACGGTGAACCCTGTGCCATCGCGGCCACAGGCAGGACAAGAAGTAGGGCAAGAACGGCTGCGGTTGGACGTGCCCACTTCCACCGAAGAATGGGTTGGATCGGGCAGACGAGGTGGACTTGGAGCCAACGGGATGACATTTGCGCCTCCGGGAGCAGCTAGAATCTATTGGGTGTGGCGCAAA
>PMHI01000090.1:0-2965 GCA_003156615.1 Acidobacteriaceae bacterium | reverse complement strand
CTAAAGTGTCGCGGCGTGTGGGCGACCGCCTAGGATGGATTTGCATAGCACCCGGACACGGCCAGATTCGCCGCCCCCTCAAGGATTTGTCTAGCCTCTTCATTGAGTGACTTTGTTTTCCATAAGTCCCGCCCTGTCAATAAGCTCCGGATCCGAGCCGCCCTCTGGCCAACAAGAATTTGATGGGACGCATTGGCGTGGAGCCTTCTGTCATAACCGGCAGGAATAACGTTATAACGAGATGTTATTGGACACCGCGGCAGAAACGGGTCAAGTCGGTTGACTATTGCCGGTCTAGTACAGACTTGACCGGCGATGACTTGGTTCCGAATGCAACCGGATTGCCAGGCTCGTGCTCCGCGTCACCTCTTCGGAGGTTCACGGTCGAAGTCGATAGCTTTAGCCACGAAAGGACGAGGGCCAAAGGCAAATGACAGACCTCGAGCTTTTAGACGAGCAGGAGGTGGCGAGCCGGTTGAGCGTGAGTATTAATGACGCTGCGGTACTGGCCTGTCTGGGCGACAGCGATTGTGGACGCCCAATTGGATTCTGCAATCATCCATGCCTCAACCAAAGCGCTATATCGACATGTCGGTCCAGAGCGCGTTCAGACTCGAAAGACCAAGCCTAGAGTCTGGGCAAATGCCCATAGTCGCGCCCGCTCACGATTGAGTCCCAGCGCATTTGTGAGTCTGTCAAGTCGTGCGACAGTGGCTTTTTGGCTGTGACCGAACTCGTACGACCGAACAATTGGGGCTATCGAGAACTCTCGTTCAGGGTCGATGACGAGCCACGGCTCCCGCTGGGCTCGTAGCACGTTGTCCCCATGCAGGTCCTGGTTGACGAGGACTTGTTGACCTTGACTTTCCCGAAGGTCGTGAATCGCCTGTATAACGGAATCGAGCAGTTCCATCTCAAACGGACGCTCGGCACGCTCCCAGGATGACGGTAGGTGGTCGGCCCATTTCGCTGACTCTTCGCAAAGCGAAACGAAGGGCTTCTCCGCCTCGATCCAAAGCCGAGGCAATATTCCTATGAGTGCTTCAAGTGCCTCCTCAGGCGCGATCCCGGACTGGGGATCACCCGGCTCGCACTTTTCCATCAGCAAGGCATGGTATTTCTCCTCACAAGCAAAGAGTCGAACCGCACCGAGACCGTTCCAGCGCTTCAAGGCTTCGCTTTCATGCTCGCTTTCCGGGTGAGGAAATTGCAATTTAAGAACGGCAGGAGTTTTGTCCGATTGAGTGACAGGCAATACCAGAGAGACATAGGATTCTTTGTAGGGGAGCCCAAGTCGCAACGCCCATAAATCGGCGCAGGCTTCGATTCGGGCAGGAAGATCGCGCAGCCATTCGCGTCCTTCAGATGATGCCTCTAGCCACTTCAGTCTCGGGGGTATGTCAAACACATTGGCTCCATGCGACAGCTCTTCTGTACACCTTTAGCCTGCCAAAATCTATCTTTCAGAGGCTCGGGTAATGAAGCATGTGCTCATTTTAGGACCGGGAGCGTCTGGCAAGTCGACTCTAGCTGCGTACTTGGGCGAGATCACTGGCCCTTCTTGCTATCGAGCTAGACCATGTCTTCTGGCAGCCAGGCCTTATCCCGACGCCTCGCGATCAGTGGATGGAAGTGCAACAAAGGCTTGTTGAGGAGGACCGATGGATCATGGATGGCGACCTCGGATCCTCTTTAGGTTCGCCTCGCTCGTGGCCGAGACAAGTGACCATCACGGTTCGGCTGAGTCTTCTGCAACACGCTTCGTGCCCGAGGAACGCACAGGGTTTCGCGAGCATGCTCGCGAAACCCTACGCCTACCATCTCGGCAAGATCCTCTACGATTCCTCGCGACCTCCTCGTCACTGCTTCTTGTAAACGCGGGTCTCGATCACTCCCGAGTCCGTTCCGATCGCTCGAAGCTCTCTCGCGCTGTCGTCGATCACGAAGTTTGCGTGTACGGTGGCATCGAAGTCGGGGATGTTGAGTGTCATGGAACCGGTACAGTCCGAATTCACCGTATACGTGCCGTTGATGCCCACCGTGCTGATGTTGCCGTTTGAGCTTACGGTTGCGGTTGCGTTCGTGTTGCCTTTCCCGTCGAAGGTCTGCCTGCCGGTCTCACCGAACGGGCCCGCAAACGGAGGCGGAACATAGGAGTCGAGAAGAGTTCCTGTGCTTGTGTATCCAAAGCTACCCCGCAGGGTAGCGTTTGAGCATCCTTTGGCCACGCTTGGCGATTCCTGCGCAACCATGCTTTGCGCGTAGCAGACGGAAACTACGAGAAGACATACAACCTGACAACGAAGAGCAACGTTTCTCATGACGATCTCCTTTCGAGTTGATCGAATGGGTGGCCAGTCTCAATCGGCGCACCTGGCACGAATAAGGAATCGCCGGGCGAAAGGTTACAGAAGCCTCAACGAAGGGACTAGAATGGGGCGCTGCAAATCTATCCAAGATGGCAAACTGCCCTCAATGCGGAACGGAATTGGGTTCCGATGATCCNNGGCGGCAACGACTCCGGAATTGAAACCGTCGACACAGTGACGGCGGGAGTCTCTGATGACGACTTCGGCCGTTATCACATCCTTCGAACTCTTGGCGAAGGCGGTATGGGAACCGTTTACCTCGCCGAGCAGCGCGAACCCATTCGCCGTCTTGTGGCGCTCAAAGTTGTAAAGCTCGGAATGGATACCGGTCAGGTACTGGCCCGTTTTGCAAAGGAACGCCAGGCGCTGGCCGTGATGGACCACCCGAGTATCGCCCGCATCTTCGACGCAGGCGCCACGCCAAAGGGCCGGCCTTACTTCGTGATGGAGTACATCGAGGGTGTCCCCCTCACGCAGTATTGCGACCGCAAGCGAATGGCGATCAGCCAACGCCTGGAGCTATTTCTCTCGGTGTGCCGTGCGGTTCAGCACGCGCACCAGAAAGGCGTGATCCATCGCGACCTCAAGCCGTCGAA
>PMHI01000687.1 GCA_003156615.1 Acidobacteriaceae bacterium | reverse complement strand
AGAGTAATCGCTTCGGAGTAGCTCAACTCCGCAATCCCCACTAGGATGAACAGGAAGTTCACGGAAAGCGTGCCTGTAATCCCGGGCAAAGTAACCCGCAGCCGCGACCCCAAAATAGCGATGCCGAGGTAACAGAGAAATTCCGCGATGTTCCTGCTGCTGTGGCCGATTGCAGCCAGAAGCAGGGATGCCGTGCCCGCAGCAATCACCACGCCCATAAAAGCGTTGGCGCCGAGGGACAGGCCTTTCCACGAGTGTGCGCTGGTAGACATTCGTCTGCAAATCACCCGCGCGGCTCCTGCCGCCCGCGCGCGAGAGTATCCCAAAAACCTAAGGATAAGCAGATAACAGGTTTAATAACAGTGATTTGTAGGCCGTGCGGAAAACTTCAGTAATGCTTTCGAGTCACTAATTTTCGGGAAAACCTCTACCGGGAGTTGACTAATTTCGATTGATCAAGGGTGGTTGCAGCAATTCTGCGAACTCATTGCGCCGTATGCGAGGACGCGCGCGTCTCACCGAACCCTATCCATCCCGGTAATCGTCGGTTACGAAAGAACATCTGTCGCTATTGCCCCATCGATCATTCCGGAAACGAGACTACGGGTTAGCCCTCCCAAATGAACTTGGCGGTAACGTAGTTAGTACAGGGCGCTCGCCCGCTAAGGGCCGAGCGGTACCTACTCCTCGAAACGAGGAAGAGGCTATGCTCAATTCAAATGTCCCTACATTGCGGCGAAGCTCGAGGGTACCCGTTACTGTTCCGATATTGGTTACCAGTTTAGATCCGGGATCCAGATTCTCCGAAGTCTGTGAGACCTTGGTGGTTAGTGCACATGGGTGTGCGATGCGGGCTCCTATGAGGCTGGAAGCGGGGGTTCCCCTGCACTTTCACAGCCAGGATGGCCGTGAGACGACGGCGCAAGTTGTAAGCTGTCAGGCGGTTGGGCCGGACCGGCAGAGCTGGATGCTAGGCGCGCGGTTCGACAGACCGCAAAATTTCTGGGGGTTGCAGACTTGCCCGAAGGATTGGGCGGAACTGCCGGCGACTGTCGAGGGAAACGTCGCTCCCGTGGCTTCGTCTACTAGTATCCTTCCACCCAATCAGGCCACCGCCTCTGCGAAAATCGTGCTCGATAGAATCAAGAAGCAACTCTCAAACGAGCATCTCAAGGCGATGCTTGCCGAGCTTGTTCANNTCGCAAATTCCTCCCGAGCTCGAACAGCAGCTGGAGCTGCGCCTGAAGAAGGAGTTGGGACCCCAAGTCCTGAAGCAGGCACAGGAGCAGTCCGAACAAATACTTGAATCGGCGAAAGTAGCNNTCTCGACCGACGTCGTTCAGAATCTGCAGGAGCACTTGAATCGTGGACTGGGAGAACTTCACCAGCACGTCATCGACGCAGGGAACCGCCTCAATCGGCTGAGTGAAGACCTACTGCTGGTGATGAAGCATAAGTTGGGTGAGTTACACGACGCGCACCGCCAGGAATTGGAGCAAGTTCAAGCGGCGGTCGGGTTGGAATCGTCGCGCTTACAGGAACAAATCGCCAATCTCGAAGGCCGCATGGCAAAGTTGGACGAATCTGCTCGCTGGCTCGAGTCCGGCCTCGATAAACGCCTGTCGCAATTGTCCACCGACACAATGCGCAGTGCACGCAGCCAACTGGATAACGCGCTGGAGGTGGTTCTGAGTGAGCTCGGCACTCGCAATGCCCAGGAACTCCGAAATCAACTTGATGAGGCAAGTGCGAATTTGCAGACGATCCAGAAAGGAATCGAAGCCTCGGTTTCCGAGTCGCTCAGGGTCCAGGTCGCTGAGACTCTGCAATCTTCTGAGCACAGAATGGAAGAACTGGCGCAGCAGTCTGTGGAACGGTGGCAGCTCGCCCTTGCCAGTACTCTCAACTCCCTAGCAAGAACCCTGGGCGAGCAATTCCGCTTGCAAGCGGCGACTAATGCTAACGCCAGCCAAAGTTCTTCGGTCGAATGACTGGTGCTGTTTACCTTAGCCTCCGCGATTTTTTGATGTCGCGCATTGTTGTACGGGTGGATCGAGCGCAGATCGTGTGCACCGCGACTTTCAGTCTTGAGAACGCGGAGGCTTCCCGGAGCTTGGGGGGTGATTCTTCTTGAGCTTTACTTTTCTTGGCGCTAGGAACTCGACTTCCACCGGCGAACCAGTCCGACTACGAATGTTTTCTCAGTCCAGCTTCATCTCAGGTCAACTACATCTTATTCTCGGCGTAGCGTTTCGGCGGGATCTTGAAGAGCGGCCCGGCGTGCAGGTAGAGCGATCGCCAACAATGCTGGCCCGAGCAGCAGCAAGGCGGACCCCAGCAAGACGGACAGCGATGTAGAATGTGCGCCATAGAAACGCGAACGAAAGGTATAACCAGTCGCGACTGCACAAGCCAATCCTAGGATTGCACCCACCACGAGCCAACCACCCTCTTCGTACAGCAGCAGTTTGACGATTCTCTCTCGCGGAGATCCGAGTGCCAAACGTATGCCGATCTCCTTTCCACGCAGCGAGACCTCATAGGCCAGCAGCCCCTACACACCGAGTACTGAGAGAAAGAGGGCAACCGTGCCGAACGACGTGGCCACCCGCATCAGGAATACACGTTCAGAGACCTCGCTCGACATTTCTTCAGACATGGTTTCGAACCCGAAGATGGTCGCTTCGGGAAACTCGGCCTTGAGCTTCGTCCGGGCTGCATTTTTGAGAAGGCCAGGGTCGCCGTTTACATTCAGAATGAATCTGGCAAAGCTACTCGGGTCCTCAGCCCGCGGAATGTAAAGGTCTGGTCCCGGCCGGGAAACAAGATCGTAATTGTGCACATCGCCTACGACGCCAACCACCGTAGCCCAACTCTCGCCCTCAGGAGTGCGGATCTCTCCAGTGTGCACGCGATGTCCCAAGGCGCTTTGTCCCGGCCATTCTCGCGCCGCCAACGTCTGGTTGACGATCGCGACATGGTTGCGGCCATCATCTGCAGCATTGAAGTCGCGCCCTTCCAGCAGGGATTGCCCGATGGTTGAGAAGTAATTCGGGCTGATGGCATAAGAGTTAGGATTCATGTTGACTTGTTGCCTGCATTGTTCCGGGTGAACATCGGAGCAGAAAGTGTAACGGTTGACTGCGTGTCCGAGCGGCTGATGATCCGTAAAAGCAACCGAGACCACGCCTGGGAGTTGGCGCAGGCTCGCGCTGATCTGGCTCAACTTCACTTCATAGAGCCGGGCTTGCTCCTTCGTCGAACTGTCAGAGCTGAGCTGCGCTTTCGCCATGAGCAGACGATCAGGTACGAAGCCGAGCGGCTGGTGCAATAGTAGATACACACTGCCAATCATCCATCCCGCGCAGGCAAGAAGAACCACGGTCAGAGCGAGTTGCGCGATCACCAAAAAACGTCGGGTAAGTCGCAGGCCGCGTCCAGCAGAAGTTCGTCCCACACCCTGAAGATCCTGCAGGAGTCCCGGTCGCAGCGTTCGCCAGGCCGGCAAGAGCGTAAGAAAGAAAGTGACTGCGGCGGAAACCACAATAACGAACGCCATGACTGCTGGGCGCATGGAGGCATGAGCCAGCCGAGGCAGGTGCACTGCCGTTGTGGTCTTCAGCAATCCCAGAATACCGAGAGCCAGCGCAATACCACCGGCCGCGCCAAGGCTGACGAGTACAGCGCTTTCGACGATCAACTGCCGGAAAAGTCGACCAAGTGTGGCTCCGAGTGTCGCCCGTGTAGCGAATTCACTTCGTCGACGAGTGTTGCGCGCGAGCAACAGACTCGCCAGATTGGCACAAGCGATCACAAAGCAGCAGGCCGCAGGCTGCAAAAGTCATCAGAAGCGCCGGCTTCGTTTCTGTACCTACAAGTAATTCAACGTAGGGAAAGACTATGGGTGGTTCCTTTAGTGCGGCCGCGTAGTCGAGGTAATCGTTGGGGTAGTCTTTCTGAAGCGTCTGCTCCACGCGCGACAGATCGGCGTTCGCCTGGCCCAGCGTCGCTCCTGGCCGCAGTCTGCCTATCAAGTAAAAACTTTTGTCGCCTCGCGACTGTGGACGATCCTCGCTGTCACAGCCGATCTGGACGAAGACCTCAGGCTGATGCAGCCTGTCGGACCCTTCAATCGTCTGCTCCACTGGCAGCACGCCTGCAATCTGGAAGTTTCGTCCCCCCAGGTTCAGCGTTTGGTCGGCGATGACATTGCCGCCGTCCAGGCGCTTCCAGTAGCCGCCGCTGACAATCGCCTGCGAAGAGCAATCCTGCTCATTTCCTGTGATCGGCCAGCTTGATCCCAGCGCGAAACGAGTTCCCAGCGTCGAGAAGAAGTCCTGCGACACCGCCAGAATCCGACGGGCCGCGATCGCATTGGTTGTCTTCTGAGTGGGCACCCATTCGCGATACGCAGCGAGACTAGCGAAGGTGGTGGAACTGGACCGATAGTCCTGCATCGTAGGAATGGAAACAACGCCCTCTGGCTGGGAAGACACTGCGACGAGTCGATCGGGTTGCGCAAAGGGAAGCGGTTCAAGAAGCACGGCGTCGAGAACGGCGAAGATGGCTGTCGACGCGCCTATTCCCAAGGCGAGCGTGAGTATAGCGGTGAGGGCAAATCCTGGACTTTCGCGAAGCTGACGAAGCGCATAACGAACAAGCATATCGGACCTCGAGGATGCGAGAACCGCGCGGTTCCCCATCATAATCCCGAGGCCCTGTCGATTACTGTAAGATGAATCGGCGTCGAGAAGCTAGCCTATTCAAGGGAGACATGGCCTGGCTTTGATTTGTTTTTTTGTTGATTGTCTCTTAAGCAATATGAACAAACCCATAGGAGTGGTTCTCGCTGGCCTTGCGCTCCTGGCATCGCGGGCCGGGACACAATCGACGCCTACGCTTTCGTCGTCAGTAAAGTCGACTCCATTCCAGGCAGTCCCGGAACTTCCGTATCGTGTGGTGGCGAATTTTTTCAAGTTTCCCAAGGGGATGGTTGCCGGCGAGGCCGCTGGCGTCGCAATCAATTCGAAGGGACATATATTTCTCTTCCAACGGACCAAGCCAATGCTTGCCGAATATGACGAGAAGGGAAATTTTATTCAGAGTATCGGCGAGGGACTCTTCGCTCACCCGCATGGTTTGCGCATCGATGCAGATGACAACCTCTGGACGACCGACGACGGAAGCCATCTCGTGCTTAAGTTGGATCCGTCCGGTAACGTGCTGCTGGTTCTGGGAAGAATCAACACCGCTGCGGAAGCAAACTGGCTGTTCAACCGTCCAGCCGATGTNNATATGGAAGCGGGATCGGTGAATTCAACTTGCCTCATACTATTGCCGTTGATAAGGAAGGGCGCGTCTTCGTAGGCGACCGCGAAAATCAGCGCATCCAAATTTTTGATTCCGATGGAAACTTTATTCAGCAATGGACTGGCATCGGCTATCCTTACGGTTTGTTGATCACGCCAGATCAGCATGTTTGGATGACCGACGGAGGCTACGACCGCATCGTAGAACTAGATCAGACCGGTAGAATCCTTGGCGCTTTCGGGGAACCTGGGCACGCGCCAGGCCAGATGGCATGGGCTCACTTCATGGCGATGGGCTTGGATCAGACCATCTATGTCGCGGACGTTTTGAATTGGCGCTTCGACGTTTTCGCTCGCACCGCACCAACTGGCAGCATGACAAAATATGTTCCTTCCGTAAGGATGTTCTGGGGCTCGCAGCCGAGCATTGGGTGGTTTTCAAAACAGACAGAGATTCCTATTAAATAATTTGCCGCCTGCAAGTTATTGAAGAGACTGGTGGCGGCGCGTGGACTCGAACCACGGACCTACGCAAAAAACCAAAGTGCTGGGCGGCTTCTGAAAAGGCACATGGCGCCCCGAAGTCCATTTCCGGCCCAAGGAGTCTATTTTTCTTGCTTGCCGACCGGCTGGATCTGCACGAACTGCCAGCCGAACCGCCCTTTGATACAAAGATTGCCATGAGTCACGCTATGGTCAAGGGGCGAGGTCACGCGAACGATCCGGCCGTCCTGCTGAAGCACGGTGAGGTCGCAGCCTACTCCGCAATAAGGACAGATGGTGTCAGTCTTGGTCTGGAGGCTTTCGTTCCATGTGCCGGCCTGGCGCATGTCATATTCGCTTTTAAACATCAGCGCGCCAGTGGGGCAGACACCAATGCAGTTGCCGCAATAGACGCAAGCCGAGTCGGGCAGAGGAACGTCGAATTCAGTGGCAATGTGGGCGGAGAAGCCGCGACCCGCCACGGCAATCGCGAAAGTGTTTTGCGCGTCCACGCCGCAGGCTTCCACGCACTTGTAGCACAGGACGCATTTCGAGTAGTCGCGGACGTAAAGGTCGTTATCAACCTTTACCGGCTGAGCCACGGTGGCGCGGGTCGTGCCGAAGCGCTCCGGATGGGCGCCATACCGCTCCATATACGCTCGCATCGAGGGCGCGGTCGAAAGGTCCACGGATGAAGCCAGAAATTCCAACACCAGGCGGCGGCTCAGGCGGACGCGCTCGGAATCCGTCTTGATGGACATATTGGGTTCCACCTTGCGTGAGCAAGCGGGAACAAGCGTGCGCGAGCCTTCCAACTCCACCACACAGACGCGGCAAACGTTGACCGGGGTGAGGCTCTGCAAAAAGCAGAGCGTAGGAGTGTCAACGCCAAGCTTCGTGGCGGCGTCCAGGATGGTGGAACCCTCGGCCACCGAAACAGGTTTATCATCGATCTTGATTTCGATGGAGCGACGTTCGCGCTCCGGCGGCGCTTGCGGCACGGGGCCACGCGGTAGAGGAATGGTCGGCTGGGGCGCGTCGAGCGGCAGCGAGCTATCGGTAACCGATTGATTCATGAGAACAGACTCCAACGCTGCATCGCGGACTCCAGCGCGCTGGCGGCGGTCTGGCCCAGGCCGCATATGGACGCGTCGCGCATGGCTTGGGCCATCTCGCGCAACATGGCGATTTCTTGCGCGGTCGAGCCCAGCGGATTCGCGCTCACCAAGCGCTGCAGCGTTTCCTGCTGGCGTACCACTCCGACGCGGCAAGGAACGCACTGGCCGCAAGTCTCATGGCGGAAAAAACTGGCGATGCGCAGCAGGATCTGGCGAAGATCAACCGTGTCGTCAAACAGCATGACAACTCCGGAACCTAGCGTGGCGCCAATCGCGCGCGTGGCTTCAAAGGTAAGCGGCGTTTCCAGTTCGTGAGGACCAACAAAAGTTCCGGCCGCACCGCCCAGAAGCACCGCTTGCAGTTTGCCGCTGCCCACAACACCTCCGGCAAGAGTGATGAGTTGGCGCAGCGTGGTTCCCATGACGATTTCGTAGACACCGGGCCGCGCCACATGTCCGCACAGGCAAAAGAGCCGAGTGCCGGCGGAGTTCTCCGTGCCGAGCCTAGCGTAGGCCCCGCCGCCATCGACGAGAATGCCGGCAACGTTGACCAGCGTTTCCACGTTGTTGACGGCGGTTGGCTGGCGGAAGAGCCCGGACTGCGTGGGGAACGGCGGCTTGTTGCGCGGCTCGCCGCGATAGCCTTCAATCGAGTTGAAGAGCGCGGTCTCTTCGCCGCAGATATACGCGCCCGCCCCGCGACGAATTTCAACGTTGAATTGCAGCCCCCTGCCCAGAATATTGTCGCCGAGAAATCCGTTTTCGTTGGCTGACTGGATTGCCTGTTGCATCCGCTCGGCAGCCATCGGATATTCGCCACGCAGGTAGATGTAGCCCTGGCGCGCGCCCGTAACAAAACCGTCAATCGTGATACCCTCCAGCACTGCGAAGGGATCACCTTCCATGAGGATGCGGTCTTTGAATGTCCCCGGCTCGGATTCATCGGCATTGCAGATGACATAGTGAGCTCGGCCAGGTTGCTCGTCCAATAGATGTCTTTGTAAGAAGAGCGCCTCCCACTTTTTGGCAGTAGGAAATGCCGCGCCGCCGCGGCCCAACAGCTTTGAAGCGGAGAGCTCACTCAGCGTGCCTTCCGGGCCAAGCTTCAGGGCTTTACGTAGGCCTTGATATCCGCCTAGTCTTTGATAGGCTTCCAAGGTTGTGGCACCACCTTGCCCGATGCGATAGAGAAGCCGCAACGACGGTGATTCGCCGTTCTGGATACTATTCTGGACCGCCTGGGGCACGCTCCTTTGAATGTTCAGCACGTCAGGCTCGGCGGGCAGGCGACCATCGACCGCATCGTCTATTAAAGACCCCACACTTTCCGCCGACGCCGGGGCCAACACTCGTTCACGTGATTCTTTGCCGGCCGCGCTGACCAGCGCTGCGGGAGCGCGCTCGCACAGGCCCAGACACTGGCTGCGAAGCCAGATCGCGCGTCCGCCGGAGCACGGCGAACCTGCGGCACCAAGCCTGCCTTCCAGTTCGGCGCAAAGCTTTTCCGAACCGCGTGTGACACAAGCAATGTCATCACAGACGTGGGCCACGATCTGAGGTCGGGGCTGAAGGGAAAACATTCCATAGAAAGACGCCACGCCATGGACTTCCGCGGGAGCAACGTCCAACCGCAACGCGACGTAGTTGAGAGCGCCCGGACTAATCCAGCCGATGCGGCTCTGGATCCCATGAAGCACGGGTAGAAGACGATGCCGCCTGCCATTCGGATCGCCACCGAAAGCGGCGAACGCCGCGCGCGTGTCAGCACTTGGCCGATCAACGATGGGCCGATCGGCGCCTTGCTGCCAGCCGCGTTGCCAACTTGATTCAGGCTCGCCCAGATCGGAGTCAACGGCAGCGCGCTCTTCTGCAGTCGCTTGCGCGTCGGTTAGATGAAGATCCAATCAATTCCTCTTATACTTTTTCCATGCGGATGGCCGTTGCCTTGAACTCCGAGGTGCCTGATTTTGGATCCACAGCGTCAATCGTCAGATCGTTCGTTGCGATCTGATCGTGAGCGTGGACGGATAAGAACGCAAGCCCCGGACGCAACGCCGAATCAAACCGCACCGGTGCCACCAGCGAGCCTCGTCTCGACGTCACGCGCACCGTTTCACCTTCCCGCAAC
This sequence comes from Acidobacteriaceae bacterium, assembly GCA_003156615.1. The sequence continues at coordinate 1,201 of PMHI01000687.1, read as the reverse complement.
TTGTAGTACTGACCGTCCTCCGGAGAAACATCCAGCGTCGCATCGCGCCGCAGCGGCGACGAATATCTTCTGCTCTGGACGCCGGTATTGTAATCGTCGAGATGGCGACCGGTGGTCAGGCGAATGGGATATTGCTCGTCAAGTTGGTCCACTGGCGGCTCAAATTCCACCGCGCTAAACGGCGCGCGCGGGCCAATCAGCGGTTCACTCCACAGCCGTCCGTGAAGAAACATTTCTCCAGGATGCGACTCGTCATAGCACGGCCACTGAATGCCACCCATTTCTTCCAGACGAGAATAACTCATGCCGCCGTGCATGGGACTCAAGGTGCGCAACTCATTCCAAACCGCTTCGGGATCGGGCGTCCCCCAGTCGTGGCCCAGCCGACGAGCCAGATAAAAAATGATATCGAGGTCGTCGCGAACGCCCGCGGGAGGTGGGACGGTGCGGCGGACGCGCTGCACCCGGCGCTCGCTGGAAGTCACCGTGCCTTCGCTTTCGAAAGCGCCAGCGGCAGCGGGCAGCACAACGTCGGCAAGTTCAGCCGTCTTGGTATAGAAAAGGTCCTGGACCAAAAGGAATCCCAGCCCATCGAGCCGCTTCAGGGCGCGATGCCGGTCGGCCTCAGAATCGGCGGGATTCTCGCCCAGCACATACAGCGTAGTGAGGTGGCCATGCTCCATGGCCTCAAACATATCGCTAAGGTGCCAACCGCGTTTGGGTTGGATCTTCACACCCCAAGCCTTTTCAAACTTGCCGCGCAACTGTTCGTTCTCAACGTGTTGAAACCCGGTAAGCCGGTCGGGAATCGCGCCCATGTCGCCGCCGCCCTGAACATTGTTCTGTCCGCGCAGAGGATTCACGCCACTGCCGTAGCGGCCCACGTGACCGGTGACGAGCGCCAGGTTGATAAGAGCAACCACGTTGTCTACGGCGTTGTGATGCTCCGTGATACCCAGAGTCCAGCAGAGCTGAGCGCGCGGAGCGCTGCCGTATGCATGGGCCATTCTGCGTATGGCCTCAGCGGGCACGCCGGTCTCGCGTTCCCCCCGCTCCAGTGTGTATTTCTCAACGTGTGCTTTGTAGGCTTCAAATCCGCTGGTGGCGTTGCGGATGAACTTTTCGTTGGCCAGCCCGGCGGCGATAATTTCTCTGCCCATGGCGTTGGCCAGCGATATGTCGGAACCCACGTCCAGACCCA
>PMHI01000600.1:11338-12602 GCA_003156615.1 Acidobacteriaceae bacterium | reverse complement strand
CATGGCGCACGACAAATCCGTATCTATGAGGTGGACCACCCCGCCACGCAGGCATGGAAACGTCAGCGCTTGGCTGAAGCTCAACTGGCACTTCCGCCATGGCTCATTCTCGTGCCAGTCGATTTTGAGCGGGACGATTTGGGGGAGACGCTCGTCGGTGCAGGCTTTCAAGAGAGCTCGCCCGCGTTTTTCACTTGGCTCGGCGTTGTGCCATATCTGACACAGGACGCTATCGGCAGCACCCTGGACTACATAGCGTCAATCCAGAACTCGGAGGTGGTGTTCGACTACATGGAACCTCCTCAGGCATTCTCAGAGGAGATAAGAGAATTAGTAAAGGAGCGGACCGAACAGCTTGAGAAAATTGATGAACGTTGGACCAGTCGTTTCGAGCCGGCTGGCATTGCAGCGAATCTTCGCTCGCACGGATTTTGTGACATCGAAGACATCAATTTCCAGGAAATCACGTCCAGGTTCGGCCACGCCGTTCAAGGGCTCGCTCCCGGACAGGCTGGTCTTCATGTTGTCCACGCTAAGCACTAGCCAATCTGCCGGGTTTCCTCGTGGCGCACAATTGGGAGGCGTTCCAGGGAGGGGCTGCGCTGTAATGTTTATTCTCACCTGAACTCCGGAGTACGTCCTCTTCGATCCTCCAGCCACCCACACTCGCTCTTCACCCGCAGATGAACATGACCATGGCAGAACTCAAAGAGAAAAACATCACAGAATTGAGCCGTATTGCGCGCAGTCTGGAAATTCCCGGGGCCGGCGGCTTCCGCCTCCGCATCACGCAGCCTTTCTGAAAACTCATNNGCCAGTCAACCATTTTAGACGGGAAGATTTCTTGAAGAAATGCGAAAGCTATGTAAAGAAGCGCATCAAGCCTGCTGGGGGCAGGTCGGGGGCGAGGAAGTGGGAGTCTTTCATTCCTGCGGCTCGGGTCAGGGCTTCGGCGGCGAGATATCCGCTGCGCACAGCGCCTTCCATCGTGGCGGGCCAGCCGGTGGCGGTCCAATCGCCGGCCAGGAAAACGCGAGGCCACGCGGTCGCCTGCGGCGGACGGTAAGCGTCAATGCCTGGGCGAGGCGAATAGGTGGCATGGACTTCTTTGATGACGGTGGACTTCACCAGGTTCGCCGCGCGCGCTGCGGGGAAGAATTCGCGGACTTCTTTCAGAGCCAGGTCCACAATCTCGGTGCGCGATTTGTCGATTAAAGTTTTCGAAGCGCTCACGACTAATTCGATGTAGCTGCCCCCAGAAGCT
>PMHI01000600.1:9133-11285 GCA_003156615.1 Acidobacteriaceae bacterium | reverse complement strand
TCTAAATCGCTGATTTGGCGATCAAACCAGAGGTGAATGCCGGTAATGGGTGAGGATTCGAAGTGGGTGAGTTTCTCGCGCAGGGAGGCTGATCCGGGTGCTTCTGGCAGCACGCGGGCGAGGCCTTCGAACGGAAGAGCGACAATTAGAAAGTCAAACACCTCTTCCCCTTCACCGACTCGAACCCGCACCTGCGAGGGTTCGGGGGAAAAAGTTTCGAGTGAGTTGCGGAAGCGAATCTCGCCGCGGCGGGCGCGAATGTAGTCTCCGGCGCGATTGTAGAGGCCGGTCAAGGGAATGGTCGGAACGCCCATGTGGCGCGCTTCCGGCGACTTCATCGATTCGCGCACGACCTGTGCGGCATACGAAATTGAAATCAGGTCGAGATCCTCGCTCAACGCACTCACCAGGATCGGCTTCCAGAAACGTTCGATGGCGTTGGCCGTTTGGCCGTGGCGGTGGCACCACTCGAGAAACGATCGGCCGGTGTCTGGTTGCGACGTCAGCGTGAGCGCCGCCATCGCGCGTGAAATTTCCAGCTTGTCTCGAACCCTCAGAAAGGGAAAGTGCAGGAATGATGGCGCGGTGTGCAGCGGCGCTGGCAGCGGAGAGGCACGCATCACGCTGGCGCGGCCTCCCGGTTCGAGGAAAGTCATTTCATCGTACCAGCGGATTTTGTCTTCGACGCCGATTCGCCGATAGAACTCTACCAGGTTTGTGCAGACGCGAAAGAGCACGTGCTGGCAGTTGTCGACGACCTCGCCGGTGCCGGGATGCTCGTAGGAAGAAGCGCGGCCGCCGAGATAGGGGCGGCGCTCGAAGAGCGTTACGCGAAAGCCGGAGTCCGCGAGCGCGCAGGCTGCCGCTAGTCCGGCCAGGCCGCCTCCGGCTACGGCTACAGATTGTTGGGGTGGGTTCTGGCTCATGCGAGGATAGTGGATTTCCGCCGTCGCCACGCGATTGAGGCGCAAGAAACGACAGCAGATCTACCGGGTTTTCGAAACTGCTCGAACTATTCTTACGCCCCTCCGGGGTTTGTTCCCATTCTTGCCCCACGGCTTGCGCCCCTTCGGCAAGCTCAGGGCAGGCTGTGGGTTCGATTTCTTGCGCCGTTTTGCGGCGGAAGCGCAAAAAACTGTTCCTGTGTGCCGCGAAATGGCGCGTTCGGCCCGATCGGTTCTGACAAAATCAGNNTACTGGCGTGCGGCGATTTTTTCGAGCAGCTTGCGATAGATGTTCACCAGCACCCACAGGGCTGGCTGGCTGTCTTCTGAAATGTAGGGAATCAGTTGGTCGCCGGCCTGGTAGAACTCACGGGCGCGGTCGGCTTCGAGCTTGAGCAACGGGCGGAAGCGCGCTGCGTCCGGGGTCGAAAGCAGATCGGTGGCCGACAGTCCGAACTTCGCCAGATCCTCCTCGGGCAAATACACGCGGCCCATGGCGGCGTCTTCTTTCACATCGCGAATAATGTTGGTGAGCTGGAAGGCAAGACCGCACTGCTCGGCCAGAGACTCAGCCGCCGGATCGCGATATCCGAAGACGTGGATGCAGACGAGGCCCACTACCGACGCCACTCTGTAGCAATATCCTCTGAGATCATCAAATGTCTTGTACTGCACCGTCAGGCGAGGGGTCGCGGACGCAGGGGCTTCTTCGCTCTGAGTTCCAGCTTCCACATCCATGGCGGTGCCATTGGCGAGTTCGTCGAGCAGTCCGGCGCGGATGTTATACCGGCGTTGCGCGTCGGCCAGGGCCAGCAGAATTGGATCGTCGGTGGGCTCGCCCTGCTGCACGCGATGCAGCGCCGCCAGCCACGTGCTCAGCTTGAAGCGGCGCTCCTCAAGGCTCAGGCCGGGGTCGTCGGCAATGTCATCGCAGCGCCGCATGAAGGCATACACGGCGCAGAGCGCCTGGCGCTTATGCTTGGGCAGCACCAGAAATGCGTAATAGAAATTCTTCGCGTTGGTGCGCGTGATGCCTCGACAGACCGAATACGCCATGGTGAGCTGCGCCGGGGCCGGATTCCACGGGATCGACACGGGCTGCGCTCCCACACTCATAATAATTTCCCCAGCAACTTCCCCAGCGCTGCGCGGGCCACCAGTGCCAGTTTGCGCGGCTTGGAGATTGCGGGACGCCGTCCTAGCACGGC
>PMHI01000600.1:8375-9092 GCA_003156615.1 Acidobacteriaceae bacterium | reverse complement strand
CCGGGCGTGTTGCGGTTCTGCGCCAGGTCGTCCTCGCTCACGGAATAGCGCCGCAAATCTTCGAGTGGCAAATAGATTCGCCCTTTCGCGTAGTCGACGCTCACATCCTGCCAGAAGTTCGCCAACTGCAACGCGGTGCAGGTGTAGTCGGAAAGCTGCTGGCGGTCGGAATCGTGATAGCCACCGAGGCAGAGCACGAGGTGCCCTACGGGATTCGCCGAATAACGGCAGTATGCGAGCACATCGTCGAATGTCTCGAAACGGGTGACGGTCTGGTCCTGCCGGAAGGCGATCAGCAAATCGGAAAACTCGTGCTTCGGGATCGCAAACTTTCTTACCGTCTCGGCCAGGGCCACGAAAACCGGGTGGAGAGGATTGCCGTCGTAGCAGGCATCCAGTTGCCTCTGCCATTCCTCGAGCAACGCCAGCGCTGCTGCAGCATCTCCGACTTCATCGCCTAGATCGTCGGAGATGCGGCAATAGGCGTAGACATTGAAGAAATCTTGGCGAAGTTTCTTGGGCAGAAACCACGTGGCTACGGAGAAATTCTCGTAATGAGTCCGGGTTAGGCGGCGGCAGTATCGCTGAGATTGTACGAGCGAGGGCGCGGAGGGCGGGATCGCGTAGGCGGCGGGCAGCCGACTCCAGCCTAGCGCGGCCGGCTGGGCGTGCGGCGGGATCGGCGGATTTTGCGTGGCGACGTGAGTCACGGGTTAT
>PMHI01000600.1:328-8329 GCA_003156615.1 Acidobacteriaceae bacterium | reverse complement strand
GTGGGACGAATCTTTTTGGCCGCGATCAGTCCAAAGGCCCGGCGCACGGTTTCCGGCGTGTGATGGAATGTAGCTTTCAGCGTGATCTCGGAATAGTGCAGACGGTTGGTATCGAGTTGTACCTTGGATCCACTGGCGCATCCGCCGAAGAAATTCACGGTGCCGCCTTTGCGCACCATCTCGACGGTCCACTCCCAGGCTTCAGGACGGCCTACCGCCTCGATCACCACATCGCAGCCGCGCTTCTGCGGGGTCAGCGCGCGCACGGCGTCCACCACGTTCTGCACCTTGGTGGTCTGCACAATTTCATGCGCGCCCATGTGCTTGGCGGCCACGACTTGCTCGTCGCGCTTGACCACCGAAACTACGTTGCAACCGATGGCTCGCGCCACCTGCACAAACATCAGTCCGATGGGCCCGCCGCCGATGATGGTGACGGTGTCGCCGATCTCGACGCCGGTTTCGTGGAGGCCGCGCAACACGCAGGCCAGCGGCTCGGTCATGGCCGCGTCCTCGAAACTGACGCCGGGCGGGATGACCAGCATATTCGCTTCCACGATGCGCTGCGGTACCCGGATGTATTCCGCATACGCGCCATTGTTGAAGAGCAGATCTTCGCAGAGATTTTCCTGGTGCTTGGAGCAATAGAAGCACATCTGGCAGGGGGCGGAATTCAGCGCCACCACGCGCATGCCCTTTTTGAAGCCGTGTACCCCTTCGCCGACTTCCTCGATCACTCCGGCCAATTCGTGTCCGAAGAGCGCGGGAGGAATGATCATGCGGGCGTGGTAGCCGCGCTGATAAACCTTGAGGTCGGTGCCGCAGGTAAGCGCCACCTGAACTTTGACCAGCACTTCTCCCTTTTCCACACGAGGGATCGGCACCCGTTCAATTTTTATGTCTTCTTTGCCGTACAGGACGGCAGCTGTCATTTTTCCATTCACTGCTTGTTTCCTTCCCAGGCCTCGCCCTTCCAGGCAATCCCAGGCTGAATCACGATCTTCATCGACGCAGGCTGCGGGTGAGCCGCGAGTTCCAACGCCCGCGCACTCTCTAGCAGCGGAAACCGGTGGCTAATCAGCCGTTCCAGGTCCATTTCCCGGTCCATCACAAAACGAACCGAGTCTTCCTGCAAATCGACAGACGCGCTATAGGACCCCACAAGCGTCTTCTCGTCCATGCAGATCGCAGCGGGATCGACAACCACCTCGCCGCGCTGCGTTTGCGCAAACAACAATACCCTACCGCCGGGGCGGGCCGCATCCATCGCGGGACGGATCAAGGCATTGCTGCCCACCGCCAAGATGACAGCGTCGGCACCACGCCCTTCTGTCTGCTCCCGCACCGAGCGAACCGCATCCTNNAGTATGATACCGATTGGGCCCTGCCCCATCGACAGCACCGTCTCGCCCGGCTGCAAGCGCAAGGCATCGATCCCTTTCATGCAGGTATTCACCGGCTCCACGAAACAGGCCTGCTCGAAGGAGACGCCAGCAGGGATCTTAACCGTGCCGTGCTGGACGATCCAATCCATCACCCGAACGTATTCGGCGAAGCCTCCTCCGGAGGGCTCGAATCCGGCCGTGCATCCCACTTTCTTATAACTCGCGCATTGCGCGAAAGTTTTGTGTCGGCAGTAATAACAATTCCGGCAGGGGATGTGATGAAACACTACGACCCGGTCGCCGGGCTCGAACTTCGTTACTCCCGCGCCTACCGCCGCCACCACCCCTGAGGTTTCGTGGCCGAAGATGCGGGGCGCGGAATGCGATCCCGAGGCGATCTTCTTCAGGTCCGTGCCGCAAACCCCGCAGGTGTGCACCCGTACCAGCAGCTCCCCGGCACCAATCGCGGGTAAGGGAACCGTTTCCAGGCGGACGTCATTCACGCCACGGTAAACGGCGGCCAGCATGGTGGCGGGAATCGACTGGCTGCGGTCTTCGATCGCGATTTGTCCGGCAATTCCCATCTGCCCTTAGATGAACTCTACTTCGTATGCGCTTCACTGATCGTCATTTATCGGCGCAGGCCGATTCCAACACGCGGATGCTATTTCGCGGGAGGCTCTGCCTGCCTCGGGTCCGTATTCCGGAACTCCACTGCCACCGTCATCGAATCCAGATAGGGCGAATCCAGCGGCGTGAAGTGATACGCCTTCACTTGCAGCACCACATAAAAACTCTCTACCTTGATGATTCGCTTGGCGCCCACGGGAACGGCCGCAAAGATCGAGGGCTCCAGCTTCCAGAAAGAATTCTTTGGATCGTCCTTCGAATCATCGGAGGCATTCTGCGATGCCAGCAAAACGTTGTCGTAAATCGTATGGCGCAAGTCCACCAATTTCACTTGCCAGGATGTGATCTCAGTATCGCCCTCCGGTCCGCGTGGAACGATCGAGAACGCATACCGGTCGGACCCAAGCGAATCTTTGATGCGCTCGCGGTAAACCGCGTCTTGCGGCGTGAGCTTCGCCTCAAAGCCATCTTCTAAGACATGGGTCGCACCCTGGCGAAAGCTCTCGGTGTACACGGTAGTGGGCGGCGACTGCGCGGCCAGGCGCATGGCCACACATAAGACGACCGCGAACAGCAACCGCCCCCGCATGTGGAATCTCGNNTGGCTGGGCTGATGCTTGGCCCAGTTCCTGCCGAAAACGCTCCAGATGTTCGCTCAGCACCCTCGCTGCCTTGCCGCTGTTGCTGGCGAGTAGGGCGACCCGCCTCCACAGCCATGGCCGCAAGGCGGCAAATACGGCAAAGCTGGCTGTTCTGAACCGTCCCTGCGGGTCGATAAATCGTGCCATCCCCGGCATTTCAAAATTCAGCTGATCGGAGATCACTTTGGTCGCTCCGAACGGAATCCCGTGGGCGCGGGCCGCCGCAGCCACCGCCGACGCTTCCATGTCGACCGCGTGCGCACCATAGGCCTGCGCCAGGTTTGCTTTCTGAGCGGTCCCGGCCACCTCCATGAAAGTCACCAGCATACCTTGTCTGTTTCCGCCTTCGATCTGGACGCGGCTGCCGTCGCGCGCATCAATCACAACGGCGGGCGCGAAAACATCGCCGCTACCCAGGCTCCTATCGAGGGCTCCTGCAAATCCCACCGACTCTATCCGCGTGGGGCGGTACAACGCGATCACGGCTTCGGCCGCTCGACGCGCCGCCTCCAGGCCGATTCCGCCGCAGAGGACAACCATCTCGTCCCGCTCAAAGAAAACAAACTTGCGGCCTCCGTACTCACGCTCGACGCGACTGCAACCCTTGGTCAGCCCACTGACCTCGCGCTCCAGCGCTGCTACGATTGCGATTTTAGGCATACCCGTTGGCCCGGAACCACTCTACCGCCCTACGCAATGCTCCATCCGCAGGCATCGTCTTCCAGCCCAGTTCTCGCTCCGCCTTGCCCGAACTGGCCCACATCTTTTTCTTTCCCATGCGCACCGTCTCGATGGTCGCGCGCGGCTCGCGTCCCAGCAGCCTGCCCGACACCGTCTCATCCACTGCGCCGGCGGCGTAGGCGACAACGTAAGGCAGCTTCAGTTTGGGCGACGGCAGACCTGCGATCGCTCCCAGCTTATCCAGAATCTGCTTCAACGTCAGGTTCTCGCCGCCCAGAATGTAGCGCTCGCCGCTCTTGCCTTTTTCGAGCGCTGCCACGTGTCCGAGCGCGCATTCCCGAACATCGACCAGGTTCAATCCCGTCTCCACATACGCGGGAAACTTCTTCTTCAGAAAGTCCACGACGATCCGTCCCGTCGGAGTCGGCTTAATATCCTGTTCGCCCACCGGCGTCGTCGGATTCACCGTCACCACCCGCATTCCGCCCCGACCGGCTTCAAGCGCCACCTGTTCGGCCATAAACTTCGACCGCTTGTAGTGCCCAATCATGTCAGCTAGCGAAACTGGAGAGTCCTCGTCCGCAGGATGCCCATTCCCTGTGAATCCCATCGTGGCCACGCTCGATGTGTATATCACGCACCGCAATGCGTTCTTGCGCGCCGCGGCCAGAATCGCCCGCGTGCCCTCCACATTCGAGCGNNTCGCAGCCCGCCATGGCCTTTTCAAGGGACACAGAATCGCGGAGATCACCCGTCGCCGTCTCGGCCTTCAAACCTTCCAGATTCTTCAGATTGCTGGTTGTGCGCACCAGCAGCCGCAGGTCGGCTCCCCCCTCGGCTAGAACACGGGTCACGTGACTGCCGAGGAATCCGGTTGCGCCCGTGACGAAGGCTTTCAGAAGCAGTTCTCAGTTCTCGGTTCTCAGTTCTCAGTCAGGCCGCATGCTTGGAAGGGATTCTGAGAACTGAGAACTAGCTTTCCACTTTTTCCATCACCTTGGCGTACGTCGTCAGCGCGAGCAGCGGGAAGTACTGCCGGTAGAGGTGATACTGCAAATAGAACACGCAGGGAAAGCCCGTGCCGGTGCAGTAAGGCTCATCCCACGAACCGTCTTCTTTCTGCGTGCGCAAGAGGTAAGCAATTCCGCGGGCCACCGAATCGCTGCGCGTATCGCCCACGGCCAGCAATCCCAGAATCGCCCACGCGGTTTGCGAAGGGGTGCTGGGGCCCACGCCGCGGGTGGTGGGATCGTCGTAGGAGCCGCAGCTCTCGCCCCAACCGCCGTCTGGGTTCTGCCCCATGCGCAGCCACTCCGCCGCCTGCTGTATGCAAGGCTCGTGGTTGTCCATCCCAATGGCTTCGAGGCCGCGCAGCACCAGCGCCGTACCATAGATGTAGTTCACGCCCCAGCGTCCGAACCAGCTCCCATCCGGCTCCTGTTCCTGGCGAATGAATTGAATCGCCCGCTTCACCGCCGGATGTTTCTTGTCGTAACCGTAGGCAGCCATCATCTCGAGGATGCGCCCCGTGATATCCACCGTGGGCGGGTCGAGCATGGCGTTGTGGTCGGCGAACGGCACATGTTGGAACACCATACGGTCGTTATCTTTGTCGAATGATGCCCAGCCACCGTTCTTGCACTGCATCGATAGGATCCAGTCGATGGCGCGCTGTACCGATTCGCGCTGGTAGCGTCCATTGGGATGCTCGACACGGCTCAACGCCAGGCAAACCATCGCGCTGTCATCCACATCGGGATAAAACTCGTTGTTGAATTCGAAGTACCATCCGCCCGGCTTGCCCTTCTTGTTCTTGATCTGCCAGTCCCCCGGATTCCGCACCTGTTTCTGCAGGATCCAGTCCGCACACTTCACCATTCGAGCATCCTTCGCGGGAACTCCCGCCTCGCCGAGGGCGAACATGGCATATGCCGTATCCCAGACTGGGGACATGCACGGTTGCATGCGGAAGGTTTCGCCTTCCTCGATTCCCAACTTCTCGAACTCATCGAGCGCCCGGATCACCTGCGGATCATCGAGCGAATATCCCTGGCAGCGCATGGCNNTCTCCGCGCTCTTCAACGCGATCGAGCGCAGCGGCCGGATGTGTACCCACTCAAACCAATGCGTCATGCGGTCAAGACAAAGAAAGAAATTCCGCCATGAAATCAGTTTCTTCGACCAGCGCAGGTGCATGCGCGACTTCGACATGCCGCCCACGAATAACTCTTCGACGCCCATCTCCCGCGGAATCTTCTTAAATGGTTTCTTGGCGTAGCAGATGGAAAGCGGCACCAGGATGGCCCGCGACCAAGCCGAAATCTCATAGAGGTTGAACCAGAACCAGTTGGGAAACAGCACGATCTCCGGAGGAATCGCCGGCACCGCATCGTAATCGTACTGGCCGAAGAAGCACAGATAGATCTTGGTGAAGGTGTTGACCTCAGTCACTCCGCCGAGTTCGAGGATCTTGTTGCGGGCGCGCTGCAGCACGGGATGATCCGCCGAGTATCCCGCCAGCTTCAACCCAAAATACGCCTTCACCGAAACGCTGATATTCGACGGCCCCGCCGGATAAATACTCCAGCCGCCATCCTCATTCTGATGCTGGACAATCCAGTTGGCTGCCTTCTGGAAGCGCTCGGGTTCACCGGTGCCGAGCAGCGTGTGCAGCAGAATGTAATCCGACTCGAGCGTGGTGTCGGCTTCCAGCTCCCCGCACCAATAGCCATCCTCGTGCTGTGCGGCCAAGAGAAGCTTGCGGGCGGCGCCCACCGCTGCGGCTACACGGCCGGCCAGTCCGTCGATCTTGCCAAAGCGAAGTTGTGGTGCGGAGGCTAAGTTCGAGTCAGGGGAGTTTGTATCCATCAATATATGGCTCCGTTAGTCCGCNNGGCATCACTTCGAGTTCCTGCACGTTGTCGAAGCCCTTGCTGGCGAGATACTTCATGGTTTCCTCGACCAAGCACTCGGGCGCGGAAGCGCCGGCCGTCAGCGCGATCGTTTTCACGTTCACCAACCACTCAGACTCAATGTCGTTGTAGCTATCAATGAGATGCGCGGTCGTACCCAGATTCCGCGCCACCTCGACCAGACGATTTGAATTGGAACTGTTTTCCGACCCGACCACCAGTAGCAGATCCGCTTCCGAGGCGACCTGCTTCACGGCCACCTGCCGGTTCTCCGTGGCATAGCAGATATCCTGCGCCGCCGGGCCTTTGATATTGGGAAACTTTTTCTTCAAGGCCGCGATGATGTCTTTGGTTTCGTCCAGGCTCAGCGTGGTCTGCGTGAGATAAGCCACGCGATCCGGGTCCGGCACAGTCAGCGACTTCACCTGCTCCGGAGTGCCCACGACTTGGGTCACCAGCGGAGCCTCGCCCAAGGTTCCAATCACTTCATCGTGATCGTGGTGTCCGATCAGGATCAGCGAATAGCCTTCTTTGGCAAATTTTACCGCTTCCACATGCACCTTGGTGACCAGCGGACAGGTCGCATCGATGACGCGCAACCCGCGCCGGGAGCTGTGCTCCCGCACCTCGGGCGAAACTCCGTGTGCACTGTAGATCACCCGCTCGCCGTTGGGTACTTCGTCCTCGCTATCGACGAAGATCGCGCCTTTGCCGCGCAACTCGTCGACCACGAAGCTGTTATGGACGATCTCCTTGCGCACATAAATGGGCGGCCCAAAGGCTTCGAGCGCAATACGGACCACATCGATGGCCCGCACCACCCCGGCGCAGAACCCTCGCGGCTTCAGCAAAAGCACGGTTTTTCCCTGGCGGTTTAACACTCTCAAACTCCCACTCCCATTACGGTAATGATCTCCCCCAGACCATTTAAGATGCAAAAATGGGTCTCGAATCCGTACGGTCAGGGTACACGAACCCCATTCAGGTGATACTAACAAACTACCGGAAAGTACCCTTCTGGTCAACGTAAGCCACAGAAACGGCGGGGATTAGCAGCAGGCGGGGATTGGACGCAGCAAGCGGCGGGCTACCACAGTCGCTTAACCTCGTACAAGTCAAGAACGGCGTCGGCGCTGAGAATGGGCACACTCAGCGATTGAGCTTGGGCCACCAACAGTCGATCGAATGGATCGCGATGGTGGAGGGGAAGTAAACCTGCGCGCACCGCTGTGCCCAGCATAATGGGAACTTCCGAGAATGATTCGCGTTCGAGAACGCGATCCAAGTCCTGAAGGATCGATCGCGGTTTCATTTTGCCTGTGCCTACCTTAATCGCAAGCTCCCAGCCTACTGCGGCCGAGATCAGAACTTGGTTGCACGAATCTGCGATTATCTTTGCGGCCTGTTTGGAAAGCCGGGTGGCATCTTCCATCCACCAAACCAGCACGTGCGTATCGAGCAGAACCTTCACATTCCTCGCAGCCCACGATTGGGTCGGCTAACAGAGACGGCGCTTCATTCGAAACCCAAATCCTTCAATTCCTGGTCAGTGAGCGGGTCGAACGCATCGGAAGTGTAGGAAATCTTTCCTTTCCACGCTCCGGGTTTACGATCTCCGCGCTTGCCTGCGATCGCCACCAGCTTAACCACCGGTTGCTTGCCTCGCGCAATGACGATCTCCTCACCACGACAGGCCTTTTCGATGAGCCGGGAGAGCTGAGTTTTTGCCTTGTGGATGGTGATGGTTTCCAT
>PMHI01000600.1:0-270 GCA_003156615.1 Acidobacteriaceae bacterium | reverse complement strand
CGGCGGGACGTCGGCGCTACCCATTGGCTTTGATCATCTGCTCGGCGTGCTTGCGCGAGGTATCCGTGAGCTTGGCGCCGCTGAGCATGCGGGCTACTTCTTCGGTGCGTTCGTCGCCGGAGACGGGGCGGATCGAGGTGCGCGTGCGTCCGTTGCGCTCTTTCTTCTCGATGACGTAGTGGTGGTCGGCAAAGGTGGCGATTTGCGGGAGGTGGGTGACGCACAGCACCTGGTTGGCGCGTGCCAGCTCTTTCAATTTCTTTCCCACTG
>PMHI01000446.1:7120-9203 GCA_003156615.1 Acidobacteriaceae bacterium | reverse complement strand
AGCGCGTAAGTGCCGAGCATGATGCGGCGCTTAACTTCGGCCCCGAAACCCTCATCACGGCTGCGCCGATACATCTCGGAGAGCGAGGTCACGCCCGGCGCGCGATAGCTGTAGCGCACACCGTCATAACGTGCAAGGTTCGAAGACGCTTCCGCAGTTGCGATCAAGTAATAGGCAGGAATCGCATAGGGCGTGTGCGGCAATGAAATCGGCGCCACCTCGCAGCCCAAAGTTTTCAATTTGTCGATGGCCGACTCAACCGCATGGCGGACTTCATCGTCGAGTCCGTCACCGAAATACTCTTTGGCCACGCCCACCTTCAAGCCGCGCACGGGCTTTTCCAGTTCCCCAACATAATCCGGTACCGGCACATCCGCCGAAGTTGAATCCATCGGGTCGCGCCCGGCAATCGTGCGCAACACGATGGCACTGTCTTTTACCGTCTTCGCCAGCGGGCCAATGTGATCGAGCGAAGAGGCAAACGCGATCAGTCCGTAACGTGAAACTCGTCCGTAAGTAGGCATCAAACCGACCACTCCGCAGAACGATGCGGGCTGCCGAATCGATCCTCCCGTGTCCGAACCGAGGGCAACCACCGCCATATCTGCGGCAACTGCCGCTGCCGAACCGCCGGAAGATCCGCCTGGTACGCGGCTCAGGTCGCGCGGATTGTGCACCGGATGAAATGCCGAGTTCTCGTTCGAAGAGCCCATGGCGAATTCGTCGCAGTTCGTCTTGCCGAGAACCACTGCGCCCGCAGCCTCCAGGCGCGCCACCGCGGTCGAATCATAAGGAGGAACGTAGTTGCTCAGAATCTTCGATCCCGCCGTGGTGCGCACACCGCGGGTTGACATCACATCCTTGATCCCGACCGGCACGCCGCCCAGCGGTGGCAACAGCTTGCCCTCGGCGGCCATACGGTCGATGCGGTCGGCCTGCTCCAGTGCGCGCTCTTTGCAGAGCGTAAGGTAGGCGCCGATCTCTCCATCTTCTTTCAGTATCCGGGCGTAGTGCACTTCGGCGAGCGCGAGCGCGGTCGTCTTGCGCTCCTCGACGGCGGCGCGGGCGGAGTCAATGGTGAGTTGGGTCAGTTCCATGGACGATTCAGAGTAGTCGGTAGTCAGCGAGTCACTCCTTCCATCGCAAACGGACGATTGGCCACTGATCACGGACCGCTATCTTTCAATCACCTTCGGCACTCGGAAGAACGTTCCGTCCGCATCCGGCGCATTCTCCAGCGCGACTTCCTGGGGTAAAGACTTGCGCAGTCCCTCGGGAATATCGTCGCGATTCGCGTACGAAAATCTCTCGCTGCCCTGCCTGGATTCATCGACGCCGTAACGATCCGATATTTGCGCCATCGGTTCGACGTGCGACGTGTCGAGTTCGTTGAGCCTCTCGATGTAATCGAGAATCGAATTCAGATCGCGCACCATGCCGGCGCGCTCTTCCCTGGAAAGCTCTAGGTTGGCCAGATCGGCCACGTAGGCAACGTCTTTTTCTGTGACTTTCATGTTCTGTGAGTCATTGTGTTGGAAAACGGTGTTCGAAAAAAGGATTGCCCGAAAGAGCCAATTACTGCCATCCGCTGACCAACAGAGGGTCCGATTCTAGCACTCCCGTGGCGCAAGCGGAATTCGGCGAACCGGCAGGCTCACAGGGGGAACTCACGCTTCACGAACTCGAGCGCTGTTTCGTGCGAAAGCAATCGTCCCTCGAGCTGAGCGTCTTCCACGGCCTCCAGAATCTCGCGAAACTTTGGGCCGGGCACGTATCCGGCAGCGATCAAGTCGTCGCCGGTAATCAATGCCGCTGGGCGAATCTTCTCCGGAGGAATCTCGGCGAGCTTCTTTTGGACGAATTCATAGGTGCTCAGATTGCCGTGACTGGCCAGGCAGTCGGCGCGATGCAACGCGAGATGTTCATCGAAGCCGGCCAGGCGCAGGAATTTCTTCAGCGTCGACTGGTTCATCCGTGTGGCGTCACCGAAGCGCATGTGATTGTCGACCAGGGCAAGCACCTGGGTTGCATCTTGGTTGGAGAAACGCAGGCGGCCGCAGATGTCCTCCGCAATCTTGACGCC
>PMHI01000446.1:1062-7106 GCA_003156615.1 Acidobacteriaceae bacterium | reverse complement strand
TGCGCAAACACGTCCCCTTCGGGATGAAACTCAGGGGGTTGCTCGACTCCTTTCATGGCCGAGATTTCCGGCAACACTTCCTTGAGCAGCCCGCTCTCATCGAGCAGGAGAAAGGCTCGCCGGGCATGGCCCTCGGTAAGCATCTTGGTGAGTTCATCGCGAACGCGCTCTCGCGAGACCGCTGGGATTTCGCGAGCAAGGTGTTGGATCGCAGAGAGCGTCTCCGCTTCGATTTCGTACTTAAAGCGCGCCGCAAAGCGCACCGCCCGAAGCATGCGAAGTTTGTCTTCCGCGAAACGCCTCTCCGGGTCGCCGATGGCGCGGATGAGCTTGGCTGCGACGTCGTTTCGTCCGCCCACAAAGTCGAGCACTTCGCCGCTCACCGGGTCGAGCAGCATGCCATTGATCGTAAAGTCGCGGCGGGCAACGTCCTCGCGCGGATCCTGGCTGAAGCGCACTTCATCGGGGTGGCGCCCGTCGGAGTAGCCAAGATCACTGCGGAAGGTTGCCACTTCGACGGCGTGGGTTTGCGGCAATACGGTATCGTCTCCGTTCGTGCGCTGCTCCGTGGGCAGCGGCACTAAGGCTACGCCAAACTGCGCTCCCACAGCGTAGGTTTCAGGAAACATTTCCATTACCTGCGCAGGCGTCGCGTTGGTCGCCACGTCGTAGTCCGTGGGCTCGCGCTGGAGAAGAAGATCGCGGACGCATCCGCCTGCCAGGTAGGCCTGAAAGCCTTGCTGGCGCAGAGTCTGGATGATGGTGGTAGCAAAATCCTTATTCGGCATATTCGGAACATATAAACGTTTTTAGCGTCGGGATGACAGAGTTTTGCGTTCGAGAACGGTGTGGCTCAGGCAGAGCAACGCCGTTGGCAGAAATCCCCGCCGGTTGAAAACCGGCGAGTCGCAGTCGGCTCGTCGGCGAGATCAAAATCCACACCCGTTCGGCTTCCCCCTCCGTTTCGCCCGGGCTCCGGCAAAACAGGGCAGATCCTTGTCACTCCAAAGTCACTCCAAAGAACGGAGAGACAGAGACAAGGACCAGCACCCGCGAAATTACTTCTTTTACTTCCAGGCAGTGTCGAACACCAGGTTATAGGCATTGACGCTGCCGAGGCCTGTCGCCATGTCCCAACCTGGCGTGGCGCCGAACGACGGCTGATAGGCCGCGGCACCGACCGTGGGCGTTATGACTGCCTTGCATGTTGCGCCCGACCCTCCGCCACCGGATATGGTGCAGAGAGGAACTCCGGTGTAGCCCTCGCCGTACCGGCGGAGAAGACATCTGCGCATTATCGCACCTGGCAGCGGGGAAAACAGGCGGCCTATTTCCATGTCAGGAAGCTGGGCTACACGAAGGTCGCGGAGTTTCCGGTCTCGCGCTGGGGGAGAGATGGACCTGATTGGGATGATAAGGCGATGTTCCGTGCTTTGTGAAGGTCAAGACGCGGACTACGCGCGATGCGAAGCCGGGGAAAGTCCGGCAGTGGACCGGTGCAAGCGGCGGCAGATCGCGGCGGTGGCACGCGAGTACCTGCGGAGATTTCCACTTTCGTGCCAGTAGCGCTCCGATCCGGTAAGCGTATACTATTCGGAGTCCAAAGCCAGCCAGCCGCAGATTGAAGTGTTTCAAAATTCCTCCCTGACGGCTTAGTACGAAGGTTTGTCTATCCTAGTAGAGAGGTTTGGCGCGTGCCTGAACTAAGAAAAGATCCTATTGTTGGCCGCTGGGTGATTATTTCCACAGACCGGGCGAAACGTCCCACGGATTTCGCGCGAGAAAACGTGAAGTTGAAGGGCGGGTTCTGTCCCTTTTGCTACGGGAACGAGAGTAAGACGCCGCCCGAGATTCAGGCTTACCGTCCGGGGTCGAATGGCGGACCGGCGTCCCAGCGGGACACGCCGGGCTGGACGGTGCGCGTGGTGCCGAACAAGTTTCCGGCTCTGGGAATTGAAGGCACGCTGAACCGGCAGGCCGAGGGAATGTTCGACCGCATGAACGGCATTGGGGCGCACGAAGTGATTATCGAGACGCCCGATCACAATGCGAGCCTGGCGACGCTGCCTCCGAAGCGGATTGAAGATGTGCTATGGACGTTCCGGGACCGGATTCTCGATCTGAAGAAAGACCGGCGGTTTAAGTACATCCTGTTGTTCAAGAACCACGGCGAGGCGGCGGGAGCGTCGCTCGAGCATGCGCACTCGCAACTGATCGCGCTGCCGATTCTGCCGATCAACGTGGTTCAGGAACTGGAAGGCGCGAAGCAGTACTTCCTGTATAAAGAGCGTTGCGTGTTCTGCGACATCATTCAGCAGGAACTTGAAAACGGAAGCCGCGTGGTGGCTGAGAACGAAAACTTCCTAACCATTGCGCCTTACGCGCCGCGCTTCCCGTTCGAGACCTGGGTTTTGCCGAAGCAGCATGAGTCGGCGTTTGAGAATTCGTCGTCGCACATGTTTGAGAATCTGGCCAAGGCGCTGAAGACTTTGCTGATCAAGGCCGACCGGGTGCTGGACAATCCGCCATATAACCTGGTGGTACATACTTCGCCGGCGCAGGATCCGACCAACGACCACTATCACTGGCATATCGAGTTCATGCCAAAGCTCACCAAGACGGCGGGATTCGAATGGGGCACGGGTTTCTACATTAATCCCACACCGCCGGAGGAGGCGACGAAGTTTCTGCGCGAAGCCAGCGTGGAAGAGCAGGTGGCGGCGACGGTCGGGTAGCGAAGGGCGTTTCGTCCAAGAATGCGACCTTAGGCAAGAAAAGAGGGCACGGCGTGAGAGAGCCGTGCCCTTTACAGTTTGAGAGAAAAGTTGATGGAGAGGATTCCGGGGAGAGGCCTCGCCACAACGGTTCTAAGAAAGCGTACGCCAGCCCGCGGCGCCACTTGTCAAGGAAATGTAAAAGGATTCGAAGAGGTGGGCGAAGGCAGTACTGGCTGTTCGCCCGTCCGTTAACGGCGATTGTGGTTATGGCTTACGTGCCAGGTGGCGGGGCACCGGTCCAGACCTGCTGAGTGATTTGCCAACCGCCGTTTAGCTGGCGTTTAAAAATGATGATGTAGCTGCCTTTGGCTTTGATTTTAGCGCCGGTGGCGATGGTGGTTAAGTTTTCCTGGAAGTCGCCGCTGTCATAGGCGAGATCGCCGGATGCTTCGAGATTCTGGCTGTGGAGCATCAGGTCGCTGTCGAAGGTGGCCATTATGGTTTGGAACAGGGTTCGGAGGGCAGCGGAGCCGGTGATGCGTTCGCCGGTGGGTTGAAGGAAGACGGCGTCCGGGGCATAGAACTTCAGAATGGGTTCGAGCTGCTTGGTGCGAAGCGCCTGCACCCAATCTTCGCGAATTTTGGCGAGAGTTACGAGCGTCGAGGATTGGGGCGCGGCGGTGGCGGCGGAGGAGAAAATCAGCGCGAGGATCGTAACAAGGGCAGAGGACACTAGGGTGGCGCGGCGCGAGCAGGGGAATGGCAGCGATTTGGTTGGGATCGTGGAAGGGCCGTTCATGACGCCTCCGATTCACTCAGCTGCCTCGTGTCGTTACCCCCGGGTGCGGTCTTGGAATTCTTCGTGCCATGCCATTTGGATGGCTTCGAGCTTACCTTCGTTGGAGGTCTTCGGATCGCCTTTGAAGTCGGGCAGTTCGGTGACGTAGCGATGCAGGTCGGTGAAGCGGACGGTGAGCGGATCGAGTTCGGGATGAACTTCGGAGAGCAGGATGCCGATGTCTTCGGCGTCGTCCCAGGTGATAGATTTGGTCATGGGGAGTTCCCTCGCAAANNTCTCAATGGTGTTCCTCCGATATGTAATTCCGGTTCCAGGCTGGGATCTCGACGACCACCTTGCCGGGCTTCGTAATCTGCACCTGGCAGCCGAGACGAGAGTTTAACTGCAAATCGGCGGCCATGTCCAGGCGGTCGGCTTCATCGTCATCCATCGGCGAAAGATTTTCGGCGCCCTCTTTGATCCACACGTGGCAGGTGGTGCAGGCGCAGTTACCGCCGCAGGCGTGGTCGAGCGTGACTCCGAAGTTCAGCGCGACGTCGAGAATCGACTCTTCCTTGCCATGATCTTCATAGGGCAGCTTGCCGTGCTCGAACTGCACGGTCTTGCCTTCGGGCAAGAACGTAATCTGCACCGTGTTTTCGCCGGGAGCTTCTTCTGTGGCTGTGCCGGCGCCCTGTGTTTTTTCTTCTGCCATGACGGCTCCTGATATATCTCTGGCCGGCGAGAACGCCGGCGCTACTTATTCAAACTCCGCCTTTGCCATGGGATGCGGCGCGGTGGGGCCTTCGCCCATGTCGGCTTCCTCCATGGTTTTACCTTTTAGCGCGACGGAGACGGCGCTATCCATCATTAGNNTTACCGCGATCAAGGCTTTCTCCATCTTCGCAATCTTTTTCTTCTCGTCGGTGGTGAGGTGGCCCCAAGCCGGACTCTTCTTGCCTTTGTCGAGCGCGGCGAGGATGTTCGCAGCTTCGTTGCGCGCTTCGATGACCTGCCGCTGCCGGAAATCTTCTTCCGCGCTGTCGAAAGAGTCGAGAATCATGCCTTCGACCTGCTCGTCGGTGAGGCCGTAGCTCGGCTGAACCTGAATTTCCGCCTCTTTGCCGCTGCGCTGCTCNNGCGGCCATGGGCGGGATGCCTTTGAGATCGAAACGCGCCAGCGACCGGCAATCCTTCGCGAGTTCACGTTCGCCTTGCAGCACATGAATGGCGACGTTGGCCTGGCCGTCGATTTGCGTGGTGTAGAACTGGGTCGCCGATGCGGGGATGGTTGAGTTGCGCAGAATGATCTTGTCAGTGACTCCACCCGCGACCTCGATACCGAGCGACAGGGGCGTGACATCGAGCAGCAGCATATTCTCGGTTGCTGCGGAGCCGCCGCCCAGAATGTTGGCTTGCACCGCCGCGCCCAAAGCCACAACCTCGTCGGGATTCAAGTCGGTGTGCGGCTCGCGTTGGAACAGTTCTTTGACTAGAGCGCGAACTTTAGGAATGCGCGTGGAGCCGCCGACAAGGACAACTTCGTCAATCTGTTCGGGCTTGAGGCCGGCATCTTTCAGAGCTTGCTTGCAGGGTGCGACCGTGCGGTCGATGATGGGTTGGATGAGTTGTTCGAACTGTTCGCGCGTGATCTCGCGCAGATAGCGATTGCCGCCGGGCAATTCGACATTGAGCTTCACCGAGGGCTGCGAGGAGAGCGCGATCTTGGCTTCAATCACGCTATTGCGAATGGCCTGTACCGCTTCGGCGTTGCGGCGAAGGTCGAGGCCCAGGTCGCCGAGAGTGTCGTCGAGGGCGATCGTGATCAGCAGATTGTCGATGTCGTCGCCGCCGAGATGGGTGTCGCCGTTGGTGGAGATGACTTCGAAGATTCCATCGTGCAGCTTGAGAATGGAGATGTCGAAGGTGCCGCCGCCGAGATCGTAGACAGCCACGATGCCGTTCTGCTTCTTGTCGAGGCCGTAGGCGAGCGACGCGGCGGTGGGTTCGTTGACCAGGCGCAGGACTTCGAGACCGGCGATGCGGCCTGCGTCTTTTGTGGCCTGGCGCTGCGCATCGTTGAAATATGCGGGCACGGTGATGACAGCCTGGGTGACTTGCGCCCCGAAGAAGCGCTCGGCGTTGCGTTTGAGTTGGCGGAGAATCAGAGCCGAGATTTCTGGCGGGGTAAAGGTCTTTTCGCCGAGCTTGATGCGCAGCACTTCGCCGGCTTGCAAGTCCTCGGCGAGGCGGAAGGGGAAGAACTTTAATTCTTCCTGAATGTCGTCAACCCCACGGCCCATCAGGCGTTTGATCGAGTAGACGGCGCGCTCCGGCGTCTCGGTGAGATGCTTGCGCGCGGCATTGCCGATGACGGGCTGATTGTTCCGGTCGAGCGCCACCACCGAAGGCACAAGATTCGAACCGTCGTCGCCGGGAATCACGACAGGGCTCTCCCCTTGCATGAAGGCCACGAGAGAGTTCGTGGTGCCCAGGTCGATGCCGACAATGCGATCAGGAGCCATTTTGTAATTTTGGCAATTTTGTAA
>PMHI01000446.1:176-997 GCA_003156615.1 Acidobacteriaceae bacterium | reverse complement strand
TCCATCCCAGGTCTTCCAGTAAGCCTGTAGCTCGTCGAGGAGAGCCTCGTGCTTCTCCTCCAGTTCCAGCTTCTGCCGGCCGATTTCCTCGATCAGAGCGGGGTCGTCCTCGCCCATCTTCTTGTGCATGCGGAGTTCTTCAAGTTGCAGATTCAGATCGAAGACTTCCTCCAGCAAATCGGGAGGAACGATCTGCTTCTTGACTTGTCCGGTGGAGCGCGCTTGCTCAGTTGCCGATTTAGATTGCTCTTCCAGTTCCACGCCTTCCAGCTTCAAAAGATACTCAGTGCGCTTGATCGGATCTTTCAAAGTGCGGTGCGCATCGTTGAGCAGAGAACTCTGTTGCAGGCTCCACTCCTGCTCCTGGCTGCCGGCGCGTGCGTTCAGATCGGGATGCAGCTTGCGGCTCAGTTCGTAAAAATCCTTGTCCAGGGCGGCGACATCGAGATTCAACTTGCGCGGCAGCCCAAAGAACGTGAAGTAGTCCACCGGAGCCGGAGGCTGAACCTTGCCACAAGCTTCGCAGAAATGGGCGGCGCGCATGGTGCCGCACGACCAGCAGGACTGAGTTTCCTCAGGTGCGGGCTTGGCGGTAATCGTGGTGAAAGACGAGTTCGTCATTCCTGCCTACTTAATCAAGCACAACTCAAGCACAACCTGGCAACGGTGCAAGCCCAGGGCGCTTATGTGCTGGGCGAGGACGGTCGCGCCGTGGTGTAAAACCTTCGCGGGCAAGAGTGCCCGCGCCACACAATCACTGCGGCCACACCATCAGGCCGAGAACGAAGTCCCACAGCCACACGACTTCGTGGCCTGGGGAT
>PMHI01000446.1:0-136 GCA_003156615.1 Acidobacteriaceae bacterium | reverse complement strand
TCCGCCCTGCTCGGGCGAAATGCCTTCCTTAGCCATCGCACTGCGCACCTTTGCCAGGGCCTTCTCGGTGACCTGAATGCCCTTAGCCGGTGCGGTTTGCGAAAGTAGCGCGGTTTGTTCCGTTGCCGTGGTCATA
>PMHI01000334.1:1840-14388 GCA_003156615.1 Acidobacteriaceae bacterium | reverse complement strand
TCCACTCTGAACCACGGAAAGACTCTGAAACCCTCGGCCGCCCGCATTCGCCCGCCGCTGTTCGTTGGCAGCCTCCCGTGCCCGCGACAGCAGAACCAGCTCAAAATTTACCGGCACGTCCTGATGGGCTGCATCCAACACCACTTCTTGCGCTTTTCCGGCAAACGCCGCCATCTGCACCTGAACGGTATAGTGCCCATCGGCGGGAATCTGCAACCGGTAAGTGCCATCCACATCCGTCCAGGTATTGACCCGTTCCTTCGTGGCCGCACTCGCCGCGGAAACTCCAGCTCCGGGAATCGGCATATTGCCCGACTTCACCACGCCGTGAATGGTCCGTCCTCCTGCCCCTGGCGCAGCAGCCTGCCCCCGCAACCGATGCGGGTGAAACACGACCACAAGAAACAAGAACGCCACCTGAAAGACGAACTCAGGGCGCAGCCTGCTCCTGATCGCCAGAAAACCTGGAAAACGAAGACTGGAATTCCTCATAGCATCGCGCAGACGGCCGGCGTTCCTTGCTCGGATCATACCGCTGTCCCAAGCCCGAAACTGTAAAATTATGTGAGGGTTTCTTGAATTCTGAGTCGAAACCATTTGCAAAGTAAGGCAAAGATGGTACGAATCCTGGTCGCTGCCGAGGTCACGTTTCGGGATCGCTTTCGCACGAGCCGTGGCCTGGGTTGTTATCGGGGCAGAGCGAGTCGCATCCGCACGTCGGCAAAGAGGGAACCTGTCACCTGAGAACGATGATGGCGCAGAACTAGTACCTTCCAAAGGCGTCCGAGACCGCTGTCGAGGGCAAAGGGCCCTTTTTTGGTGGTTTCCAGAAATCTATCGCAACGTCACCGTGATGGGCGACGAAGTCGCGTGGCCGTAGACGGTAGCCGGCGGTCCGGACACAGGGCAACACGGAGCGATCGAATTCCCGGAGTACACTGCCGTCAACGTGTTGGGGCCTTGCGCGAGCTGTGACGCACTGAGCGGCAGACTCGCCGCAGACGTGTTGGCGCCGGTTGGCAGCACAGTTCGTGTCGACAACAGGGTTGACCCAAGCATGAAGTTGACTGTACCGCTCGGCACACCGCCGCCGCCGGGAACGGCGGACACAGAGACCGTCAGCGTAGTCGCCTGACCGGGCTCGAGAGTGTATGTCCCCGGGGTCAAATTCGCTTTCAATGAGTTGGCGACTGCGACTCCAGTGTTTTCGTAGGCGCCAATGTCGATGTTCGAGCCGCTCGTCCGAGGATTGCCGAGGAAGTCAGTGCTGCCATAGATGGAGTCCGGGGAACTGCCATGGGGATCACACCAGCCATCGCTGCACGAGAGGCTGGTGCTGCCCCCTCCAACGGCCGGGGAAGATGGTTCGGTGTCAAAGTTTGGAGGTGCGGCTCCCAGATCGACGAAGAGGGGATTCGTATTCAGCGAGTTTGTGTCCTCCCTGCTGGAGGTCTGCCAGTTTGAAAAACTCGNNGATACGACGCCGAAAAGGGGACGTAGCTGAAGATCCAGGTGTTGTATGCGCCGGCGTAGACAATGTTGTTTTCGTAGATGTTTCCTTGAGCGCTGCCCACCTGGTACTGAATTTGGAATTCGCCGGTTGAGCCGCCTTCAGATGCGCTGCCCGGTTGGGTAGCGTTGTTGTACAAAGAATTGTTGACGAAGACGTCGTGGTAACTGCTGCCTCCTCCATTGCTCTGGCCGCCCGCTTTGGACGCGGCCGCGTAACCGCCGATCGAGTTACCACACGCGTTCGACTTGTAGAATATGTTGTTGCGCACCGTAACATATCTGCCGTAACACGGAGACTTCCCNNAGGATCACGTTCCGCTCGATCGTGACATAGGCGCAGCCGTCACAATAGAGTCCGTCGGCGTCGTATTCGTCGCCTTCACCGGCATTCGTGATGCCGCTGATGTTGTAGATCGTGTTCCCGCTGATTTCCCCATACATAGCCTCGTCGTAGCCAACCGGACCGACGCCTTCGTATCCTATTGCGTCGATGCCGATGTTGTCGTTGTCGTGCACGAGGTTATTGGTGATGCGAAAATGGGTCACGTTGCCATCCACATTCAGCGATTCGCTCTGCCCGGTCCTCAGGTCGTAGACCTCGTTGCCGCTGATGACCAACTGCGTGATGGGAGTCTTCGAGGTGCCGTACACGGAGATGCCGAAAGCGTTGCCGTTGGCCTCCGACGTGGTCGTGATGTTGTGCACCAGATTGTTCAGAATCTGGATCCCCGTGCCCGAGCCTGTGATCCAGACGCCAGCCGGAGTGTCTGCGGCTTTGCTGGTGGTGTAATTGCGGATTTCAAATCCGCTGATGGTGATATAGCTCAGGCTTCCCGTCATATTAATAAGACCCTGCGTCTGCGATGAGCCGCAGCAGCTCACACCGGTCCCGTCGATGACCGCGGTCTCTCCGGGATAGCTTTCGAATGTAATCGGCTCCGATGCCGTTCCAGACCTCGAAAAGTTCACGGACTCGTGGTAAACGCCTCCCAAGACGTACACTGTGGCGCCTGCCTTGACTGTGTTCGCCGCATGCTGGATGGTGAGCCAAGGCGCGCTGAGGGTGCCAGGGTTGCTGTTGTTGCCGGTGGCTGACACATAGTAGGTGGCTCCGGCTTGTCCGGCAAGTGACGGCGCCAGCACCAGAACAAGCACGACAAGCGCGGCATAGGCAACGTCGGGCTTCCCGGTAGTCAAGAAATTGGGTTTCATCATCTCTCGTTCGAAACGGTGCATGCGGCCGCGTGCGTGACCGCTCGACTGCAAAACAGATTCAGAAATAGAACTTCAATGCGAACTGGATCTGTCGAGGCGGGCGCGCTGCCAGAGGATATCCGAAGCTGCTCTGGCCAAGTTCGAGGGGCGTGGGCTCGGCGCTGATCGCGCCAAACTGTCCAAACAAATAATTCACATGGTTCAGCACATTGAAGAATTCCGCGCGGAATTCGAGATGTTTTTGTTCGTTGATGGGAAATTGTTTCACCAGAGAAGTATCCCAGGTCTTGTATCCCGGGCCCTCGATGATGTTGCGTCCGGCACTGCCAAATGTTCCCAGAGGGATAATTCCGGGGATGGTGCTGTCGTCGGCAAAGGCACAGGTGTTGAACAGCGTTCCCGGGACGCACGGCTTGGCATTGGGATTGCCGACCACGGCGGGGCGTGAGCAATAGTACCCAACGGTGCCGCCGCAATCGCCGCCGGAGATATCGTTGATGTCCGTGGCCGTGTAGTAATTGCCGGTGGCCACGGAAAGCACGCCGGCCATTTGCCAGTTGCCAAGAATCTGGTTGATGACACCGGAAGCGTCGCTCCCAAACTTGCGCCCGCGACCGAAGGGCAAATCGTAGATATAGTTGAAAACGAAGCGCTGACGCACGTCGAAGTCGGAATTGCCGTAGTTAGCCTGAGGGAATCGCTGGTCCTGGAAATCTCCGTTGTTCACCGAGCCCAGGCTGGCGCTGGAAGCGGTATCTAAGGCGTGCGCCCAGGTGTAAGCCGCTTCGTACTGGATTCCGTGAGTGTAGCGCTTCTCCAAACGAACCTGCAGCGAGTTGTAATTCGACAGTGCATTCGAGCGGAAGGTGTCGATGCCGACATCGAGCGCTGGATTGCAATTGCTGGCGTCCGCATAGTTATTCGCAGGATTCAGATCACAGGGGCCGCCAGCGCCGGGCCAGTTGTTGTTCTGCGCGGGACGTCGCGGCGCGGTGGGAAGCGAGTCCGTCCCCAGGACGGGAACCGCCTGATTGCCATTGTAGAAAGCGAAGAGCTTCAATCCGCGAGAGCCGGCGTAGGAAAGTTCCAGAACGGTGTCGGCGGGCAATTGGTACTCGAAACCGAGATGCCACTGCTGGGTGTAGGGCGTCACCAGACGCGGATCGAGCGAGTAAAGCTCGGGTGCGTTCGGGTTGCTGAGCGATGTGGAGGGGAAGCCCTGCGCCAGTACGTTGAGCGCCAAACCCCCGTTGTTCGCGGCCGAGATCGAGCAATCTGTCTGATTGAGCCCTGGATTCGCGGTGGGCGCGGTACAGGGAGTGTCGAATGCCTCCGAAGATAAATAGGGAGGATTAAAGCCGGGGCTCGGGTTTGAGAACGGTCCGTTTTCCTGGCCGCCATAGAAGATTCCGTAGCCGCTGCGCAGGACAAGCTTGTCAGACAGTTGGTAAGCCAATCCAATGCGGGGCGCGAAATTATTGAGATCGGGGCTGATAAGACCGGGAGAACCGTTGTTCTGAATGGTGAGCTCGGTGCCGAGCGTGGGCGTCAATGGCGTGTTTTGTCCGCTGGGAGCAATCAAGGAAAGCGTGTTGAAATTGAACGTGGCCTGGTGGTTATCGGCTTCTTTTATGGTCGTGAAGAGTTCGTAGCGGAGGCCCAGGTTCAGGGTGAGCCGCGGAGTTGCTTTGAAGTCGTCGAGAGCATAGACCGCATAAATCTGGCGGTTATAGATGATGTTCGGGTTCACGCTGGTAATGGATCCGCCATCGCTGATGCCCTGCATGAAAGAGGCGAAGGCCTCGCCCCCGGTGCCGGGGTCGGCGAGATTGTCATTGATGAGGAAGCCGCCGCCGAAGTCCATGGAGCCACGAGCGGCGGCCGGCTCGAGTATCGTGAACTGTTCGAAGCGAAGCTCGGCGCCGAACTTCGTGGAATGGCGTCCCCGGGTCCAGCTCAGATTGTCGGTAAAAACGTAGCTGTGCTGGTGTTCGATCGCGGGAAGGTATTCTGAGGCGCCAATGGTCGCGGTGCCGTCACCGAAACTAAGAGAAGGCAATCCGCCGATGTTCTGGCCCGCTTCGAACGGAACTCCGGGAAAGGGAATGGCGAGCTCGGCCGAAACATTGTCGTTCGAATACAGATTGTAGCGATGGGAGCTGAGGTGATTGAAGCCGAAGCGAAATTCGTTGATCAGGTGGCTGTGAAACGAGTGTATCTCGCTGGCAGCCAGACCCTCGGCTGTGTTGTCGCTGAAGCCATCCTGAAAGCTGCCACCGTCGAGCACGTTGTGGAATGGTGAGGGAAGGAAATTACTGTCGTTGCCGTAACTGAAGCGGACGAAAAAATTATCCTTGTTGCTGATGGTCTGGTCGATGCGAATGTCGAACTTGTTCTCCGTTTCGCTGCGTTCGGGATCGGACAGGTAGTTGCCCGCGGCCTCGAGAGTACTGATGTTGACATTGGGCGCTGGAAACAAATTGGCCAGCTCCTGTCCGAGGGGATCGATCGGTGTATTCAGGCCACTGTTACCCTGGAAGATATTGGTCGGTACACCGCTCGAAGTAGTCCCGATCGGGACGCTGCAAACTCCGCCGTTGTACATCGAAGTACTTTGAGCCAGCACTGGATTAAAGATCTCTCCCTGATACGTGGGGTGGCCGCTGCAATCGACCACCCCCGGGATGGGATTGTTGAGCTGGAGAAACGCGGAGAAATCCCCGCTCACCTCGGCTGGCGTGGGTACGGTGGACAGTTGCGGCAGTGCCTGGCGAATGCGCAGGCCCTCGTAATCTCCGAAAAAGAACAGTTTGTTCTTGACGATGGGCCCGCCCAGCGTAAAGCCGAACTGGTTCTGCTTGTAAGGCTGCTGACCGAAGATGTCGAAGGCGTTAATCGCGTCGACTTTGTCGTTGCGCAGAAACTCCCACAGGTCGCCGTGGAGCCGGTTGGTGCCCGACTTGATGACCGCGTTCATGATGGCGCCATTCCCGCGGCCGAACTCCGCACTGTAGGAGTTGGTTTCAACCTTGAACTCGGCGATGGCATCCACGGCGGGCTGGACGACATAAGCGGCTCCGTTGAGGACGTCGCCCAGATTCGCATTGTTATCGATGCCGTCGAGCAGGAAGTTATTTTGCAGCGACCGCGCGCCGTTAGAGCTGAAGCCATAGGTGGTTTCGACACGCGATCCGGGTTCGGCGGCAGCAATACCGACCCCGAGTAGAGCCAGTTGCGCGTAGTTGCGTCCGTTCAAGGGAAGTGCGTTGATACGTTGGCTGTCGACCACTTGTCCGAGATCGGAGGTTTCGGTGTCGAGTTGTGCGCCCTCGGCCGTGACGGTGATAGTTTCCGTTGCCATGCCAGGCTGAAGTTTGAGGTCCACGTTGACGCGATCCTGAATGTTGACTTCAACCGGGCCGGCAACTTCCTTCTTGAATCCCTGCTTCTCGACGGTGACACGGTAACGGCCGATCTTGAGTGGGCTGGCCACATATTCTCCGTCATGATTGGTGGAGAGGGTCAATAGGGTGCCGCGATCGACATCCACCACGGTCACCTTGGCATCCGCGATCACCGCACCCGTGGCATCGTGCACCAGACCTACAATGGCTCCAGCATCCTTTTGGGCCCACAGCGGCGTGGCGAAGGGAATGACTGCCAGGAGAAGGAGAGCCCCGAGAATCTGTCGGGTATGGAAACGCACGGCCATGGCTAGCCTCCTGAGATGGGTGTCGAAGCTGCAGACATTGCTGTTCAATTATTACGAACGATTACTTTTACTTGCGTTTGATGGCTTTTGTCAACTGGGATCTTTCGGGGCGCATCCAGTCGAGAAGCCCGTTATCGGTTCAGCGCGAACCCCGGGCCCGGCGGAGGCCACTGCTGGCCTACGGAAGGCCATGCCTCGTCAGTCCACACGCTGTCGCATAGACCCGCAGTACGAGCTGAATGTGATATCGAATGATGGCCTCGGGCTGTTCCTCGATTTGTCCCGCTCTGATCGCCTCGTACTCCTGGGGAAGATACTGGCTCACGAGCGTCAGAGGAAACGAGTGCGTCTTGAGGTTATCGACCAGGCGTGCGATCTCTGCCCGGACCGCAGGCTCGTGCCAGTAGTATCGGCAGCGGTCGCTATAACTGTAGGCTCGCGAGAGCCGTAGTTGCCGATCATCCCCGTGATAGTAGGAGCGCCAGTAGGCGGGTTGGCGCAGCATCGCCCGATCGAGAACCTCCCGCACCTTCGACAACCTCAGGGCTTTTTCCCCGGCAAACATCTCTCGTTCGATCGCGCTCAAAGCAAACACAGCTTCCCGGAACGCGAAGGTCAACCAGGGGCCGACTTTCAGAATAGCGAAGTGGTCTTTGACCATTTGAGCCAGAGCTCTGGGAGACTGGTAGTCCGTGGAGTGCGCCTCATATACCAGCGAAGGGCTGCGAGGCAATCCTAGCGAGAGTGAGCGCGCTCTGCTGCCATCGTATTCAAATACCACGTCGTCGCCGAACTCCACCCCGGGCTGCACCACCACACCGACCACTCTTTGCCAGGCTGCGGACAAGCCTTTCTGTTCAAACGCCAGTTGAAAGATTTGCAGAGTCCGATGGAGACTCTCGACCGTAGTCGCGACCGGAGGTGTTCCCGAAGCCGACTCGCCCCCGGGGGCCGGCACTTCGGTCCCGATGACATACAGAGGAAGGGCGGCGCCTTGCGGTAAGTCTTTCAGAGCCTCTTCGGCAGCTTCGCAAAGCATGGCCGCGCGCTCGGCGACAATGCGTTCCGGCAGCAGCTTTGTGTCCCCAGCACACGCCATGCTTGCATCGAGATGGATCTTTCCGTATCCGGCCCGCACACAAGCGCGAACCAATTGGCAGGCCTTTTTCAGGGCGTTACTCGAGGCTGTCGCCCTCCACGGAAATGGCCCGAGGTGATCTCCGCCCAGCAATATTCGATCGGCGGGAAGCCCCAAATGCCGCGCCGCGGAGTGGACAAAATCGGCGAACTGGCCCGGCGTCTGCCCGGTGTAACCGCCCAGTTGATTGACCTGACTGGAGGTCGACTCCACCAGGAGGAAAGAATCGTCTTCCATGGCCTGGCGGATGGCAGCGTCGATGACCGAGGGATGCGCGGAGCAGACCGCATAGACTCCCCCTTTTCCCGCGACGCGATTGCGGTTCACGGCATCCCGGAGGGTGGCGCTGGAGCGGCGTTCCGGCTGAATCACTGACTTCAAACCATGCTCCTCGAAGAGTCTTCTCGCAAAGCCCTACGTCGTCGTTCCGGTCCCGCCGACTTTCTGCATATTACGAATAATTACGAACGAGTTCAATGTGTATCGAATATGGCGAATCGCCGGCCATCGCTGCTTGACAAGCAGTGCAATAGAAAGTAAAAGAAATGGATTCGCAACATATCGCAATATTGGCGGAGGCGGGCGGCGTGAGATCATGAAAATGCTCAAGGGAGCCCTTCGATGATCACGCGCCGGCAAGCCCTGGTTCAAACCTGCTCGGCCTTGCTCGGCCTTGCCCTGCCTCGGTGGAGCTCGGGGCAGAATAGTCCGGTCCGCGACTCCGCTCCTGCCACCGGGGGCAACGGCGTTTCTGATCTTCAGATCCAGAGCTCAGTTTTGCGGATTGAGTTCGACCACCACCTCCGCAGTCGTGTCGTCGCGTTGTTGGGGCCAAATCCAAAGGTTCTGGCTCCGTTTTCCGCGTCGGAGACGGTTACCGGCATTCGCACCTGGAGCGACTTTGCCCTGAGCGCGAGCCGCCGGGAGCCTGTGTCTGACGCATTTGGCTCGGGCGAGCGGCTTTCGCTGACCGGAAAATCCGGCGATTTGCGCAAGGACATCTCGGTGACGATTTATTCTGAGTTTCCGTCCTTCGCCATCTTTGACATTACATACAAGAACGAAGGATCTGCTCGACTCGCCATCCGGGGCTGGGCCAACCATCAATATTTGCTGAGCGCTATGCCCGTCGCACATGGCCCTGCCTTCTGGTCTTACCAAAGCGGTTCCTACGAGAAGCGGCCAGATTGGGTGGTTCCGTTGCGCGCAGGATTCAAGCAGGAGAATTTTCTCGGCATGAACGCCAGCGACTACGGCGGTGGGACTCCCATTATCGATGTGTGGCGCAAAGACCTTGGACTGGCGGTAGGTCACGTCGAGCCTGGACCGCGGCTCATCTCCCTTCCCGTTTCCATGCCCGACGCAAGTCATGCTCACGTGGCCGTCCGCTCCACTCGGGAGCGCACGCTGGAGCCGGGAGAGAGCTTCCATACCCTGCGCACCTTTGTTTCCGTGCATCAGGGGGACTACTTTCGCACCCTCGCCGGATACCGCCGCCTCATGGTGCGGCAGGGATTTCACATGGCTTCGGCTCCCGACAGCGCTTTTGGCCCAATCTGGTGCGCCTGGGGTTACGGGCGGTCGATGCAACTTAAGCAGGTCTATGACACCCTTCCTACCGTTAAGAAAATGGGTTTCTCCTGGGTGACGTTAGACGATGGCTGGCAGAACAACTACGGCGATTGGGACCTCGACCCGAAGAAATTTCCCCACGGCGATGTGGACATGAAAGCCCTCGTCGATCGCGTTCATGACGAGGGATTCAAAGCGCAACTGTGGTGGTCGCCGCTAAGCGCCGTCTCGGATTCCGAGCTGCTCAAAAACCACCCCGACTTCCTTCTGCTGAATCGCGACGGCTCGAAGCGGAAGATCTCCTGGTGGAACTCGTTTTATCTATGTCCAGCCGACCGAGAGGTTGTGGAATACCACAAAGCGCTGGTTCGGAAACTTCTCGGAGATTGGGGATTCGACGGCCTCAAACTTGATGGTCAGCACATGAACGGCGTCCCGCCTTGCTACAATTCCGCCCATCATCACAAGCGTGCGGAAGACTCGGTCGAGGCGCTGCCCGATTTCTTTCGGGAGATTTATGAGACCGCCCGCAGCGTGAAGCCGGACGCGCTGGTGGAGTTTTGTCCCTGCGGCACCGCCTACTCGTTCTTCACCATGCCGCATTTCAATATGTCCGTCGCATCCGATCCGGAAAGTTCGTTTCAGATCCGCTCCAAGGGAAAGACCTTGAAGGCTCTCATGGGCGACAACGTGCCTTATTTTGGCGACCACGTCGAGTTGAGCGACGGGGCGATTGATTTCGCCTCCACCGTGGGTGTGGGCGGNNTATACAAAGACAAGATGCTGTCGAGAGGCGAATACCTCGGAGACCTTTACGACATAGGGTTCGATCGTCCGGAGGCTCATGTGATCCGGAAAAACCGGGAACTTTACTATGCCTTTTTCGCCCGGCATTGGACGGGGCCGATCGAACTGCGCGGTCTCGAGGACGGCGCCTATCGCATCATCGACTACGTCAATAACAAAGATCTCGGAAAAGTACACGGCCCACAGGCTAGAATTTCTACCGACTTCCATCAACATCTGCTTCTTCAGGCTCGACCGGAATAGCGTGGACGAACGAATGCTAAGCGAAGAACGACAGAGAGCAATCCTCGAGCTACTGCATCGCGACGGTCGGGTCTTGGTCATCGACTTGGCCAGGCATTTCCACACTTCCCAAGTCACCATCCGTAAGGACCTGGAGATCCTCCACGTAAAGGGCCGCGTTCATCGCACGCATGGGGGAGCGCTGCCCGCAAGCGACGGTGCTCTCGAAGACCCCAGCTTACGAGAAAAAGAGAAGCTGCATCGCAAGGAAAAGTTGCAGATTGCTGCGGCTGCCGCACGGATGGTCGCGGAAGGGCAAGTGGTGATTCTTGATTCCGGCACTACGACGACCGCCATCGCTCGCACCCTGCGAAACTTTCAACACCTGACGATCATTACCAACGCGGTGAACATCGCCGCCGAACTCTCCGGGTCGGCGCTGGAAGTTATTCTGACCGGGGGCAGTCTAAGAAAGAACTCGTTTTCTCTGGTGGGGCCCATCGCCGAGGAGACACTCCACAAATTGCACGGCGACATCCTATTTCTGGGCGTCGACGGGTTCGACGTTCAGTATGGACTGAGCACACCCAATCTCCTCGAGTCGAAGGTGAACCGCGCGATGATTGAGATTTCCAAGACGACGGTGGTGGTTTGCGATTCCAGTAAATTCGGAAAACGCAGTCTTTCCTTGATTGCTCCCACTTCTTCTCTTCACCACGTCATCACCGACTCACACATTCCCAAGCCAGCCCTGAGCGCGCTGAAGAAGTCCGGAGTTGCGGTTACGCTCGTCTGACGCTTTGCTTGGTGGCCAGGGGGCTGGAATTGCGGCGCCGGAATTTCGATAGGCTCGCCAGGTCGGGCTGCCCGGCTGTGCCTCCCACCTCGAGCGTAGATAGAGCACCGCAGGCGTTGCCTTCGACCAGGCATCCGTGCAAATCGCGGCCACAGAGGAAAGCATGCACGAAGCCCGCCGCGAACGAGTCTCCGGCGCCAGTCGTGTCTACGGGAGAAACCTTGAAGGGCGGCGCGGAGACGACCTGGCCGTCAGCCGCTGCGATCGCTCCGCGGGGGCCGAGTTTGACCACGACGCAGCGCGCTCTTTCGGCTAACCGCTTGAGCGCTTCCCGGACATTTGTTTTCCTCGTCAAATGAAGCGCTTCTTCCTGATTGATAAAAAGAATGGTGGTTTCATCCATCACCCTCCAAACGTCCGGGCCCCAGGATGACTGNNGACGGGCGCAGAGCTGTCTGCAGAAAAAAGGAAGTCATGTGAAGGTGGCTGTGTCCCTGTAAGGCTTCGAGATCCAGATCCTTGAAACGCAACTCGGAAATCGCCCCCAGGACCGTCACCAATGCGCGATCAAGGCGCGTGCTCAGCGAAATGGTGATGCCCGTCTTCGAGCTCGGAAGGGAGGCGACATTCTCCGTGGAAATACCGGCCTTCTTAAGGCAATCGAGCGAGAAACGTCCGTATTCGTCGTCTCCGACCTTACTGAAGAAACTCACGGGATGCCCCAGTCGCGCCGCGCCACAGGCGAAAATCGCAGACGCGCTGCCCAGAACAGTCTGGAAATCTTCCGCCAGAACCTCGCGGCCAAGCACCGGGGCGGAAGTCAATCCGCTGGCGACGAGGTCCACGTTGAGTTCCCCGATGACGGCAACCGCCCGCGCTTTTCCTGTCCCTCGCCCAGCAGTTTGAGGTGGTTTCGTTTTGTTGCTATAGTAGTTGCTAAACATTTCTATACATTTCGCGAATGCCTGTGAGTATAGTGCAGTGGGGTAGAGTTGGAAAGGAGGAAACTTGGTTCAGGGGCGCGTAATCGACGGACTTCAGGCGTTGATCGGCGCAAGCGATAAGGAAAAAGAAGCCCGCGGCACCCGCTACACTCCGCACGAAATCCTGCATCAGCCCGCGACCTGGCAGACCACGTATAGGATTTGCGCGGAGCGGCGGCCCGACTTGATACAGTTCCTCCGAGGAGGACACCTCGGTGCAGAGTACTTGCTCCGCCCTACCGTATTTCTTGTGGGCGCGGGGACTTCCGACTACGTCGGGCGGGCGCTGGCGCCCTTGCTGCGCCGGTTGTGGGGATGCGAAGTGTGGGCGGTTCCGAGCACCGACCTTCTGACCAACTTTGAGGATTTCGTGTTTCCGGACCGGCCGTACCTGTGGATTTCGTTTTCGCGTTCGGGCGAGAGTTCCGAGGGGTTGGCCGTACTCGAAGCTGCGATCGAAAGATACCCCAACGTGGCTCATGTGCTGGTCACTTGCAACCAGACCGGACCGATGGCTGCGATTTGTGAGAAGACCCCGGACCGCGCCTTCGTGCTTGTCCTGGACGACACGGCGAACGACCGCGGGCTGGC
>PMHI01000334.1:0-1821 GCA_003156615.1 Acidobacteriaceae bacterium | reverse complement strand
GCCCAGGAAGTTGCCGCTGCGATGGCCCAGGAAGACTTCGCAAAAGCATGCTTTGTGGGTTCTGGAGTACTGCGCGCCGTGGCCCAGGAATCCGCGCTGAAGCTGCTCGAGCTGACTGCGGGCAAGATATACACCATGTCGGAATCTAGTTTGGGGCTGCGGCACGGCCCCATGTCGGCGCTCGATGGAAACACGCTCTTCGTGAGCTTGGTTTCCCGAGATCGCCGGCGGCGGAACTATGAACTGGACCTGCTTGAGGAAGTCCACAGAAAGCAACTGGGGAAGCTCCGAGTAGTGGTGACTCCCGACTCTACGGATCGGCTCGGCCCGATCGCGGATCATGTCCTTTCCCTGCACGCACCAGACCTCGGCGACGACTACCGCGCACCTGTGGACGTGATGCTGGCCCAGTTGCTGGGTTTGTT
The DNA here is from genome assembly GCA_003156615.1 of Acidobacteriaceae bacterium. The sequence continues at coordinate 1,396 of PMHI01000334.1, read as the reverse complement.
CAGTTCCTTGCGGCTGGGGCTTAAGCCGGACAGTCCGAGCCCGAACGGCGCCATTAGCCGGGTGGTGTCCCAAGTGAACATTTACACTTGACCGCGAGGCGAACCCCCTATTCTATTTTGCTCTCAAACGGAACTGGAGAAACTGTCTACGGGTTGATCGGAATCAAGGAGGGAGTCAATCGCCCTCGCGCCTATCGGAGGCTGAGTGGCCGCCCCGGAGCCGGCACCGAGCTAACGATCGAGATCCCACCTAGAATTGATTTCAGCGGCACGGGACAGGATGGAGCGGCATGGAACTGCATAAGCTAGAAGGGAAGTCGCATCGCCGATACAATCCGCTCGCGCGCAACTGGATTATTGTTTCACCCAATCGCACAGAGCGTCCCTGGCAAGGGCAAGTCGAGAAACCCGTAGGTTTGTCCTCTCCCCCCTACGATCCAGAGTGTTATTTGTGTCCGGGCAACGCACGCGCGGAAGGGATGCGCAATCCTGCGTATTCCACAACTTTTGTTTTTGACAACGACTTCTCCGCCCTGCAGTCGGACCTGCCGAACCTGACGATCGAGGATGGCCATAAGAATCTGCTGATCGCCGCGACCGAGGCCGGCGTTTGTCGCGTCGTCTGTTTCTCGCCCCGTCACGATTTGACGCTGGCGCGGATGNNCTTGGCGGTTTCCCATCGATCAACCACGTCCAGATATTCGAAAACCGCGGTGCGATGATGGGGGCCAGCAATCCTCATCCCCATGGTCAGATATGGGCTACGCAAACGATTCCAAACGAACCGCGAAATGAGCAGGAGTCGCTCGATGAGTATCGGCGGAAGCAGGGTGGTTGTCTTTTGTGTGATTATTCCGCGTTGGAGCTAGGCCTAGGAGAACGAATCGTCTGCCAGAATGAATTCTTTGTTGCCGTGGTACCTTTCTGGGCGACCTGGCCATTTGAGACCTTGCTCGTCAGCAAGCGGCATGTTGCCGATATCGATGCATTGAATGCGGGGGAACGCGCCGGTCTGGCGGATATGCTAAAACGTTTGACCACGCGCTATGACAACCTGTTCCACACAGCCTTCCCCTACTCGATGGGTTTTCACCAGCGCCCGACCGACGGCGAAGAACATAGGGAGTGGCACTTTCATGCACACTTCTTTCCCCCGCTGTTGCGCTCAGCCACGATTAAGAAGTTTATGGTGGGCTTTGAGTTGCTGGCATCGCCCCAGCGCGACATGACGCCCGAACTTGCAGCTCAGAGACTGCGCGAGCTGCCGGAGAAACATTACCTGGAGTCAGAATAGGACGATACACGATTCCCGTCCGGCGAGGATCCAACCTTGGTCGGAGCCAGCTACAGGCTGCATCATGTTGAGCAGGAGAATGTGGCACTACCCGATGATTTT
>PMHI01000339.1 GCA_003156615.1 Acidobacteriaceae bacterium | reverse complement strand
GCCTTACCAAAATCGATGGAGGGTACAGCATGACCTTGCGCACCGCGAGCTTGGCGAGGAACGTTTACATTGCGCTGGGAGATCTGGATGTTCAGATGTCCGACAATTACTTTGATCTGCTACCCGGTGCGCCGGTCACGATTTCGCTCAATACTTCCAGCACGCTAGAGCAACTAAAGAGCGCGCTGACAATTACATCGCTGACGGAGGCTTTTCAGCCGGCGGTCACAGCCCCGTGAGACCGCGCGGTCCGATCTCACTCTCCGGCGCACAGAACGGCTCCGCCAGCAATTCCAGGTTCGGCGCCGTGACGTGCTTCCACTAGTGGGATCGGCCGAGCTCGGGAATTGACGCACAACCTCGGCAAGCCTCCGCCGAATACAATATGCTGTAACACCAACAGCGCTAACTTTGTGTGGTAACCGCCACCGCGCCGGGAACCAATCCCCGACTGATTCAGTTCGCGTTGCGGTTTGTGTTCTAGAACCATGGGCTTCAGCTCTTTTGAAGTGGCTACGCTGGGCGTTAACGGTATAGGAATAGTGTCGGGATGCTGAACCCTGTCTCCCAAATCGTCTCTGCCTCGGTTCTGTTAGTTTCGCTCGCTGCGATCGGCGGCTCGATTCTCGAAGTTAAGCTGCCGAAAGGAGTGGATTTCACGCTGCAGAATTCCCCCACGCCTCAGAAATATCTGATCGAAACCATGCCGGGCGGAGTCGCCCTGCTCGATTACAACAACGATGGATTATTGGATATATTCCTGGTGAATGGTGGCCTCGTAGACCCCATGCATCCGGAAAATTTCCTTCGCCATGATCCTCGCTATTGGAACCGGCTTTACAGGCAAAACAAAGACGGGACCTTCACCGACGTCACCGAGCAGGCGGGCCTGGCAAATGCCGGCGATGGAAACTATGGCATGGGCGTGGCGGTCGGCGATTACGACAATGACGGTTATCCCGATCTCTACGTAACGAACTATGGCAAGAACACCCTGTATCACAATAACGGAGATGGCACTTTCACCGACGTTACCGCCAAGGCCGGCGTCGCGGGCGGGGGGTGGTCGGTTTCGGCTGGGTTTTTCGACTATGACAATGACGGAAAGCTCGATCTGTTTGTTACTCGCTACATGGATTGGGATATGCAGCACAGCAAGGACTGCGGCGGCAATTTTCACACCTACTGTCCTCCCGGAGAATTTCCCCGCACCACCAACATTCTCTACCACAATCGCGGAGATGGCACCTTCGAGGATGTGAGCCAACGCTCCGGAATTGCAGCCAGGAAAGGCCACGGCTTGGGTGTGGCCTTCGCCGATTATGATGGCGATGGATTTACCGACATCTATGTTGCCAACGATGGTATGCAACAATTTCTGTTTCACAACAACGGCAACGGCACGTTTAGCGAAGTCGCGCTCCAGGCGGGCGCGGCGCTGTCTTTGGATGGCGGACCGCTGTCCGGCATGGGCGTAGTATTTCAGGATTACGATAATGACGGAAAGCCGGACGTGATTGTCACAACTTTGCCGCGCCAGACTTATGCCGTCTTTCACAACGATGGCAACGGCTTGTTCAGCGACCGCGGCTTGCAAACTGGAGTGTCCATGCTTTCGGGAGCAACCTCTGGCTGGGGCGTTGGCCTGGAGGATTTCGACAATGATGGGCAGAAAGACCTGTTCATCACTCAGGGACATGTACTCAACAACGTAGAGGCCATCGATCCTTCGTTGCACTACCTGGAACCCACGCTCCTGACCCTGAATCATAATGGCCGTTTCGAACGCGTCGACCCGGGAACCGATGCGCTAGTCTCTGGACGGGGCGCGGCATTTGGTGATCTCAACAACGATGGCTGGATCGACGCTATCACCACNNAGTAATCGTGACGGGCTGGGCGCGCGGGTGCAGGTCAACGGACAGACGCGCTTCGCCACGACCGCGGGAAGCTACGAATCCGCGAACGATAAGCGTTTGCATTTCGGTCTGGGTAACGCCAAGTCAGCCCAGATCGAAGTGTTTTGGCCTTCCGGGACACGTCAAGTGTTAAGCAATATTGCAGCGGATCAGTTCCTCGAAATACGCGAACCGGAGCGGCCTTGATCGGAACCACAGCGTGAAATCCAAGCGTTCGAAAGCTTGCAGAACAACTCGAACCAGATGCAACCCGGGAAACAGGAGTCACGGCGTTAGTGGCGTTGCCGCCGGCGCCTCTTACTGGTCCTTTTGCAAACGGTTCCACTCCCGATCGGTACCTGGACAGCGGTTGCGGGGTGAAAGGCTTGTCTTAAGGCTCTCTTGGTCATCCACTTCTCAGACCGAATTTTGAAAGGGCGGAACTAATTAGCGAAATCCGATCGGCAGGTGAATGGATGAATATGGATACTAATAAGGAGAAAATGCCCCTCACCATAAAAGCGAAGGAATCATGCTGCTGGGACCTGGTCAGCCTCGGTGAGGTGATGTTGCGCTTTGATCCGGGCGACCGGCGCATCTGGACCACGCGTGCCTTCGAAGTCTCCGAGGGCGGTGGAGAATATAATGTCGCGCGCGGCCTCAAACGCTGCTTCGGCCTGGACACGGCGATCGTCACCGCCATTGCCGATAATCCGGTCGGCCGTCTGCTTCAGGACCTCATCTATCAGGGCGGCGTCGACCAGAGCCTCATTCGCCGGGTCAATTACGACGGCGTCGGCCGCACCGTCCGCAACGGACTGAATTTCACGGAGAGAGGGTTCGGGGTTCGTCCTGCGCTNNCGCTGGTTCCACACCGGCGGCATCTTCTGCGCGCTTTCTGAAAGCACCCCCGCGGTTGCCATCGAGGCGGTGAAATCTGCCCGCAAGCACGGAACGATTGTCTCCTACGACTTGAACTATCGCGACTCTTTGTGGAAAGCAATTGGAGGCAAGAAGCGCGCGCAAGAAGTCAATCGCCTTCTGGCGCCCCTGGTCGATGTGATGCTCGGCAACGAAGAAGATTTCTCGGCGGCGCTCGGTTTCCAGGTTAGCGGCCTCGATGAAGACATGTCCAACATCGAAGTCGAAGCATTCAAGAAGATGATCGAATCGGTGGTCAAAGAGTTTCCCTTTCAGGTGGTGGCGACAACGCTGCGCAAGGCAAAGACCGCAACCGCGAACGACTGGGGCGCAATTTGCTACGTGGATGGCTCGTTCTATGAGGCAAAGTATCGTGAGGGTCTTGAGATCTTCGATCGCGTGGGCGGCGGCGACTCTTTCGCCTCCGGACTCATCTATGGTTTTCTGACCGGCCAGGGCCCGCAGTTGGCTGTGGAATTCGGCGCCGCGCACGGTGCCCTCGCCATGACCACACCCGGCGACACGGCCATGGCCACATTGAAAGAAGTAACCCAACTCATCCAAGGAGCCGGAGCCAGGATCGCGAGATAAAGATTCCGCGGTAGTGATCGCGCGACGGAGAAACGCGAATGACGAAACAGCAAGTCCGCAACAGGATCGTGGAAATCGGAATCGTACCCGTGGTGCGCGCGTCGTCTGCGCAGCAAGCTATGCAGGCCGCAGAGGCGGTCTGTGCCGGAGGCATCCCTATCGTCGAAATTACAATGACCGTGCCGGGCGCAATCGACGTCATTACCCAACTCGCGAAGTCAATGGGTAACGACGTGCTCATTGGCGCCGGTACCGTGCTCGACGCTGAAGCGGCGGAACGGTGCATCGATGCGGGCGCCGATTTTCTGGTCAGCCCCGGCTTTGATTTGGCAACCGTCCAGTTTGCGAAACAGCAAGGCAAACTCATTATGGCAGGAGCGCTGACTCCGACCGAAGTCATCACCGCTTGGAAGGCCGGAAGTGATTTTGTGAAAATCTTTCCTTGCGGAACAGTAGGAGGGGCGAAATACATCAAGGCTCTGAAAGCGCCATTGCCGCAAGTGCCAATGGTTCCCACCGGCGGCGTGAATCTCGAGACCGCAGCCGATTTCATTCGGGCCGGGGCCGACGCCCTGGGCATCGGCGGAGAACTGATATCCGCCGCCGCTTGCAAATCAGGAAATCTGAGCGTCATCACCGAAGCGGCCCGGCTGTATGTCGACATTGTCCAGGAAGCACGGCGGCAGACGATCTAGGATGACAGCACCATCCCTACCTGCGCTTTCGCCATCCTTGCCCAACCCATGGCGTGACCGCATCCCCGAGAACCTTCCTGCGAATCTTCTCGCGAACATCGAGTTCTTCACAGCCAAAATTCTTAACGCGCGCCAGAGACAATTTTCCAGATTGGCGCGGGAGCGTTCCTCAANNCTGCTTGTCAAAGACAGGACGGCCTCCACACAATCATTCTGCGCGGCCTGGCCCCCGTCGCAGAGGGGTCTCCAGTATTTTCTCGAAAGAGGTAAATCGCATCTGTGGTCATTGACGGGATCGTGGGCGTGATGGCATGGTTTTAAACTCGCCGGTGAACTACAGTGAACTACGGTCAGGAATCAAAAACAAATGAAGATCGTCGATGCCAAAGTAATCGTCTGCTGCCCCGGCAGGAACTTTGTGACGCTCAAGGTCACAACGGAAGATGGAGCTTACGGCTTGGGCGATGCCACCCTGAACGGGCGCGAACTGGCGGTCGCCAGCTATCTGAACGATCACGTTATTCCGCTGCTGATTGGAAGAGATGCGCGTCGCATCGAAGATACGTGGCAGTACCTTTATAAAGGCGCATACTGGCGGCGCGGGCCGGTGACGATGTCGGCGATTGCAGCAGTGGATACGGCGTTGTGGGACATCAAAGGAAAAGTCATGAATGCGCCACTTTACCAGTTGCTTGGCGGCGCATCTCGCGATGCGGTGCTGGTATACGGACACGCCAGCGGTGGCGAAATCGAAGAGACCGTCCAAGCTGTGGCGCATTACATAAAGGGCGGATATAAGGCGATCCGCGCGCAATCTGGCATTCCGGGATTACCCAGCACTTACGGAGTAGGCCGCGGATTCATACACTACGAGCCGGCCGAGAAAGACGCTCCGCCCGAGAATCGTTGGTCGTCAGAAGCGTACCTGAATTTCGTTCCGTCCCTATTTGCGCGTCTGCGCAAGGAGTTCGGCAATGAATTACACCTCTTGCACGATGTCCATCATCGACTCACTCCGATTGAAGCGGCGCGGCTGGGGAAAGAACTTGAACCTTACCACTTGTTCTGGTTGGAAGATCCCACGCCCGCGGAACTGCAAGAAAGCTTCCGCTTGATTCGCCGGCACACCACGACTCCCCTGGCTGTGGGCGAAGTGTTCAACACTATCTACGATTGCCAGCAACTCATACAGGAGCAGTTGATTGATTACGTCCGCACCGCGGTCGTGCATGCGGGAGGAATCACGCATCTGCGCCGAATTGCGAACCTTGCGGACATGTACCAGATTCGAACCGGGTCCCATGGGGCCACCGACCTGAGTCCCGTCTGCATGGGGGCAGCGCTGCACTTCGATCTCAGCGTACACAACTTCGGCATTCAGGAGTACATGAAGCATACTGACGAAACAGACCAAGTGTTCCCGCACGCATACAGGTTTGAGAACGGCCTGATGCGCCCGGGGGATGCACCGGGATTGGGCGTGGACATTGACGAGGGCCTGGCGGCGAAGTATCCATACCGTGCCGCGTATTTACCGGTAAATCGCAAACTGGACGGAACCATGCACAACTGGTAACGATTAACTAAACTAGTGCACGACCGGTTCACGAAAATATTGGGACCGCAACGGGCGCCTCTGCACGATGGGCGTTCTTGGCCGGACACCCCTGGGTTTGATCGCGAGACCGCTGAAGAGTTTCCCCGATCGACATTCGCCTTTCCGTGACAAAAGCCATTTTTTGCAGACTATGATTCTGCCACACCAAACTCTACCGGTTTCAGCCTGGGAGCCAGACCATGAATGATCGCCAACGCGATCAGATAAACCGAACCGGCGAGGAAGAATGGCACCGCATAGCTATGCGTCCGCTGCAGAAGGCCAGAGACGAGTTTCGCGATGAGCATTCCGCCGACAGCGCCCGCCATGCCGCCAATCCCGACAACGGATGCAACCGCCGTCTCGGGGAACATATCCGAACACAGGGTGAAGAGGTTGCAGGAAAAGCCCTGGTGGGCTGCCGCCGCGAGTCCAATCACCAGAACGGCTCCCCACATCGAAGCGATCTTGGGTGCAAAAACAATCGGCACGACGCAGACAGCACAAGTCAACATCGCGAATTTCCGGCTTGCGTTTACGCTTCTGCCGCGCCCTATGAGAGACGACGACAGCCATCCCCCCGCCACGCTGCCGGCGTCCGCGATCAAGTAAATCACAACGATCGGCATCCCGATGTTCAGAAGAGTCAGACCATGTTCCCGCTGAAGAAAATCGGGTACCCAAAACAAATAGAACCACCACACCGGATCGGTAATAAACTTTGCCAGTATGAAGGCCCAGGTTTGGCGATGAGCCAGCAGTTTGAACCAACTTAAGCTGACCTTCTTTACGCTGATCTGTGGGTCGCGACCACTGCAAATGTAGTTTAATTCGGCGGACGAGCAGAACGAATGCTCCTGCGGGCGGCGGTAGACTGCCAGCCACAGCGCCAGCCACACGAATCCAATTCCTCCCAGCAGGAAGAAGGCCGAGCGCCAGCCCCAATGCACGGCAACCCACGGGACAATCAGGGGAGTAGCGATGGCGCCAAGATTGCTCCCAGCATTAAAGATTCCGGTAGCCAGCGCGCGCTCTTTATTGGGAAACCACTCCGCAACCGCCTTCATACTGGCGGGAAATACTGCGGATTCTCCAAAACCCAAGGCAAAACGAGCCACGAGAAAACCCGAGAACGAAGTCGCCAGGCCATGAGCAAGTGAGGCCAGGCTCCAAAAGGCCATTGCCAACGCATAGCCGAACCGGGTCCCAACCCGATCAATGAATCGTCCAACCAACACCAGTCCCAGCGCGTAGGCGGCCTGAAAAGCGAATACTAGATTGCCGTAATCAATTTCGCTCCAACCCAAGTCATGTTGCAGCGTGGTTTTCAGGACGCCGATTACCTGGCGATCCATGTAGTTCTTCATCACGCCCAACAGAAGAACGGTACAAATAACCCACCGGAAGCGTCCAACCTGGTGAGCGATTTGTGCTGCAGCGCTGGTCTTTTTCTCAGACCGGGATTCGGACTCAGGCCTCGATGCCGGCGAGAGATTCATAAAGAAATCTGGAGTGTGTTCGTATTACCGATTTACCCCGCTCGCGAGGAAGCCGCCATCCACTGCGAGCAAATGGCCAGTCACGAAACTCGCGGCGTCGGAGGCCAAAAATACGGTGGCGCCGACCAGTTCTTCCACCAAGCCGAACCGCCCCGCGGGAGTCCGCATCAGGAATTCCTGGCCGCGCGGTGTGCCGTCCAATAGAGCCGCATTCAGGGCAGTACGGAAAACGCCCGGCACCAACGCATTCACGCATACTCCGTAACGTGCCCACTCGATCGCGAGGGACTTGGTCAGAGAAGCAACACCAGCCTTGCTCGCGGCGTAGGCAGCCACCTCGTACATGCCCAGGGAAGACGAGAGCGACGCGATGTTGATGATCCTGCCGTACTGGCGCTCGATCATGTGGCGTCCAAACACCTGACAGGCGCGCAGTGTGCCATTCAGGTTCGTCTCCAATATCGCATTCCAATCGCTCTCGTTCATGTCAAGAGTGGGCGTGCGTTGCGTGATTCCGGCGCAGTTCACGAGGATATCAACCTTGCCGAACTCGGCACGGACTGCTTCTGAAAGCATTTCGAGACTTGAGCGATCGCCGACATCACAGGTGAGCGCGAGCGCACCCCGACCAGCTTTCTTGATATCCGCCACGACGGATTCGACCAGCTCGCGGCGGCGTCCCGAGGGTACGACGTTGGCGCCGGCAGCCGCCAGGCCCTTAGCGAGGGTCAGTCCGATACCGGATGTCCCCCCGATAACGACTGCGGTTCTTGAATTGAGGTCGAGCGCCGGATGTCCCATCAAGTCACTATTTATTGGCGAGGTCGATGTTGCACCTTTTTGGAATTCTACGCTACCCCTTCTCGCGTAACTCAGCTTCCGCACTCGTCGTTGTCGCCAATCCAGCAGGGCGACGCCGGAACCCGTGGTCTCAAGAATGTAATTGTTCGCCCGATGCCCATGGTGTGCCGCCATGTCGTGAACCCGGCGTTTCGGCAATGTCTCGGAAGATAACCGGGCCGTCCTTTAGAAACCACTCACTGCGATGAGAGGTTTCTCGGAATCGAGGACTGGCCCACACTCCCCCCGCATGGCCGAGCCACGTTGTTGAGGTCGGACGCTTGGGGCAGTGCCAAATGGCAATTACATCCCCGGATTCTTGGCCTTGCGCTTGAGGCCATACCGCGCAGGCAGAGCAGCAGAATTACAGTTTTTGGTCATAAGCAAACTCATAGGGTTTGTACAAACTGGCAGGGAAAAAGGCAATACGTGAAACGCACCAGCGGATTGACATGAGTGGCGGGTGAAGCCTTGTCTCAAGGGGCGTCCGGAATTTCTCGAAAATCGCTCCGAGGCCTTCTATGGCAAATGCCGGTCTATTCGCCAGTTTGCGAGCCGTTCCGGTGCTCGACTTCTCGGAGTCATCCGGGTAAATTGCTGAGAGATGGAACGTCGCAGCTTTACCAAGCTCTCCGCCCTGGCGTTGGCATGGACTTGCATGCCATCGTATGCCCAAAATGTAGGCGCCTCACGGGGGCCTGTCGGCTACGCCGCCATCGGTCTCGGGACGATTTCCGACATCTTCATGCGCGCCTGCGCGCAGTCGCAAACGGCAAAGATCACTGCGCTTGTGACCGGGCATCCGGACACAAAGGGCGTGAAGTACGCGGAGATGTACGGCATTGCGAAAACCTCGATTTACACCTATGAGACATTCGACCGCATCCGCGATAACAAAGAGGTAGACGCCGTCTACGTAGGTCTGCCGAACAGCCTGCACTGCGAGTTCACGGTGCGCGCGACGCTGGCGGGCAAACACGTGTTCTGCGAAAAGCCGATGGCGATTTCCAGCGCCGAGTGCCGCAAGATGATCGATGCCTGCCGCCAAGCGAAGGTCAAATTGATGATCGGTTACCGCGTGCACTTTGATCCGACCTGGATCCAGGTCAGTGAGATCATCGGATCCGGCAAGATCGGTCAATTACAGTCGTTCCAGGGCGGCTTTTTCGCTCAGCAGCAGGTGGGAGTGTGGCGACTGAGCAAAAAACTCGGCGGCGGCGGAGCGCTCATGGACCTGGGCATCTACCCGCTGAATGCGATCCGGCATATCACCGGTGAAGAGCCCACAGATTTCACCGCGATCCTATCCACGCGCGACCAGAGTGGCCGCTTCGCCGAAGTAGAGCAGTCGATGGAATGGACAATGAAGTTCCCCTCAGGCATCATCGCCTCTTGCGGCTGTTCGTATGGCCAGAGCGGCCCAAGTTTTCTGAACATCAACGGAGAGAG